>NZ_CP144906.1:2533333-2881666 GCF_036699995.1 Clostridium beijerinckii | reverse complement strand
TTCTCTAATTTAGCTTAAGTGACGTTTGAGCTTTAAAAGTGTATAATTCAGAGGTTTTATGTAACTAAGGCTTATTACTTGTACTATCATATTTATATAAGTAAGTAGGAGGTAAAAAAATGAGTAATAAAGAAGATGCATATGTAATTTATGATGATTTTGAAACTAGGTATTTATTAAGATTCTATTTAAGCTATGGTCTTAGTTTCGGGCCAACAAGCTACCAAAGTGGAGCTTTGAAAGAAAAGTCTCAAAAAGAATTTGAAGAAAAATATCAGTATATAAAAGATGTATTTGAAAAAGCATTAAATGCTTTACGAAACAATCAAAAAGTTGTAATAAAGAAAAGTAGAAATAATCAAATTAGAGAAATAATCAATACAGAAAGTGAATTATTCTTTTATATAAATAAATATCGTGGTAAGAGATATTTATCTCCAGAATTAATTAATAGACTAATTGATGATTTAAAGGTAGTTACTAACTAAGTTTAGGAATAATGATTTTAATGAGTAGGCATTTGAAATTCTAAGTGTCTGCTCTAAAATATTAATATGTTAAGGGAGAGTGTTGTGATATGGAAACAAAAAATGATATTCATTATGGAATGGTTGATGTATTACGCTTAGTTTTTGCAATTGCAGTTGTATCAATTCATACAATGGCTTTTAAGTCCGTAAATGATGACTTATGGATTGCTACTAGTATGGGTATTGCTAGACTCGCTGTGCCATTTTTCTTTATGGTTTCGGGTTATTTTTTATATAATAGAATTGGTTCCGAAAAAGAACCCAAATCAACTATTAAGCATTTATTACGTATCTATTTTTTATGGGTGCTTATAGAGATTATAGCTTTATTTCCACTTGTCTTAAGCAGTTTAAGTGCTCCACCTATTTTAATTATTGAGAGATTATTATTTGCAGGGGTTACAGGAAGCCTTTGGTATATATCTTCGCTAATTATTACTATCTTTATAATTTCCCCATTATTAAAAAGAGACAAGCTGTTTTTCTTGTTTATAATTGGATTTGTATTATATCTATTTGGGACAACTGGAGATACCTATTATGGGTTGTTTGAAAAAACTATGATAAATCCATTAATCAACGGATATACTTCAATATTTATGCTTCCACAAATAGGCATTACCGAATCAATTCTTTTTGTATCTTTAGGTGCAATCGTTAGCAAATATAAATTAAATGAAAAGATACAAAAGTCAGGATTACTAAGTATACTTTCAATTATATTACTTTTAATTGAAACCTTTGTGTTAAATAAAACTGGAATTGCTAAGGACGCTAATATGTATCTATCAGCAATAATTGCAGCCCCTTTAATCTTAATTTGGGCAATTAATTCCACAAAAAATATTTCTACTAAGGTTTCTAAAGCCTGCAGGGAATATAGCTTAGGAATATATTGTTCTCATCAAATAGTTATGATATGGCTTGCAATGTTTATACCAGTACTTTTTGCAAATACAATTCTTAGGTTTATCTGTTCTTTATTATTGTCTGCCTTAATAATTACAATTTTAAGAAAAACTAAAATTAGAAAAATCCTTTTAAGATAAATATTTATATCTATTTTCAGTTAAATAAAATATTAATGAAAATCTCTAAGATAATTGTTATAATTGTTCTAGGGATTTTTAGATGTATAATGAAATTTATATAAATATTACCTTAAATTAAATATATATAAATCTAGGTCGAGAAACAGTGTAACCTAGCTACATAAAAAGGAGGAAATTAATTATGGCTTTAACGCCAATGATGGTTGAATATATGAAAACAAAGGAGGAATACAGTGATTGTATTCTATTTTATAGATTAGGTGATTTTTACGAAATGTTCTTTGATGATGCAATAACTGTATCTCGAGAGCTTGAATTAGTTCTTACAGGAAAAAATTGTGGTCTTGAGGAAAGAGCTCCTATGTGTGGAATACCACATCATGCAGCAGCAGCATATATACCAAGGCTTGTTAATAAGGGGTATAAGGTAGCAATATGTGAACAGCTTGAGGATCCAAAGGAAGCAAAAGGAATTGTAAAAAGAGGTGTTGTAAAAATAATTACACCAGGAACATTCATAGATGCTAATAGTTCTCTAGAAAATGATAATACATATTTAATGACTATATATGAAAGCAATGAAAAAATAGGTTTAGCAGTTTCGGATATAAGTACTGGCGAATTTAAAACAACTTCCTTTGATAATATAAAGATAACCTTATTAGACGAGATTTCAAAGGTTGCACCTAAAGAAATTTTAGTAGATAAAAACATTAGCCAATCTTTAATAGATGATATAAAGGGTATAACTACTGCACTTATTACAGAGAAAGACTTTAATGAATTTATTGTATCAAAAGAAGAAATTATAGATCAATTTTCCGATTTAGAGGTTTCTGGATTAGTAAATGAAAGAGAAATTGCAAGCAGAGTACTACTTAAATACATATATGAAACTCAAAAAATGAGTTTAACTAATATAAATTTGCTAGAACAATATGAAATAATTAATTACATGACAATTGACGGAAATTCAAGAAGAAATTTAGAACTTACTGAAAGTATACGAGAAAAAAGCAAAAAAGGGTCTCTTTTATGGGTTCTTGATAAAAGTGCTACATCTATGGGTGGTAGAACAATTAGAAAATGGATTGAAGAACCGTTAATTATTAAATCTGAAATAGAAAAAAGACTAAGTGGTGTTAGCGAAGCATTTAGTTCAATTAGTTTTAATGAGGATTTAAGAAGTTCTTTAAAAGATATTTATGATATAGAAAGAATTGTCGGTAAAATTTCAAATAAAAATGTGAATGCAAAAGATATGTTATCTCTTAAAGCTTCATTAGACAAATTACCATCTATAAAAGAACTTTTAGGAACTGCTAATTCAGAACTGCTAAAAGAATATTATGAAAATTTAGATGAACTATCAGACATAAGAGAATTACTTGAATTTTCCATTAAAGAAGAGCCCTCTTTAAGTATAAAGGAAGGAAATATAATTAAAGATGGTTATAATTCAGAAGTTGATGAATTAAGACAGTCAAAGCTTCATGGTAAAGAATGGATTGCAGCTCTGGAAAATCGTGAACGAGAATTTACCGGAATCAAATCTTTAAAGGTAGGTTATAACAAAGTATTTGGATATTACATAGAAATTTCAAAATCAAATTATAATTCTATTCCAGAAGGTAGATATGTAAGAAAACAAACTCTTGCAAATGCTGAGAGATATATAACCGAAGAACTTAAAATTATGGAAGATAAAATTCTAGGTGCAGAAGAGAAGCTTATAAACTTAGAATATTCTTTATTCACTGATATAAGAGATTCCATTGAGAAGGAAATTGCAAGACTAAAAAAAAGTGCTAGAATAATTTCTAATCTAGATGGTATTTCCACCTTGGCATTAATCGCTCTTGAAAATGATTATGTAAAACCTAAAATCAACGAAGATGGAATTATCGAAATAGTAGATGGCAGGCACCCAGTTGTTGAAAAGGTAATTGGAAGAGGTGAATTTGTTTCCAATAATACTACCTTGAATCAAAGTGATAAGGAATTGCTATTAATAACTGGACCTAACATGGCAGGTAAATCAACATACATGAGACAGGTTGCCCTTATTACATTAATGGCTCAAATAGGATCTTTCGTACCAGCAGCTAGTGCTAATATTTCAATTTGTGATAAGATATTCACTAGAATTGGAGCTTCTGATGATTTAGCTGGTGGTAAATCCACATTTATGGTTGAAATGTGGGAAGTATCAAATATCCTTAAGAATGCAACGTCTAAAAGTCTAGTATTATTAGATGAGGTAGGACGTGGAACATCAACTTATGATGGACTTTCGATAGCTTGGTCTGTCATTGAATACATAACTGGTAATGAAAATTTAAGATGTAAAACTTTATTTGCAACACACTATCATGAATTAGTAAAACTTGAAGGAGTTTTGCCTGGTGTTAAGAATTACTCTGTAGCTGTTAAGAAAATGAAAGATAGCGTAATCTTCTTAAGAAAGATAGTTGAAGGTGGTGCTGATGAGTCTTATGGTATAGAAGTTGCAAAACTTGCTGGTCTTCCTGATGATGTTATTAATAGAGCAAAAGAAATTCTTTTAGGCCTTGAAGGCGAAAATAATTTTGATATACACAAAGTAACAAACACTGAAATCATAGAAAATGAGGTTGCTCTAGATATAAATAGAGACAATAGTGTAGTTACTATTACTGAAAAAGCCTGTGAAAGTAAGAGTCAATATATAGAAAAAGTTGAAGCAAAAGATTCTTTTAATAAAGCAGAAAGTAATAAAAATGATCATAGAATTGATGAAAAGACTGAAAATTCATCTAAAAAACATAAGAATAAGGATTCTTCTAACAATATGCAATTAGATTTTACTTTTATAGAAAAAGAGGCATTTCTAAAAGAAGTTAGCGAAGTGGATATATTAAGTTTAAATCCTATGGAAGCCATGAACACTCTATATAGGTTAGTTGCTGAAGCTAAAAAATTAAACAATTAATACAATTATCACATAATAGTTGTAGTATCAATACTTTTGAATAAAAACATAACAGTACTTCATCATAAAGGGTATTGTTATGTTTTATCTTCTTTAAAATAAAAACTTTCTAATCCTATTAAAGTAGTTTAATAGTTCCAATTATGTTAAAATAATTCTAAATGCAGTTGGAACATGAGTTTTTAAATACATAATACAATATTTTAGTAAAAAATTACTTGCTATAAGTTATGACTGTATTATATATAATATTACGGGGTGAGTTACTTTGACATATATAAACGAAAATACATTTGATGAGGAATTATTTGAAGATCTAAAAATTAATTGCCCAAAATGCTTTGGTTTTTGCTGTGTTGCATTATATTTTTCGGCTTCAGACGGATTTCCAAACAATAAAAACGCTGGAAAGCCTTGCTTAAATTTGCAATCAGATTTTAGTTGCTCTATTCATAAGGATTTGAGAAAAAAAGGACTTAAAGGTTGTACAACTTACGACTGTTTTGGTGCAGGACAAAAGGTTGCTCAAATCACATATGCTGGACATAATTGGAAAGAAAATCCTGAATTATCCGATAAAATGTATGAAGTTTTTTTGATTATGAGACAGCTTCATGAAATGTTGTGGTATCTAAAACAAGCTTTATCAATTCAAACTAATGAAAAGATAAAAAATAAAATAAATAATCTAATAACCGAAACAGAAGATATTACTAAATCTGCACCCGACCTCCTTATGACTTTAGATATAGAGGTCCATAGAGATAATGTTAATGCTCTACTCAGGCAAACAAGTGAATTTGTTAGGGCCAAAGCGCTTGGTAACAGTAAAACTAACTTAAAACGTAAAAAAACAATTGCTGGCAGACTAGATTGCATTGGTGCAGATCTTAAAAAGATTAATCTTAAAGGCGCGGACCTAAGAGGGGCATTTCTCATAGCAGCAGATCTTAAAGGAAATGATTTGAGTTATGCGGATCTTATTGGAGCTGACTTACGTGATGCAGATATTAGAGGTGCTAATCTTAAAGATAGCTTATTCATTACGCAATCTCAGATTAATTCAGCGAAAGGAGATTCTAATACAATCTTACCAAAGTCAATAGCACGTCCAACTTCTTGGTAAAGGAATCAATGTTAGATTTTTATAAAATGTTATAATCATAAAGTATTTTGTATTTTTAATAATACACTAGGCTGTATATGTGTTATATATAGTCTAAACACTTTGATTCATTAAAGTTTATCTTAAACTTTAATTTTATATAACCAAACAAATTTATATAAAATGAATTATCTTTTTGGGAACTTATATAAGGAACTAAATAATAAATCTAAGTATAGTGATTATAATAAAAAAATAGGCTTTTACAAGCTTATTTTTTTGCAAAGAATTATTTAAGTATTAGAATATGATAGAATAATTTTAAAAGAAGAATTAAAATACAAGGAAGTGAATATGATGCCCATATTTAGACTAACAAATGAGATAATATTTCCTAATCCTGAGCTTTCAGAAAAAGATGGGCTTTTGGCAATCGGAGGAGATTTATCATTAGAAAGATTGATATTAGCTTATCGTAATGGTATATTTCCATGGTATAACGAAGGTGAGCCGATTCTTTGGTGGTGTCCCAAGCCAAGATTTATATTAATACCAGATGAAATTAAAATTTCTAAATCAATGAAGAAAATTATAAAAAAAGAGACGTTTCATGTAACTTTCAACAAAGATTTTTATGGTGTAATTAGTAATTGCAAGGATATTCGAGAAGATAATAATGAGGGAACTTGGATAAGCAATGATATGAAAAAAGCATATATGAATTTATTTAATAAAGGTTATGCAATGAGCGTGGAGACATATCTTAATAATGAATTAGTAGGAGGTTTATATGGCGTCAAAATAGGAAAATGCTTCTTCGGAGAGAGTATGTTTTCTAAGGTAAGTAATGCATCTAAAATAGCATTAATAAAGCTTGCAGAAAAACTAAAAAACGAAAATTTCATATTTATAGATTGCCAGATGCATACAAAGCATTTAGAAAGTATGGGTGGAAAATTTGTAGAATGGGCTACATTCAAGGACTTATTAAGAAAAGGTATAATCTAATTGATGAAGCATCCTAAATAATAAATTCCTAATATTGAAATTATCTATAAATAATCATAGTATTGTAGATGAAATTAATATAAAATATAAAAATAGGTTTAAAACTAATATATTAATACTGTTAGTAAACAAGATTATTGAATATAAGGTGAGTTGAAGTATGGAAGAGTTGAAAAAAGCAATTAAAGAAATAATAGAAGACAATGTTATAAAGCTAGTTGTTAGCAATAAAACAAATAAAAATTTTGAATATAATAAAATAGTTATATATCTAAAAGAAAATAATAAAAGAACGTACTATCAAATAGAAAAATATACTGATAAGCAGGTGTTCCATGAAAACATTGATACAGATATTTTAGAAGAAAGAATTATTGAGTATGTGGAGCCAAATTATAAGCAAATTTCTGCATGGTCAAATTCGGCTAGCTTTGAGGTAAAAATATCAAAAAAGGGCAAGGTTCTATTAAGTAAGAAAAAGAGTGATAATCAAAAAACACTTAATAAAGCACATAACAAGGAAAAAAATTATATATTAAAAGAGGGTATGATTATTGAGCCCTTAATAGATTTAGGTGTATTTACTAAAGAAGGAAAAGTAGTGAACTCAAAGTATGATAAATACAAGCAAATTAATCGTTTTGTCGAAATTATTGATGATGAAATCAAGAAAAATGATTATAAAGAACTTACTGTTTTAGATTTTGGTTGTGGAAAATCTTACTTAACTTTTGTATTGTATTATTACCTTGTAGAAATAAAGAATATTAAAGTAAAGATGATTGGATTAGATCTTAAAGCTGATGTTATAAAAAAATGCAATGATATAGCCAAAAGTTATAACTATGAAAATTTACACTTTGAACTTGGAGATATAAATGGATTTAAATATAATAATAAAGTTGATATGGTAATAACATTACATGCATGCGATACTGCTACTGATTATGCATTATATAATGCTATAAAATGGAATGCCAAATTAATATTCTCTGTCCCTTGTTGTCAACACGAATTTAATGCCCAAATGAAAACAGATTCACTGTCTATATTAACAAAGTATGGAATAGTTCAAGAAAGAATTGCAGCACTTATGACTGATTCTGTTAGAGCCAACCTTTTAGAAAGCATAGGATACAAAACACAACTTTTAGAATTTATTGATATTGCACATTCGCCTAAAAATATATTGATTAGAGCCTCTAAGTCTAATATATCTAAGGATAAAAAAGAAAAAGCGTTATTTGAAGTTGAAAATTTAATTGGTCAATTTAATTTTAATCCTACACTATATAATCTGTTGAAAGATGATAATTTAATTTAAAATTCATGAATCCACGACATTATTTAATTTTTGTCGTGGATTCATAATTTTAGTGTCTTTTCTTTTTAAATTCGGTATGAGGAGAAGATTTAGCTTCTCCAAATGGACTTTCTTGATGTGCTTTTTCTTTTACTTCTTTGCTATAGTTTTGTGATGCTGGATCAGATACACTTTTAGTTGAATTATAGAATTCTTTATCATTCATAGTAAAGCCTCCTTATAGAAAATATTTAATTTCTAATATTAGCTTAACCATATTAACAGCAAATATTATTTATTGTAAATATATTTTGTATTTATATTGTTACTTATATGTAAATTAAATATAATATTGTTCTAATGGAAATATTAATAGAAATACTAAAATCATTTAGAGTATACAATAAAAATCATATTCAAAAAGATATATAAGAATTGTAGGTCATTCCTATACCAGCATTTCAATATTATTGAATATATTAAACAAGTATGCAATAATAACAATGTATTAGAAATAAGTTAATGTGTTCATTAGGAAGGCTTATTTGAACGTGATTTTCTCATTTACATTTTACGCCCATAAGCATTGAAAGGAGGAAAAGGCATCTTGAAGAGAATAAATATATTAAACGAAGACACAGCAAATAAAATTGCAGCAGGAGAAGTTGTGGAAAGACCTGCGTCAGTAGTCAAAGAATTGATTGAAAATTCAATTGATGCAAATTCTACGAACATAATCATTGAAATAGAAGAAGGTGGAATTTCTCTTATTAGAATAATAGATGATGGAGACGGGATTTATAAGGATGATATAGCAAAAGCATTTCTTCCGCATGCTACAAGCAAGATACAAGAGTCAGAAGATATTTATAATATACATACTCTTGGATTCAGAGGCGAAGCACTGCCATCTATAGCATCTGTAGGTAAAGTTAATTTAAAGTCTAAGCAGGATAAAGAAGCTTTTGGGTATGAAATATCTATTGAAGGCGGTAAAGCATCAGAAGTAACAGAGTGTGGAATAAATAAAGGTACTATAATAGAAGTGCAAGATCTATTCTTTAATGTTCCTGCTAGGAAGAAGTTCTTAAAATCTGTATCAAAAGAGAGTTCATTAATAAATGATATAGTAACAAGATTATCACTTGCAAATCCTAAAATAAGTTTTAAATTGTATAATAATCACAAAAAAGTATTACATACCTTTGGTAATGGAGATCTTAAGGATGTAATAAGAACTATATATGGTAAATCTATAACAGATAATATACTTTACTTTAGTGATAGTTCCGATTTAATAACTGTTTATGGCTATGTAGGAACTGAGGAAATAGCTAGAGGATCAAGAAATAATCAAAGTATTTTCGTAAATAAAAGATACATAAAAAATAGGGCGTTAGCAATAGCTGTAGAGCAAGCATTTAAGTCATTTTCAACAGTAAATAAATTTCCGTTCTTTATATTATTTATAGAAGTATATCCTGAATATGTAGATGTTAATATTCATCCAACAAAGGCTGAAATAAAATTTAATGATGAAAGAATGATATTTAAAAAGATCTTTGGAGCAGTTCATACTGCATTAAAAAATGAAGTTTTTGAGACTTTTGCGATAAAAGAAGAAGAAAGTATAAAAAAAGAGCCAATACCAACATTTGAGGAGATTACTTTTAAAATAAAAGAAGAAGAAGAAAAGGTTAAATTTGCAAGTTCTGCAGCAAAGACTTTAATGTCTCAAGGAAAAGACCTCAAGGCTAATAACGAGAGTAGCTTTAAAAGTGTATATGATCCAAGCTTGAATAATATTAATAAAACAACAATAGTTGAGGAAAGTGCTGATTATAACGAGGAAAATAAGGAGCCTATAAGTATTCCTGTAGATCTTAAACCTAATTCATATATAGAAAATTTGGTTGATGATTATAATGACAATGATGAAGATGAAATAAAATCTAATTCTGAACCTATAGAAAACAAATACGAAAATATTAAACCAAATCCTATTGCTAAGTTTCCACCAATTACTATAATAGGTCAATATAATAAAACTTATATATTAGGAGAGTATGACGGTACTTTATACATGATTGATCAGCATGCTGCTCATGAAAAGATATTATTCGAAAAATATCTTAAAGAAATTGAAGAAGGTACTATTATAATTCAACCTCTTATTGTTCCAAGTATAATCGATTTGAGTATTGATGATTATTCTTATTTTGAAGAGAATAAAGATATATTTAGAGAAGCTGGTTTTTTATTAGAAGAGTTTGGTGGAAGTTCATTATCCTTAAAGGAAGTTCCGTATTTTCTAGGACGACTTAATCCTAAAAACTTGTTCCTAGATATACTTGATAATTTAAAAAATTTAGGAAACGGCAAAACAAGTGAAGTAAAACATAATGCTATTGCAACTAAAGCATGTAAAGCGGCTATTAAAGGAAATGATAAATTAGAAATGAATGAGATGATTAAATTAATTGAAGATTTAAGATATATAGATGATCCTTTTCACTGTCCACACGGAAGGCCTGTAATAATAAAATTTACAAGTATAGACATTGATAAGAAATTTAAAAGAATAATATAATACTTTTATATTATTCTAAATGAATATAAACTTTAAAATTGTTAACGAAGGGATAAAATAATGAAGCAAAAATTATTAGTTATTGGTGGCCCTACCGCAGTAGGAAAAACTGATCTTTCAATAAAATTAGCAAAAAATTTAAATGGAGAAATTATTTCAGCTGATTCTATGCAAATCTATAAATATATGGATATAGGCTCTGCAAAGGTAACTAAAGATGAAATGAACGGGATAAAGCATTATTTAATTGATGCAATAGAACCTGATACTCCTTTTTCAGTAGCAGATTTTAAACAACTTGGTGAAGAAGCATTAGAAAAAATTATATGTAACGGAAAATTTCCAATAATATCAGGAGGAACAGGTTTATACATTAATTCATTAACTTGTAACATGACTTTTACAGAAGCAGAAAAAGATGAAGTTTATAGAGAATATCTAGAAAATTTAGCATTAGAAAAGGGTAATGAATATATACATGAAATGCTTAAAGATGTTGACCCTGTAAGTTACAAAGAAATTCATGCTAACAATAGAAAAAGAGTTATTAGAGCGTTAGAGGTTTATAAACTTACTAATAAGCCTTTTAGCTCGTATAATGTGGGATTGGATTTTTATAATAGTGATTATGACGTATATTATTACGTACTAACTATGAATAGAGAAAAATTATATGATAGAATCAATATGAGAGTTGATTTAATGATGGAAAAGGGATTGCTAAACGAATGCATAAGATTAAAAGAAATGGGATATAATTCAGATATTCAATCTATGCAGGGGATAGGATACAAAGAGATATTATATTATCTAGAGGGTAAAATAACTCTAGATAAAGCAATAGATATGATAAAACAAGGATCTCGAAATTACGCTAAAAGGCAACTTACATGGTTTAGACGTGATAAACGATGTATATTTTTAGATAAAGATATTATGAGTGATGATGAAATTTTAGATAAAGTTATTAATGACATAATAAAGAACTAGCGTTATAATATTAGTAATAAAATCACTTATGGAGGTGTTATATTTTGGTCAATAAGCAACAAAACAACCTACAAGATGTATTTCTAAATAATGCGAGAAAAAATAAAATACAAATAACAATACACTTAGTAAATGGATTCCAATTAAAAGGTACTGTAAAGGGTTTTGATAATTTCACTGTTATTTTGGATTGCGATAATAAGCAAATGCTTATATATAAGCATGCAATATCAACTATAACGCCAACTAAACCAATTTTATTTGCAGATAACGAATACGAAACTACTTAGTAAATAGGCATTTTTGCCTATTTATTTTTGAGTATTTCTAAACTTTGGAGGATGAGACTTAGATATGTTAAAAAAGACAGAAGAATTTTTAATTAAGAACTATAATATTAGTGAAAGGACATTTGAAATATATAGACAGGCTTTATATGATACTGAAGCTCAATTTAAGGAATATGATGAAATTAGAGAATTTAATCAACTTAAAGTACTGAAAGCATTTCAATTAGAAAAGATTAGCGACTCTCACTTTACAAACACTACAGGTTATGGACTTGATGATTTAGGGCGTGACTCATTAGATAAAGTATATGCTAATATCTTTAATACTGAAGCCGGACTTGTCCGTCCACATTTTGTTAGTGGTACACACTCTATTGGATGCGCTATCGCTGGTAATGTTAGGCCTGGAGATAAGATCTTATGTGTTTCAGGACTTCCTTATGATACTTTGCTTGGGGTTCTTGGACTATCAGAGAAGAAAAACGCCGGTTCATTAGATCAATATGGAATTAAAACCGATATAGTAGATTTAGATAATGAAGGTAAATTTCAATTTGATAAAATTCAAGAAGCATTGAGAAATGATCCAAGTATTAGACTTATACATATTCAAAGAAGCACTGGTTATGCTTCAAGAAAATCTTTTCTAGTTTCTGAAATAGCTGAAGTTATTAGACATATAAGACAAATACGAGAAGACGTAATTATATTTGTTGATAATTGTTACGGAGAATTTATTGAACCTGTTGAACCTACAGAATATGGTGCAGATATAATGGCTGGATCACTTATGAAGAATATAGGTGGAGGTATTGCTCCAGGTGGAGGATATATCGTTGGAAAGAGGCAGTATGTTGATGCAGCTGCTAATAGAATGACTGTACCAGGTGTAGGAGGCGAATATGGCGCTACATATGGACTTATGAGAAGTTTATATCAAGGATTGTTCTCCGCTCCTCACGTAGCCATAGAAGCTGTAAAAACAGCAATATTTTGCGCCCGTGTAATGGAAATTGCAGGATTTAAGGTATTTCCTTCATCAACAGATAAAAGAACTGATATAATTCAAGCAATTGAATTTGGCGACGCTAAAAAATTAATTAATTTTTGTAGTGGTATTCAAGCCGGATCTCCTATAGATGCATTTGCAGTGTGTGAGCCATGGGCAATGCCTGGATATGATAGTGAAATTGTAATGGCTGCTGGAGCATTTATTTCAGGTTCAACAATCGAATTATCAGCTGATGGACCAGTTAGAGAGCCATATATAGCATATATTCAAGGTGGATTAAACTTTGATCACGGAAAAATAGGAATACTTATTGGGTTGAGCAAAGTTTTAGAAGTAGATAGATAATATCATTAATTTATCACTAGCTTACAAATATGTAAGTGGGTATGAAATTAAAAATAGACTATTAAATTTTATAGATCATAAAATTTAATAGTCTATTAATTTACTATCTTATAATATAATTTCGAAATCAATAACAAAGTAATTTGTTTAAAAAGATCTGAATATACCTACAAGTTTTCCTAAAATCATGCAATCATCTACTATTATAGGATCCATAGCATCATTTTCTGGTTGAAGTCTAATATGATCTTTTTCTTTAAAAAATCTTTTGATTGTAGCACTATCTTCTATTAAAGCTACTACTATATCACCATTCATCGCTGTTTGTGCACTTTCTATAATAGCGAAATCATTATCTCTAATACCTGCATTAACCATACTTTCACCAGAAACACGCAGCATAAACAATTCTCTATCATGTTTTATAAAATCCAATGGAAGCGTAAATGTGTCTTCTATGTTTTCAGTTGCAAGTATTGGAGAACCTGCTGTAATTTTGCCTATAATAGGAATGTTAATCATTTCTTTTTTCGGCATTGAAAGTTCTGCTATTTCTAAAGCCCTTGGTTTAGAAGGATCTCTTTTAATCATTCCCTTTTTCTCTAATCTTTTTAAATGTCCATGAACAGTTGAAGTTGACCTTAAAGAGACTGCTTCGCAAATTTCTCTTACTGAAGGTGGATAACCTTTGCTCTCTGTATAACTTTTTAAAAATTCATATATCTCTGATTGCTTATCTTTTTCGTCTGACATTACAAACACCTCACTATTCTTCTAATAATTATAACATATACTATATAACATAGCAAACTTGTGTTCTAAAGTGTTTATAGGTAGTATGTATTTGGTTTAGATACAACACTAAATTGCAATACAATATATTAACTAAGTATTCCAATTAATTAAAAATGGTAGTATTATTTTATAGTAGAATAACTAAAGTTATAAAATAATTTTTTTGGAACAATAGTTTCAAAGTGAGGCGGTAGTAGATATGTTTGATATTAAAATTTTTGAAGGCATGAGTACAGAAAGCAAATTAGACAACATGCTTATAATGCTTGAAGGTTTGATTCAAGGAGATGAAGATTCTCCAATAACAAAGCTTTGTAATGCATCAGCATTAATTAATGCCCTTATAGATAGAATAAATTGGTGTGGATTCTATTTGGTTAAAAATAATACTCTTGTATTAGGACCATTCCAAGGAATGCCTGCTTGTACAAAAATTGAAATAGGGAAGGGGGTATGTGGAAAAGCTGCATTAGAAAAAGAAACTTTACTTGTTAAAGATGTACATAATTTTAAGGGGCATATAGCGTGTGATGCTGCCTCAAATTCAGAAATAGTCATTCCTATAATTAAAGAAGAAAATCTTATTGGAGTTTTAGACTTGGATAGTGAAGAATTCGAAAGATTTACTGAAGTAGAAAAGACTTACTTAGAAAAAGCTGTTGGTATACTTAGTAAATATATAGAATGGGATGATATAATTTAGATTGAACAATTAGATCGAATAAAATAATTTATCTATGTTAAATTATTTTATTCTTTATTAGATATTTATCTTCGATAAAAAATTTGATTTAATTTATTGTTTTTGATATAATTAAGTTTCCATAATAAAAAAATGAGGTGTTTTAAATGACATATAAATATACTGATGATGATTATTGCGATATCTATGAAAATAAAATATGTGATAATTGTGGTAAGTGTTTGCAAATGAACGGCATAGATACAAAAGCCATTAAAATAGAAGACATTGCGAAAACACAAGAAGAAAATGAATTACTAGAAGAAGAATTTTTAAATGACTTAAAAGCATCCTTAAACGAAGATGAATTACATGAAATTAACGAAGATAAATTAGATTTAAAATCTATATATAATAAGTTTGCAAAAACATCAAATGACATTGACTTAAATGATTTTAATCTTGAAGACAGTGCTTACGAAGATGCTTTTGATCATATTGAATATTTAGATGAAATCAGTTTGGCTGATGATATGGTCCTCGATGAAATGACAGAAGAAGTCTATCCTGGAGTTAGAAGATTAAAAAAATCAATTGAATAAAAGAAGCTTGTAGACTACAATAAAGAAATGCATAGATTTTCGCTTTATTTCACATAATAATTTCGTAGAAGATTTCACAAGAAAGGATGAATTATTATGAAGCGAAAATCTATTTTAGCGTTGAATTTGACAGCAATTCTTTTGGTTTCAATATCTTTGTTTGGGTGTGGTAACATGTCAAGAACAAGAACAAATAATGATGCCACTAGACAAAACGACATAACAAACGATGGCATTAGAAGTGGAAGTGTAGATGGAACAGGTACTGGTGCTAATAATTTTCAAAATGGTACTGACGGAAACATGCAAGGCGGAACTTCTAATAATGGAAGTTCATCGGATGGAATTGGCGGAACAGGAAATGGGACTACAGGAGGGAATACCAATCAAAATAATGCAGTAGGAGATACTAACCAAAACAACGTAGCTGGATCAAATTCAGATACTACGAGGGATAGAACAGGTCTAACTACTAATGATACAACATATAGAGCCGCAGACTTTAAAAACGATTTCACAAATGCCGGATATGATGTTAAAGAATCAACTAACACTAATAAAAATGATTATTTTAAAGGAAATGAAACAGATTATTTATTAGGTGGAGATGTAGTTAGAATATACGAGTATAATTCTCCAACAGAGCTAGAATGGGCTATTAACAGAATCGTACCAAACGGAATGAATGCTAGCAGCAATAATGCAAATAACAATACGAGCCCTTATTATTATAGAAAAGGAAATACTCTTATCGTTTATGAAGGAAAAGAACCTGCATATGTTGACGAGTTTGGAAAAATGTACGGAAACACACTAAGACCACAACACTAAAAATATTTATATTAAGCACAAAAAGGTTACGATAGAAAATAAAGTAACCTTTTATTTTTTTATTTTAAGCAATACCAAAGCATAGTAGGAGAGTAGTAGAAATCTTTTATTATAAATTTTAATAATAAAACTTTACAATTTTGAAAGAGGATTTGATTTTACAGCATCTCTCAACGAATCATCATCAACATGCGTATAAATTTGAGTTGTCGAAATATTTGTATGACCCAATATACTTTGCAAACTTCTTATATCTACGTTTCCGTACTTATACATAAGAGTTGCAGCAGTGTGCCTCAACTTGTGTGGAGTATATTTATCATCAGTTAACCCTGCATTTGTTATATGTTTTTTTATCATTATCTCAACCGTACGTTTATTTATAGGAACATTTCTAGATGATAAAAATAAAAACTTTTTATTATCCGGCAAAGCTTTAGAATCATCTCGTACATTTAAATAATTTGTTAAAGCTTTGAGGCATGCATCATTTAAATAAACGGTTCTTTCTTTATTTCCTTTACCTATGATAGTAAGAGTATCATCTCTAATTTTATCAATTTGAATACTACAGAGTTCCGAAAGTCTCATTCCGCAATTCAAAAAGAACATCAAAATACAATAGTCTCTGGAGTAGTTTTTATCATTTTTATTTAAAGATTCCAATAGATGAATGCTTTGATTTAGAGTAAGGTATACAGGATGACGCTTATTTATTTTAGGTGATTCTAACTCTAAAGCTGGATTCTCTGTGATCACTTTAGCTTTCCCAAAAAGAAACTTAAAAAAAGATTTTAAAGTAGCAACTTTTCTGGCTCTAGCATACGAACTATTGTCTCTGTATTTCTCCGTGAAAGAAAGGAACGCATACAAATCTCTAAGTTTTATACCCCTTAAAAACTCATCATCAATAACGCTTATGTCTATATCTTCAAACTCAACAGAATCAGAATTCACCTTTCCTTTATAAATCATCATAAATCTAAAAAATATAGTTAAATCTATTCTATACCCATCAATTGTATTTATAGACGTACTTTTAATTGTCTCTAAATAATTTAAAAAATCAACTAAACTTTCTGGCAGATTATTATTCTTAAGAACTTGGATATCGTATTTCATTTTTCCACCTGCATTATTTATAAATTTCTTATTAATTAAGTTACGATATTAATAATTTAAATCATCATTGATAAAATTTATTCTAATAAAGTAATTTTATACTAAGTTAAAAATATTATATCAAATATCATAAATTTATGCAATTATTTCGCTAAATGTATATTTAGCGAAATAATTATTAGCTATTTTTATTATAATTTAAATGATTTTATTATAATTTTAGTCTTTGCATTTAAATCAATATCAGAATTATTCCTGTGCTTTCTCATTAAAAACTATTTATCATCAATACTTTATAATAAGCTTTTACGATTCAATTCTCCAAACACTTTTGATTATTAAAACTTAATCAAAATTTATAACTTCAACCATAAATTCCAAAGGAATATTTTTTAATTTTATTTGAAATAAAAAAACGAATGATTTTCATATAATAAAATTAATTTTAAACACTATTAAGTTTTTTCTTTTTCTCCACACAATGATAATAATTATCACTGCACTGTTTTCTCTCATATTTTCACAATTATATTTCCATTAAATACTATTCGATTCTGACAAAAAAATAAATTCGAACGTTATTCGATACTATATTTTCTACATTTAACAAAAGTTCAAATTCATATTAATCAAACTCAGTTTTTAATCAAATTCAGATGATTTTTGTATCTAAAATTCAAATATATAAATAATCTTAAAACAAAAAACTATATCTGCTTTTATGATATAATTTAAATAAATAATGTCACTAATCATTAGTAGTGAATATAAATTAAAACTTACGGAGGAATGTTAAAATTATGGCTCAAGGAAAAGGAAAAACTAATGCTATGAGAATTCTAGATAACAACAAAATAAATTACACAACTCACAGCTACGAAAATAATGATGGTAAGATAGATGGTATTGCAGTTGCACACAAAATAGAAAAAGACGTTAATCAAGTTTTTAAAACTTTAGTAACTCAAGGTCATTCTAAAGAATTTTATGTTTTTGTTATTCCAGTTGCTGAAGAATTAGACATGAAAAAAGCCAGCAAAATAGCAGGTGAAAAAAATATAGAAATGATTCACGTTAAAGATATAAACAAAGTAACAGGATACATTAGAGGTGGCTGTTCCCCACTCGGTATGAAAAAGATATTCAAAACTTTTATTCAAGAAAACGCATTATTATTTGATACAATTGTATTTAGTGGAGGAAAAATAGGTTCCCAAATAGAAATGAATCCTAATGATCTAAAAAAAGCAATAGAATGTTCATTTGTAGATATAATTAAAACTAATTAAACAATTGCTAAAATCAAATACAAGTTTAACTTCTTTATAGATATCCAACTATAAAACTAAATTTATGTGATAACTTACCGAAATCATAAATATTTTGTTCCGAAAAGCTATGAAAATATCGCTTAAGGTTCTAAGCAGCAGGTTGTAGCCACTTTAGCATGTTCCAACTTTCAGTTTGACAAACTAAGCTGGAACAACCTACAGCTAAGAACCTTTAAAAGCTCATTTTCAAATGTTTTCTCCACAAATATATTTATGATTTCTTGTGAATATACAAACTTAAAGTCTTAGCAAATTTGAAAATATATTCATCTAATAAATCTAATTCTTAAGCTGTTTATCTATATATTTTAAAAAATAACAAATTAATTCTTATAATTCACAGAACAAACGTTCTCAGATGATAAAAATGGCATTTATTCCACAAGATATCATCACAACATGAAATATTTTTTATTTTTATTATGTGATAAATCCCACATTAAAGTTCTTTAAACCTATAATTTATATTTTTTTCAAATTATAAAAGCAATAATAGGTATAATGAACAAAAATGCTATTTTTATAGTTTTAGAACAAATGTTCGTATTTACTTATAAGATTTTTATTTTAACCAACTAAAGAAAATAGTCTGTATGATCTATTAGGGTAAGTTATAACGCCTCTCCTATTAAGAATCTATACAGACTATTTTAATTTATTTTATTTAAATCATAAATTTATTTTTTACTTTTCAACTTCTCCAATTAAAGAGAATGAATTAGCTTTAACTATTTTTACATTAACTAATTTTCCTATTAGGTCTTCCCCACCCTCAAAGTTAACTAGTCTTCCGTTCCTAGTTCTACCTGTTAGTTTTGACTCATCATTTTTACTATAACCTTCAACTAAAACTTCATACGTCTTTCCTTCTGCATCCTTATTTCCTTTAGCTATGCCTGCATTAACTATCTCAACTAATCTGTTAAAACGTTCATGTTTAATTTCATCTGGTATCTGATTTTCCATTTTATCCGCTGGAGTATGATTTCTTCTCGAATAAATAAATGTGAAAGCAGCATCATATCGAACTTCTTTAGCTAGCTCTAATGTTTCACTAAAATCTTCTTCAGTTTCTCCAGGGAAACCAACAATTATATCAGTAGAAAATGTTACATCTGGAATTTCAGCTCTTATTTTTTTTGCCAATGTGATGTATTGTTCCTTTGTATAATGTCTATTCATTTCTTTTAAAATTCTATCAGAACCACTTTGCACTGGTAAATGAATTTGCTCACATACTTTATCACAATCTCTTATAGCATATACAACATCTAAAGTTAAATCTTTTGGATGAGAAGTCATAAATCTAATTCTTTCAAGTCCCTCTATTTCATTAACTTTTCTCAAAAGATCTGCAAAAGTAATATTTTCTTCTAATCCTTTTCCATACGAATTAACATTTTGTCCTAAAAGAGTTACTTCCTTATACCCTCTTGTTACCATGTCTTTTATTTCATTTACTATATCTTCTGGCTTTCTGCTTCTTTCTCTACCTCTAACATAAGGAACTATACAATATGTACAAAAGTTATTGCATCCATACATAATAGTTACAAAGCCCTTAATATCACTTTTTCGATCTATAGGTATCCCCTCTACTATTTCAGTTTCCTTGTCAATAATCTCTTTAATTTGAACACCTTCTGTTTTAACTCTATTTAAATATTCAGGAAACTTATACGAGTTATGAGTTCCAAATATTATGTTTACATATGGAAATCTCTTCAATATATCGTCAGCCATCCCTTTTTGCTGCATCATACATCCACATATTCCAATAACTAAATCAGGATTCTTTTCCTTTTGCTTTTTTAAAGCGCCAAGATTTCCAAAAACCTTATTTTCCGCATTTTCTCTAACACAGCAGGTATTAAATATAATTATAGATGCCTCATCTCTATTCTCAGTATTTTCATACCCCATCCTTTTAAGCATACCTGAAAGTTTCTCTGAATCTTCTTCATTCATTTGACAACCATAAGTTTGTATAAAGAATAATTTTTTTTCATCACTAGCCATTTGGCTATCTAGTTTTTCTATATCAAAGTTCATTATTGTTCCTCCGTATAAATTACAATTTCTATAGTATTATAACAAATAATAATTCTAAATAAAAGACTAGAATTATGCATAATTAAAGGAGTTATACTTATTGACAACTCCTAACGCTAATTAATTAATTTTTTTATACCAACTAATAAAAGATTGATATTCTCTAAATCCAATTTTAGTGTACAAAGATAAGGCTTTTAAATTATTCCTTTCCACTCTTATATAAACAGTTTTTATAGAATTTCTATAACATAAGTCTATGAGATATCTAACTAATAACTCTCCATACCCATGTTTTCTGTATTCTTCTAATATCCCTAAATTAACAATAGTATAAAATCCTCTATTGAAAATAATTTGACCATATCCGACAACTTGTCCATTATTATTGCATATAAAAACACCAAAATCTTTTATATAGTAGTCTTCTTCTTCTTCTCTATATATATCATCAACTGTTAAAGGAACTCTATTTTTTTCATTAAAAACAGAATTTTGAATTCTACATCTTAACTCTTCATCTTGTCCTTCTTTAAAATGTTTGAAAAATATTTTATTTTCATAAAAATTATTTTTAATATTGCTTGTCCTTATCTTCATTAAAATATTATTAGAATTAACATCAAAATTTAATTTTTTCATTATAAAAGAAGCCTTTGAGTTTGCTAACATATCGAATCTGAAAGCACTAGCATTAAAGAATGATAAGATTTTAGAATTAATTAAATGTATATATTCATCTTTCAAATATATAGAATATATATTACTAAAACCGTTATACGAAGGATATTCGTACCATATATACCCGACATATTCCCTATTAACCCTAAAAAGCCTAATTTGTTTACGAATTATATATTTTACTATAAAAGATTCTTCATCATAAATTTCAAAAAAACTTTTATCGCACGAATATGCATCTTCACTCCTATTATATAATCTCCTGAAATGATTCATATTGAATAAAGATAATTTTTCTAAAAAAACCATAAAAATTCCTCATTTCCCCTTTAATAAATAAATTATAAATCTTACAAAAATTATAGTCAACTTTTGATAGACTTAAACAATGTGTTAATATATAGAATAATATATAAATAAATATATATTAGAATATTTTCAATTTAAAAGTTTAAATAGTTAAAAATATAATATCGTAGTTTATTGTTAATAGTATGATTCATAAAAATCGTTTCCTTCATATAGGCAATAGCTAATCTATATGAAGGAAACTTTAAGTATTTTATATTAATATATATACTTAATTTATATTTTTATTCATTAACACCATTTACTATCTGATAATTGTTTATCTTTTATTTTACCTTCAAATCCTTTTACAGTATAGTGCTCTGTTAAAACTTCAGGGTCATAAGAAATATATCCACCTTGATAATCATAATAACCATCATTCATTTTGTCAGACTCACGTCTTTTCTTTTCTTCACTCATAATATCCACTCCCTCTTTATTTAAAGTAGTATTTATTACAGTAAGTTCTTACTTAGATGTAGATGTCCATTGATTATTAGTGGCAGTTTTTTCATGTTTATGTGTAGACTCTTCTTTGTCATAAGTACGTGGTACAGAATCCCATTGATTACACCCTGCACTTTTTTGTTCTCTAAGTTCTTCTTTGCTAGATAAATCTGAATCACTAGTGCCACTTGTACTAGAAAAGCTTTGAAGATTGTTTGATTTTGATTTTGATTCATTACTCATTATAAACACTTCCTTTCTACAAGAATATATTGTGCACTAATGTAGACTTTTATCCTTATTTTAATTATCCTCATTTTTCATTTTTATCATATTCTAGATTATTTAATACTTCTAAAAACATATTATACATTTCTACCTTGCTATCTTCATTCGAAAGAATTTTAAGTCCAAATACTAAAATTAATACAATATATATGCCCAAGAAAGTTGGACTAAGTTTTTTTATATAATTATCTATATAAGAAAAAATACCACTTGCTGTTAATCCTGCCAAAATTGATGCGCCTATTCCACATCCTCCAAACGTATATGAGTCTAGCTTTGACTTGATATAAATTCTTTCAATGCTAATATCTAGATTATTTTCTTGAGAATAGTAATTATAAATTTTTCTATATAGTAGGAATTTTACCTTGACTTTATCCTCATTAATTTTTAATAATCTTCTTTGGTAATCTTTATACTTTTCTATCATTTCAGGAGTATATATCTTGAAATTATTTGAATTTACTTTTTTTGAAGATTTATTATATTTAAGTTTAATTAAATTATTTTTTTCCATCTATATTCTTCCTTCAAAAATAATAACATTATCATTTTTTATTACTATATAGATATTCAATAAATATATATTAATTGCAAAATAATAGGTTCATAAAAAAAGTATTTTCGCATATCTACTATTATTAACTTATTTTTTAAGAATTCAAAAAAGGAGCTTTCATTTAAAACGAAATACTCCTTTTCTTATAATTACATATTTTCTATAAGCCTAATAACATAACTTAATGTATAAAAATCTCTATCAATCTCATATCTAATATAATGTAGACCTTCTAAAAGCGTTGGTTCATCAAATTTTTCTTTTAGAATCAATAAAGATAACGTATTTATTTTTCCATCTTTAGTATCAAAAACCCTCGATTTTTTTATAAATTCATTTTCCATCACATTTGAAATCAACTTTTCTAATTCATCGCTTATTTCAACTTCTGGCATTGTATCAAAAATTCTGATATTCTTATTATTTTCACTTATATTCTTAGCCTTAGTTATATCGCAGTTTACAAATATGGTATTTTTGAATTTAGCATCTTCAAAATTCACTCCATCTAAATTTGCTCCTTCAAATACCGTGTCTTCAAATTTAGCCTCCCTAAACTTACACCCCTTTAAATTTGATCCTATAAACTCTGCTCCTTTAAAACTACATCTAAAAAAGTTACATTTCTTAAAATGAGCGCCTCTTAAGCTGGCAAAATCGAAATTTGAATTTGAAAAGTTGCAATTATAACATTTACTTCTCTTAAGGTTTTTATAAATAAAATTTTTATTGGTCTTCTCCGCATTATCATAATAAAAATTTTCTGGTGCACTTCTGTTTATCGACATTTTATCTATCCTTCCATATTACAAATAAATATTTTTAGTAGTTTACAATAACATTGTATTTATATATTAAAAATAATGATATCTTTCTTTTATAACTTGTCCTCCTTAATTCTTTCTAGATTTATCTAATTTTATCATATAAAACTAGATAAATCTTTATAATAAGAAAATTTCTATCTCAAAATGTATGCAAGTAACTTTAATATGACATAACTCTAATAAATTAATCTTAACTTTACTTAATATTTTGAGATATATTGAATTTTAATATTTTTGATTAATTGTGATATCTCTACCTCTAGATACCACTTTATTTGTTGGCTCCTCTCTCTCTACAAAAGATTTAACTTTAGATTGCGACATTTCTCCTGTTTTTTGTATTGTTTTTTCCTTTTTATTATATGTCATTTATATCATCTCCTCTCTTATTTATATTATTAGTTTTGCAATAATACTTATGTAATATAACAGCAAATATTATTTGATAAATTATGTTATATGATGTAATATATTAATATATAGTTAAAAATTTCAGAATATAAAGTTAAACTTTTATGCTACAGGGTATAGTTTTTCTGGTTTTTTTAATTGTGTTAATTATAATGTTTTTATTTATGGGAGGTATTAGTATGTTAAGTGAAAAACTGATTACAAAGCTAAATGAACAAGTTAATTTTGAAATTTATTCGGCCTATACTTATTTATCTATGGCTTCGTACTGCGAATCTGTTGATTTAAGTGGGTTTGCAAATTTTTTTAAGGTTCAATCTCAGGAGGAATTATTTCATGCAATGAAATTCTATGATTACATATTTCAGAAAAATGGAACTGTAACTTTAGAACAAATTGAAAAACCACATTCTGATTTTGACAATATCCTAAATGTCTTTGAAGCAGGTTATGAACACGAGCAAATTGTAACTAGCAGGCTATATAAAATTGCAGATATAGCTACTGAGGAAAAAGAACATGCAACAATCGGTTTACTTAATTGGTTTATTAATGAGCAAGTTGAAGAAGAAAATACATTTAACACTATAATTAAAAAGATTAGGAGATGTGAAAATAACTCTGCAGCATTGTATATGTTAGACGACGAACTTGCTACAAGAGTGTATACGCCTCCTACAACAACTAATGCTTAAATTATTATAAAAAAACAGAGCTAGTAAAGAATTCTTTACTAGCTCTTATCACTTTATTAGCTAAAAAGTTATAGAATATTCAAAAATATATTACAAACTTTTAATATAAACTTACTGATTTAATGTGCCCTCTAACCAATTTATAAATTGAATTGCTGTTCGTGGCGAACGAGCATTATACCATCTTACCCATTTCAATGCTTCTGCATGCAAATATTCCTTATCAACTTTAAGCCCTCTTGCTTCTGCTACTCCATCTATTATCTTTAAGAATTCTTTCTGATCAGGCGAATAGAACGATACAGTCATACCGAATCTATCTGCTAGAGAAAGTTTTTCTTCAATTGTGTCATTAGCATGCACATCATCACCAGACCTTTCGCTAAATGTTTCTTTTACTAGGTGTTTTCGATTGGTTGTTGCATAAATTAGAATATTGTTTGATCTATTCTCTACTCCACCTTCTAATATTGTCTTTAAAGCTGAATAACTAGCTTCCCCTTCTTCAAAAACTAAATCATCAACAAAAATTATAAATTTTAAATTCTTACTTTTAAGTATCCTAATTATCTTTGTAAAATCGCATAATTTATTTTTATCAACTTCAATAAGCCTTAAACCATCATCATAATACTCATTTATAATAGCTTTTACAGTTGAAGATTTACCAGTTCCTCTTGATCCATATAGTAGCATATTATTCGCTTGATATCCATTTAAAAACTGTTTTGTATTATCTATTATAATCTCTTTTTGATATTCATACCCTACTAAGTTTTCTAGCCTAACTGGATCTGGTGATTCAATACCTCTAAGATAAGGCGCTCCATCTTCGTGTTCCCATACAAACGCTCTATACTCCCCAAATATGCCAGTCCCATATTGCTTGTAAAATTCTACAATGCTCTCTAATGCATCTCCCCAATTATCACAATTTAATATATTTACCTTTAACTTATCAATAGCTTTGCTTGAGATATTACATTCCAAGTCAGAATCAAAATCCACAAGCGACTTAACTATACCTATTTCAAACTCTTTAACGTTTCCTTTAATAATTATAGCATCTTTAATCGCAGAAGATTCTATACTAGATATGTACTGCAAAGCATTTAACTCATAATGCACTTGATTAAAAAGTTTATCACATGAATTTTGTTCGTCAATCATTTTAGTAAATGGATTATTATCGAGAAAAATCATATCAATTATATACCTTTTTAATGATTTTCCATCAGCTTTGTTTAATAGTTCATAAATAAAATCAGTATATAATTCAATGCCCTCTTCCACTGATATATCCTTGCTATTAAGGTACTTTAGTAGTGTCTTATATTTTAATAAAACACTGTCATCTTTTAGATTCTTAAAAATACATAATGAATTTATCATTATGTTTGCTTTGTTTATTTGTTCAAATTCTGTATACATACTTGTATGCCCCCTTTATAAAATACGTATAGTAATATATTACTACTCTTAGTGTTGTTTTACTATTCTTTTCTTATTTAAATCACAATGTGTATACGTAAGGATCAATTATAAATATACTCTTCAAAATTTGTGATTAAACATTATTTTCTTATTCTCATGCAATACTATGGAGTATAAATGAATTGTATAAGATTTCAAGCTATATATAAAAGTTGACATAAATGATAATGATGTTATAATTAATATGCGCATTTTAGCGTGGGAGGGTGAGGGAGTTATGAAAGATAGGTTGAAAGGATGGAAAGATTTTTTAAATTAAAAGAAAACAATGTTACAATTAAAAGCGAAACTATAGCAGCGCTGACTTCTTTTGTTGCTGCAGTTTACATCATCATCGTCAATGCCAGTATATTAAGTGATGGTGGCATTTCTATGGAGCCTCTAATCATTGCTACAGCTATATCATCAGCTGTAGGTTGCTTGTTAATTGCTTTAATAAGTAATACTCCACTTATAATTATGCCTGGTATGGGAATTAATGCATTATTCACATATACAATAGTTCATACTCTAGGCTTAAATTATTGCCAAGCATTAGCTTCAGTTTTTATCTCAGGATTAATATTTGTACTTATAGCAACAACTCCATTATCCAAGTTTATTATTGAAGCTATTCCTCAAAATTTAAAAGAAGCTATTACAGTAGGAATTGGTTTATTTATAACTTTTGTTGGATTTCAAAAATCTAAAATTATAGTATCTGATTCTTCTACTATGTTAAAACTTGGAGATATTACAAGTATTCAAGTACTAGCTTTTATATTCATAATGATTCTAACATTAATTTTATTCCTTAAAAATATACCTGGAAGCTTTTTAATTTCAATTATAGTCGGAACTATATTTTGCATAAAACTTGGTATCGTTGATACACAAGGTATAAGTTATACTATGCCAAATTTTAATGAATATAGTAATATACTTTTCAAATTAGATTTTACTGGAATAAGTACAATTAAATTCTGGGTTGGAACATTTTCATTAACTTTAGTACTTGTTTTTGAGAATATTGGAATACTTCATAGCCAGATTTCAGGAATACTGAAAAAATCAGACAAAACCTCTAACGCTATGATAGCAGTATCATTATCTACAATTGGATGCGCGCTTTTCGGTTCAAGCCCTTCTGTATCAACAGTTGAAGGAACTGCAGGAATAACAGCTGGAGGACGAACAGGTTTGGTTTCATTAATTTCTGGTATACTATTTCTTTTATCAATTTTTTTTATACCGTTTATTTCTATCATACCAGATGTAGCCTTAGCTCCTATTTTAATTATAATAGGCTGTTTAATGAGTCAGAACTTGAAAAATTTAAACTTTAATGATTTAAGCGAACTATTTCCTAGTTTTATGATAATAATATTAATACCATTAACATATAGCATCGTTGACGGTATAGCATTAGGCTTTATATTGTATCCTATTTGCAAGCTGTGTTATAAAAAAGGAAAAGAAGTATCCATTCTGATGTATTTTACATCATTTGTTTTCTTAGTATATTTCGGTTTAAATTCAGTTGTTAAATAACATGAAAATATATATATGATTTAATATGGATCCATATATTACAATTAAGTTTCTACATTCTAAACTTAATTAAGCACCCTGCTTGTTAGGGTGTTAAATGTAAATTTATCATCGAGGAAAACATATAATAAAAAAACTGGTATACACAAATTTTCTGCGTATACCAGTTTTTTATTATTGAAATAATTTTTCTCCTAGTAATGCAAAGCTTTGAAGAAGCAAAAAACATTTAATGTCAAATTTCTCCTTGCTCTGTATAAGCTCTTTAGCTTCATCCTGAGATATTAGAAGTGCCTCAATACATTCATCGTCTTCCAGGTGTTCATCACTTATTTCGCCTTCACAAGTACAATAAGCCATAGCTAACGATTCATCTGTCATTCCTGCAGAAACATATACCTTATCAAGACTTTTATTATGGATAACTTCAACTAACCTAAGACCTGTCTCTTCCATCAATTCTCTTTTTATTGTACTAATAGAATCTTCTCCTGGATCGATGAGACCTGCTGGTAATTCATAAACATAATCATTAAGTGGTATTCTAAATTGTCTTATTATAACAATCTTATTCTCATCTTTATGGTATGCTGCAATTATTACGCCATCTGCTGTATCTTCTTTATTCTCAAAAAATTGTTTTTGTATAGTTTCATTATTTTTTCTGGATGCTATTGTCCACGTTCTTATATTTCCAACTTTATTTTCATACTCTGCTTCATATAAACTCAAAAACTTAGTCTCTACTAAAGATTTTACTTTAGTAACTTTATTTTGTTTCATAAGTATATAGCCTCCTAACAATTAAAATTTAAATATTACGAACTTTAGATATCCAATAATCATTACGCATAGTAATATTATACTTCAATTCTTTACCTTATGCATATAATTAAAATCTACGTATACATTACCTATTTCTAGAGTTAAAATAATTTCATAAAAATTATTTTAACCATACATAAAAAACAAAAAAGTAGAAGAAAATATTCCTTCTACTTTTTTGTTTTATACATCTTTTATACTTAAGCTTATTCTTTTATTTTCTTCATCAACACTTAATATCTTAGCTTTAATTTCTTCACCAATTTTTAAAACTTCAGAAGGGTGCTCTATTCTATTATGAGATATCTTTGATATATGAACTAACCCATCTACTCCTGGTTCCAATTCTACAAAAGCACCAAAATCATTTAATCTAACTACTTTACCAAGTACAATAGACCCTTCTGGATATTTTTCTTTAGCATTATCCCAAGGCTTAGCTACAAGTTCTTTAATGCTTAAAGATAGCTTTTTAGCTTCCTTATCAAGACCAATGATCTTAACATCAATAATTTGACCTTCTTTTAATACATCACTTACCTTTTTGATATGATTCCAAGAAATTTGTGATAAATGTAATAATCCATCTATACCATTGACTTCCACAAAAGCTCCAAAGTCTGTAAATCTTTTTACTTCACCTTTTATAACATCCCCAAGATTAAAACTCTCCCAAGCTTTTGCGTCTTCAGAATTCTTGCTTTCTTCTAATAAAACTCTTCTTGAAGCAACTAATTTTACAGGATTCTTTAGAGAAAAATCTATCAATTTAACTTCTAATTTCTTCCCAACATATTCACTTTTATCTTTAGTAAACTTTATGTCAATTTGTGATGCTGGAATAAAGATTCTAGCTCCCTTATAATCTGCTACTATCCCTTTTTCTCTAGCTTCTTTAACATTAACTTCAAATGTTGTTCCTTCTGAATATATTTTTTCGAGTTCTTTAAACGCTTCTTCTCTTTCATATTCTAATCTTGATAATACTACATACCCATCATTATTTTGTAGCTTTATAACTTTTGCGTTAATAGTATCACCTATATTAAGTTTATCTGCAAATGTTAGTGGATCTTCTTTTGCAGACAACTCTGTAAATGGAATCACTCCATCTGACTTGTATCCAACAAGTGAAACTATAACTGAATCTCTAGTCTTTGAAAGTATTTCTCCTTGTACCTCATCGCCAATAACAAATCTTTTGTCTAATTCGTTCATTAATGATAATTGATCTTCAAAATTATTATTTTCTGTGTTCATAATATCTAGTACCTCCCTAATAATCCAATCTGGTGTTGATGCACCAGCTGTAACTCCTATTTTGTTTATATTATTATTTTTTATAAAACTTATTGGTAGATCTTTTGCGTTTTCAATATGAATTGTATTTTCACAATTTTCTTTAGCAATTTGATATAACTTAGTAGTATTCGAACTATTTTTTCCGCCAATAACTATCATAGCATCTGTTTTTTTGGATATTTTATTCGTACTTCTTTGTCTAACATCAGTAGCTGCACAAATTGTGTTAAAAGCTAATATTTCTCTTGCATAACTTAAGTTTTTCAGTGTTTCTTCCCAATTCTTCATCTTTTCAGTTGTTTGAGATACAACACATACCTTATGCGGCATATTTTCTTCATCAAAAGTACCATCTTTAGTGATAATTGCTTTATCATCACACCATCCATTAATTCCAATGACTTCTGGATGATTTTTATCTCCTAATATTACTATATGATATCCTTCTTTTGAATATTTCTTAACTTTTTTTTGAATATTAGCAACAAAAGGACAAGTCGCATTTATGACTTTTAGTTCCTTTTGTTCAAGTGTATCTAAAACTGTTTCAGATACACCATGAGATCTTATAACAATAGTATCCCCTTTATTTAATTTATCTATTTCTTCAAATTCTATAGAAAATATATTATTTTCTTCTAAATATTTTACTACATCATTATTATGTATTAAAGGACCTAAAGTATAGATTTTCGAATTATGTTCTTTTTGAATCCGTATAGCTTCATTTACAGCTCTTTGAACTCCAAAGCAAAAACCCGAATTTTTTGCTAGAATAACTTTACTCATTACTATCTCCTTGTTACTTTCCTTTTCCTATGTACTCTGCAATTACATTAACAACACCATTAATGTCTAAATTAGTAGAATCAATCTCAATTGCATCCTCTGCTTTTTTCAGCGGATCTGTAGCCCTATGAGTATCCTTATAATCTCTATCTATTATATCTTTTAGTATTTGATCATAAGAACACTCTATATTTCTTTCTTGCAATTCTTTAAATCGCCTAGTTGCTCTTTGTTCTGGACTAGCTGTTAAGAAAAACTTAAAATTTGCATCTTTTAGAACAACGGTTCCAATATCTCTTCCATCCATTATTACACTAAATTTGCTTGACATTTCTCTTTGAAGTTTTACAAGAATAGCTCTAACTTCCGAAATACTAGCATATCCAGATACAATACTACTTATGTTTGGAGTAGTTATTTTATCCTGTATATTTTCGCCATTTAAAATCAAATCATCATTTTCAAAATGCATTTCCATAGTTTTTATTATATTACAAATTTCTTGAACATTTTCTGGTTCCAAGTTTTGTTCTTGTGCTTTTAGCGCCACAGCTCTATACATTGCTCCTGTATTTATATACATAAGATCAAACCTCTTAGAAACCAATTTTGCTATAGTGCTTTTTCCTGCTCCAGCCGGTCCATCTATTGCTACTGAAATTTTCAAAACTTTCTCCTCATTTCCAAATCCTATAAATTTATGCTTTCATTAAGATTATATAATTTTTTACCTTTCCAAACAAGGAAATATTTTTTTATATCAAATATTGCTTCCTGCTATAAATCCTGTAGAAAAAGCTATTTGTACATTATAACCACCTGTAAAAGCATCTACATCCATAACTTCTCCTGCAAACGAAAGATTTTCTATTATTTTAGACTTCATGGTAGACGGATCAATTTCTTTTATATCTACACCTCCTGAAGTTACAATTGCTTCATCTATAGGTCTTAATCCTTTAATATCAAAGCTCAAATCCTTAATAGCCTTTACTAAAGTCTTTCTTTCCTCTCTCGTTATTTCATTTACTTTTTTATTTTCGAATATTCCTGAGTTATTTATAATTACAGGAATTAATTTTTGTGGTAATAACTCGTCTAAAGAATTTTTGAAATCTTTATTTAAATATTTATTAAAATCCTTTTGGATACGTTTATCTAATTCTCCTAAATTTAATGCAGGTTTTAAATCTATATGCAAAGTATATCTTTTTCCTTTTTCTATAAATCTACTTCCACTTAATATAAGAGGTCCTGAAACTCCAAAATGAGTAAATAACATTTCACCAAAATTCTTATAAACTACTTTCTTGCCATTTTCTTTAATCATAACTTCTACATTTTTTAATGACAAGCCCATCAATTCTTTTGTTTTGGAATCAACAACTTCTATTGGAACAAGAGCTGGCATTAGTTGAGTAACATTATGACCAAGCATACTTGCAAATTTTTGTCCTTCCCCTCTTGAACCAGTAAGTGGATACGATGCACCACCTGTTGCAAAAATAAAATGATCTCCAGACAATCGTTCTTCATTATTAATTTCTACTGCTGTAATTCTATTACTTTTAAATTCTATATTAGTAACCTTTGATTTCAATCTTATTTTTACATTAGTTCTACTTAAAGCATTTGATAATCCTCTTATTATATCTGATGACTTATCGGATTCTGGGAAAACCCTGTCTCCTCTTTCAACTTTTAATTTAATTCCTTCGTTCTCAAAAAAATTCATTGTATCATCATTGGTAAAACTATATAATGAACTATAAAGAAAATGAGGATTACCTGGAATATACTCAAAAAACTCAGATATATCTTTTGCATTTGTAACATTACATCTGCCTTTTCCAGTAATAAAAAGCTTTTTACCAATTCTTTCATTACCATCTAATAATATTACATCATGTTTCTTCGCCGCTTGTATAGCAGCCATCATTCCTGCAGGCCCTGCACCTATAACAATTACTTTACTCAATTTAAATATCAGCTCCTTAATAAAAATGTATTGCAGTCATTACTTTGCTAATTAGTACAAATCATTTATGCAATACATTAGGTTATTATCTATTATCTACTTTCTCAGGATACATATCATGATTCATCATTCTATAATTAGCCATTTCCTCAAACTTAGTTCCTTTCATTCCATAATTGCAATAAGGGTCTATACTTATACCTCCTCTTGGTGTAAATTTTCCCCATACTTCAATATATTTTGGATCCATAAGTTTTATTAAGTCTTTCATTATGATATTCATACAATCTTCATGAAAATCCCCATGATTTCTAAAACTAAAAAGATATAATTTCAGCGATTTACTTTCAACCATTTTTATGTTTGGTATATAGCTTATATAGATTGTTGCAAAATCTGGCTGACCTGTAATTGGGCATAAACTTGTAAATTCAGGACAATTAAATTTTACAAAATAATCATTATCTGGGTGTTTATTTTCAAAGACCTCTAATACTTCAGGGGTATATCCGTAATCATATTTTGTTCCTTGATTTCCGAGCAATGTTATACCCTCAAGTTCTTTTGATTTTCTTCCACTTTCACTCATTATTTTTTCTCCTTAAATTCGTTTTATATTTTATACTTTATATTTTAATTTTTACTTTTCTTACTTCCTAAATACTTATCTAAACCATTTTTTCTAAGCTTACAAGCAGGACATTCTCCACAACCGTCGCCAACAACTCCTTTATAGCAAGTAAGAGTCTTTTCTCTTATATACTCTAACTTTCCAAAATCATCCGCCATCTTCCATGTTTCGGCTTTATCTATCCACATTAATGGGGTATGAACTACAAAATTATAATCCATTGCTAAATTTAAAGTTACATTAAGAGATTTTATGAATATATCCCTACAATCAGGGTATCCACTAAAATCAGTCTCACACACTCCTGTTACTATATGTTTTGCGCCTTTTACTTTGGCCAATACTCCTGCAAAAGTTAAGAATAGCATATTACGCCCTTCAACAAATGTTGAAGGAAGGGAACCATTTTCTCCAGCTTTTATTTCTATATCATTTCTTGTAAGCGCATTAGGAGCTAATTGATTAAGAAGCCCCATATCTAATATATGATGCTCTATTCCTAATTCCTTTGCTATACTAGTTGCACATTCTATTTCTTTTCTATGTTTTTGATTATAATCAAAAGTTACTGCTATAACCTCATCAAATTCCTTTAATGCCCAAAATAGACATGTAGTAGAATCTTGTCCTCCGCTAAATACAACAACTGCTTTATTACTCATATTCAAAACCTCCTAAAATAAATTAATTAAATAGAAATATACCAAAGCACTACTGCTTCTTCGTTCGTTACTTATCTCATAATTAGTAAAGCTTCTTGTCTTAGTAAATCATTAGTTTGAAATTTTCCTGTAAAAGTGGTTGTTGTAGTCAATGTTCCAGGTTTTTTTATTCCTCTTGAAGTCATGCATCCATGCTCTCCAGTTATAAGTACACCAACATCACTACTTTTTGTAACCATAGAAACTATTTCTGCTATATCTGTTCCAATACGTTCTTGAAGTTGAAGTCTTCGCCCAACCATATCTGCAATTCTTGAAATTTTACTAAGACCAATTATCTTATCTTTTGGTATATATACTACTGTAACCTTCATATTATACATAAGCGCTAAGTGATGTTCACAATAACTATGAATTGGTATATCCTTAACCACAACCATATTATTATGAGTTTCTGAATCATAATCTTCATTCTCAAATGTGGTTCCAAACGCTTCTGCTATTTCCCTGTTTGAAAGTGTCATTCCTTGAAAAACTTCTTCATACATTTTTGATACCCTTTTAGGTGTATCTAGTAATCCTTCCCTATCAGGATCATCTCCTAAAGCAACAATAATTTCTCTTATACATTCCTCTATTTTTTTTGTATCTATCTTCTTTGGCATAACTTAAGCCTCCTTGTATTTCTAAACCTTTTGTAAAAACAAAATTCACTATAAGCTAGTCTATATTATATATAATAACCACTCAATTATTAAACTCCGCGTGCATTTTTATCCCAGATAATTTTATGTAATTGCACTTGCAACCTTACTCTATTCAAATTTTTATCTTTCATAAATTCTACAATTTCTTGCATTTCTATATTTCCCGAAACTGGACTTAAATAAACAAAGCATTTTGATGTTAAATTGTACTTACATATTATTTCATATGCCATTTCTAAATCTTCCTTACTTCCTATCACGAATTTATAAACATCATTGGATTCTACAATGCTTAAATTATTAAAATCCATTCTATCAATCATATTACTGCTAGGAAGTTTAAAATCTACAATATAACTGATATTATTCTTTATAAATTTATTTTTAAAAGGTCCTATGTTAACAGCACCATTTGTTTCTATATGAACTTTTAAGTTCTCATCTGAGTTCAAAAGTTCTAGTAATTCATGTATATTTTTTTGAATAAGTGGTTCTCCACCTGTTAAAGTAACATTAGTAACTTTATTTTCTTTTATATACTTATAAATTTCTTCGGCAGTTAGAACTTCTGAAGTATTTTCTTTATCCCACGAATAAGTTGTATCGCACCAAGAACATCTTAAGTTGCAGCCTTGAAATCTTATAAATGTTGCAAGTTCACCAGAAGTAGGACCTTCCCCATCTATTGATAAAAATTTTTCAATTATATTAAACATAATTCCCCTCCATTAGTCCTCTGTATAAATGCAGCTATTATTAGGAGTTTCAAATAATTCTACTTCACACACTGACAATCCTTTAGCTTTTAATCTATTAAAAATATCTCTAGACATTTCTTCTGCTGTAGGTCTATAGTCAACTAAATAAATGTTGAAATTATTTTGTAGTTCTTCGAGTTTCTTAACCAAAGCTTTCCCATCTTCATTATTTTCAATAATTAATTTATGGTCAAAAGTTTCTGCAATCTCTTTTAATATATTTTTAAAATTTCCGAAATCATCTACCATGCCTCTAAGCTGACCATCTTGATGCAACTTTTCAGATCTTAGTTTTGCAATTAATTTGTACCTATGACCATGAATGTTAGAACATTTTCCTTCATACCCACTTAAATAGTGCGCCATATCAAATTGTACTTCACTTTTTATTTTAAACATATTTTTCTCCTCACATAATTTCTATAAAATTTTCGAAATCAGTTTTATAAGGCTTATCCATAAATTAACTTTCCATTTAAATATAAAAAAGATTAATTTTGTAACATCTAAAACTAGCGCAACAAAATTAATCTTAAATTAAAATAATTCAAAATTAAAATGCCTAGTTTTTTTTAATGACAGGATGGTCTTAATGAACTGTCCGTATTTGATTTTTCATAATTTTTTTGATATTGGTAATGATAACATATTTCATTTAATTATGCAAACTTTCTATTGTATTTTTATCCAATGTGTTATAATTATCAAGAATCAGTTAAATTTATCTAACTTTATCTTTTAGGAGGTCTTTTTTTGAAAAAAATAATGGGATTTAAAGATAAATTCGCTTATAGTTTCTTTAATTTTGAAGCATACAGAGAATTCATAGCACAAGGACTTAGAAAGTCAATATTATATATTTTTCTTGTTACGTTGATATTATCAGCAATAACTAATGTTAAGGAAATAAATATGATTGCCACCGAAATATCGGTAGTACAAAATGATCTTTCAAATAATGCACCAAATTTTGAATTTAATAATGGCGTATTATCTGTTGATTCAGATGAAACTATTTACAATAAACATGAAGGCGATTTTCTATTTTATTTAATATCAAGCTTTATTGGAAACATAAATACAGTAAATTCACTTGACTCTGATGCCATAAGTATTCAGGACAACCTTGAAAATGATTCCTCAACTTTTAGTATTGATGCCTCAATGCTAAGTGTAAGTACTGATCAATCAAATTATTATACTTTTATTATTGATACTAAAGGTAAAACTGACAAAAATATTCTAAATTCTTACAAAGATGCTGTGTTTCTTGATTCTAATAACATATATCTTAGAAAAGATTATAGAACAGTTGGCACTATCAACTTTTCTGATTTTTCTAGTATAAATATTAATAACGAAAATTCGGGATACTATCTTTCCATAATTAAAATACTTACACCAATAGTTTTTTTGGTTGTTAATCCTATTAATTCCTTTATTACTAATTTGATTTTAGGATTCTTAATATTTGGTCCATTTGCTGTTTCTATAGGTTCATTTATGGGAGTAAAACTAAAATACTCTAGAGCTTGTACTTTAAGCTTTTATGCGATGAGTTTACCACTTTTACTTGAAGCCTTAATACATGTTGCTGGAATAATAATGCCAGAATTTTTTCTTATATTCTCCATTATTACATTAATCTATTGTAGCTTGGCTATAAGAGAAATTAAAAATAGTGATAAATCTGAATTAAATTTTATGAAGTAAAATTATATTATATGCTATTAAGTGCTTAAAATATGCTATTTATTGTTTCCAACATAATGTACCTTATAAAAATATCCTAAAGATTTATTAATCAATCTTTAGGATATTTTTATTCTTTAGGGAATTATAATGCAATTAAATCTGTGGATAACTTTATAGTAGTATATTTTACTAGGGTTAATAACTATAAAAGAATAAAAAACAAATCATATTCGCCTGCCAAATTTTTCTCACATGCGTTCGAAAAGGCAGATGCGTGAAAAAAATCTTCAGCTCCACAGTCGCCTGCGATTTTTTTATATTTTATCTATGTGTGAATGTAAATATTGAAGTTATGTGAAGCATGTCAAGTAGCATTACTATATTAATACATATAAGCATTCCACATAATATATCCTCAATTTTACTATTTGTCTTTATCATACAAATAGAAAACCTCTTTTTACTAAACGGGTAAAACCACGGCAATCCTCCAATCGTTAGGCTATCTAGAACTAAATGAGAAAATATTCCTAAGAATATCCCCTTTATTCCAATTAACAGAAGCTTATCTGTAAACATACCAATGACAGTCGAATATAAAAACAAATATACAAGTGGCGCATGAAATAACTTTCTATGGCCAGCCAATTTATTTATTGCTTTTGATACACCTTTAGTTTTTTTCCCAATATAACTATTTCCATGATCTATGTCTGGAAATATACTCCCAACAAAAGCTCCTCCAAGTAATACTGCTGTAGACACAAGTGGCATATTTGCAAATTGGCAATTCGCATATAATCCTACTAGTATTCCACCATTCATATGTGTTTTGTAATTCATTTTTTAATTCCTACTTTCGGTTTCTCATTTTATCTTAGGTTTAAATTTCTTCATTTTGTTATTATACTATAAATCATTTTATAGTATAAAGAAAAATCCACTAAAACGCTATGCTTTTAGTGGATAAATTTATATATTTAATATTTTTTATTATTGATTATTAGGCTTATTTGTTTGAGCAATTTTTATACCTGTATTACTTTTGTCTGAACAGATTTTCTCAGATTTACAGCCCTTACATCCACAGTTGCATTTTCCTTTTGAAGAATTCTTAAAAGATTTAAAGATTATAAATCCAGCAAAAGAAATTATTATAATCGTGATTAATATTTCTATCATTTAAGCTTCACCTACCTGCTATTATAAAAGTATGATTTAAGTCTTGATATTGATACTTAATCATATTCTTAACAATTATTAAAAAAACAAACTATTCATTTTTAAAAATAAATGCACAAGGTTATAAAGAAAACCACCCAAATTAAATACTAAGAAAGAAGCAATCCATGCGACAATTAACTGAAAGAAAATTGAAAACAAAGTTAATTTACTTCCATATTCTTTTTGCATCGTACCAATTGTTGATATACATGGAGTATATAGTAGTATAAAAACCAAAAATGCATATGCAGAAATATTAGTGAAATGAATTGGTAAAATTACCGATAAATCCCCTGCAAAAATTACTTGCATAGAAGCTAAAACTGATTCTTTAGCTAGTAGTCCTGAAAGTAATGATACTGCAGATTGCCAATTACCAAAACCTAAAGGTTTAAAAACTGGTGCGAGAACATTACCTATTGATGCTAATATACTATCATCAACTTGATTCACCATACCATGAAGATTAAAGTTCGATAAAAACCATACTACTACGCTCATTGCAAAGATAATAGTTGCAGCTTTTTGTAAAAAACCGCTAGCTTTATCTAATGTTTGTTTATATATAGATGATATTTTAGGCATCTTATACTCAGGAATTTCAATTATAAAAGGTTCTTCATCTTTTTTGAAATATGTATTTTTGAATAAAATACCAAGCAAAAATGCTACTAAGACTCCAAGTAAATATAGGGAAGATACCACTAATCCTCTATGAGATTCAAAGAATACAGCCGCAAATACAGTATAAACTGGAAGTCTGGCGTTACATGACATAAATGGAACTAGCAATGCTGTAAGTTTTCTATCTTTTTCACTTTCTAAAGTTCTAGCAGTCATAATTGCTGGAACTGTACATCCAAAACCTATTATCATAGGAATAAAAGCTTTGCCCGAAAGCCCCATCTTTCTCATCAATTTATCCATCATAAATGCGACTCTAGCCATATAGCCACTATCTTCCAAAATAGTTATACATATAAATAATACTAATATTATTGGAAGTAATACTATAATTCCTCCAACACCTGAAATAATACCATCTACAATTAAAGAGCTAAACCAATCAGAAGAATTCGATAATAGTTGGTGCGCAGTCGGTATAATATTATTATTTAAAAGATCATCTAAAAAATCTGAAATTGGTTGTCCAACCCAAGAAAATGTCAACTGAAACATTAGAGCCATAAGTAAAAGAAAAATAGGATATGCTAGAACTGGATGTAAAACAAACTTATCCAATTTCTCAGTAATGCTTTCTTGTAGGTTGTCTCTTATTGTCATACACGATTTTAATACATTTTCTATAAATTTATACGCTTCTTTTTCAGATGAAAAATCAAATTTTCTATGATTCAATGGTTTAGTAAAGTTTCCTTCTCTAAGTCTTTCCTTAACTTTATCTACTCCTACATTTTTTCCTGCAATAATTGGAATTACTTCAACATCCAGTTCTTTAGACAACTTATCATAATCAATAACAATTCCTTTATTTTCACAAACATCAATCATATTCAAGGCTAATATTATAGGTTTATTAAATTGTTTAAGTTGAGTTGTAAGATATAAATTTCTATTAAGATTAGATGCATCCACAATATTTAATATTAAATCAACATCACCTTCTTCTAGAAATTGCTTGGACACTTTTTCTTCATTTGAGAAAGTATCCATAGCATATATTCCAGGTAAGTCAACAATCTTAATATTTTCAAAAAGAAAACCTTCTTTTTTATCTACAGTCACACCTGGCCAATTACCAACATACTGATTGGAGCCAGTGAGTAAATTATATAATGTAGTTTTTCCTACATTAGGATTACCAAGTAAAGCTACGTTTATCATTTATTTAAGTCTCCCCTATTTTGCTAATAATTAAAATATCCAATCCACAATTATTATAATTTTTTTAATAGTATATTCTTAGCATCTTTTTTTCTAATTGCTAAATCAAAGCCTCTAAAGTTTATAATAATTGGATCACCTAGTGGTGCTGTTCTTCTAAGTTCAACCTCAGTTCCTTCAATGCATCCTAACGCAAACAACCTCTTAACTAATTTTGAATCTCCTTTAATAGATGAAATTATTCCTTTCTCTCCCGGATTTAAACTGCAAATACTCATAATAATGACACCTCCTAAATGAAATTATTTATCATATAATTAAGAATATCATTATTGGCTATAATAAGCAATATAAAATTGGTATATTTGCTCATATTTTTGATATATTTAAGATACTTTTTTCTTATGCAACAATGCAAAATCAATTCATATACAATTTAGCATTAAATAATACCGAATGTTAAATAATGAATTGTATATATTTAACAATTCATACTATTATTCTATTACTTACGATGCTATAAATCAAATGTGTAATTGCATTTATACAAAATTGCCTAAATTTTATAACTATTTAATTTTCTATAGATAGATCTACTTTAAAATGGCCGATTAAATTAATAACTATTTCAATGATAATTTTATTTGATAATTAATATTTTATTTAACTATTAAAAAAGGCACCTTAACATTAAAATAGGCACCTTTCTTGAAATTTATTTTTTACTATTCTTTGATCTCGCTAATTATATGCTTTGATTCATTATAAGAATTTGCTAATTGTTTAAGTGGCGAATCATAAGGATTTACCCATCCTCTATTAACAGTTAATTCTGTAAGAGCTGTATGTCCTTCAACAATTTGTCCTAATGAGGCTGAATATATAGCTCTTAATTCAGGAGTACTGCTTGTAAGTGTTGCATTTAGATACATATCTGCGCCTTCCTTCGCTGTAGAAAGCATACTTGATGCTATTATTTCATCATCTATATCCATAGTGCTTTTAATCATATTTCCAATTATACTTCCCATTTTACAATACCTCCTTTGAAACTGGAACTCCATTTTCATTCATAAATTGTTGAATTCCTTTTATCCTGCCTTCAGTTGCTAGTACACTTGCTTCTGATTGTCTTTTTAAATCTCCATCTGTAATTAATGAATTAACAGCTCTTTGCATTGCTAATCCATCACTCTCCATCTTTAAAACTGATGTTAAAGATAAAATTTCTGCTTCCGAAAGTGTTCTCATATCATTACCTCCACATAATATATTTTACTTATATATTATGTGTTTTTTAATTATTAATAGTCGTGTAAATTTTGCCTCTTTTCCTCATAGAATAAATATTAATCCAATATGCTAATCATATTACATAATTTATGAAACCACTTTTAAAATATACTTCCAAATCGTTTTAAACTTCTATCTAGATGTTCGTTATAGTCATTTGAATTTTTATTTAAACTATTTATTTTTACTACATCATTACTTGTTGATGAATGTATATATTTACTATCACCTAAGTACATAGCAACATGTCCCGGAAAAAATATTAGATCTCCTTTTTTTATTTGCTTAAATGTTATTTCTTTAATAGGAAAACCTTCTTTAATCTTTGCATCTCTATAAATTAGAATTCCATTCAACATATATGCCATAGAGCAGAGACCCGAGCAATCAATTCCAAGAGGAGTTTTTCCTCCCCATCTATATTGTGTTCCAATATAAGATACGGCCGATGATACTAAATTATCCCTAAGACCTTCTTCATTATTTATATCATAACTTTTCTTCAAATTGGATATGAAACAGCTTCTTATCCAGCCTATACTATGATTAGGCAATATAACTTTTGTAAACTTATTGTCTTTACTACATTCATAGGTAGAAATTAAATTAGCTCCTCTTGTCAGAGTTGCAATTGGAAACCCAGATGCTTGAGGATTATTAAGAATATCTGCAAAAGAATTAATTACTATTGAATTTTTTTCTGTTTCCCACTTTTCTGATATTTTATCATTTATTATTAAATCAATACCATTAATATATCCTTCGTAATTGTAGCGAGTTCTTACATAAAACCAATTATTAACGTCCTCTTTGAGTATTTCAACATTCATTCCGAATAGCACTTCATCTACACTTTCCGAATTATTTTTTGGCTCACGTTTTAACATTCCTATAGTATTATTAACTATTGCATTTTTCATCAAATCACTCCAATGTATAATGTTTAATAATCAACTAAAGAATAACTATTTCGCTTCTTTCTCCGTTTATCTTTACTTTTGCTCCTAATGGAATACTTATAGTAGGAGCGCAATGTCCGCAAGCTAAATTATAAATTGTCGGAGTATTTTCTGGCTTTATCAATTCTTCAAATATCTCCATTAATGTTAAACTACTATTCCCTTCTATTGGATCACACCCAGTCCATGATCCTAAAATAATTCCTGCAGCATCTTTAAATTTTCCACACTGCTTTAATTGAAGTAACATTCTATCTATTTTATATGGATATTCATCTACATCTTCTAAGAATAGTATTTTTCCTTTTGTATCGAGTTCATATGGAGTTCCCATAGATGATGCAACTAAAGAAAGATTTCCTCCAACCAATTTCCCTATTGCTTTTCCGTTTACTAAAGTTTTTATTTCTTGTTTATCTGGATTTTTTAGTATTCCTAATGGTTTATCACTAAATATATTTTTTATAAAATAATCCATTGTATAATCATCTACACCTTTATAAAATTCGGTTGATATCATTGGAGTATGAAAAGTTATAAATTTACATTTTTCATTAAATACAGTATGGAGCGCTGTCACATCACTATACCCTGCAAAAACCTTCGGATTTCTTTTTATCATATTGTAATCCAGCATGTCCAAAAGTCTTCCTGCTCCATATCCCCCCCTTATTGCAAAAATACCTTTTATGGTCTTATCATCAAACATTTTATTAATATCATTTGCTCTGATTTCATCACTTCCAGATAAATATCCATGGTTGCACCTGCAACTCTTTCCTAAAACAACTTCAAATCCTAGCTCTTCCATGGCTTTAATTGACGGTTCTATTCTATCTGGTTTTGTTGGACTTGAGGCTGCAATTAATCCTATTCTATCACCTTTCTTTAAAGGCCTTGGTCTTATCATATCTATACCTCTCCTGTATATTTGTTATACTCAAATTTAATAAAAAGACCATTGTATTTAATATAGTTTACTAAAAATTACATGAACTATATTTTGCAATACAATGATATTTTATAATCATTTGCCAAATCTATTTAATTATATGAATAACCAATATACTTTATAATATATGCTAAAAATATTTGCAGATTCTAAGACTTTAAGATGTAATATACCGTAAAAATATCCCTATTGGAATGAACTTTTTAATGAAAGCTAACACCTTGAAATCTGTTAAGTGTTTATTCAGAAATAATGAGTATAATAAAATTATAAATAAGTATTTTAGTAATCTATGTTTGTATTAACACTACTACATATTAATACAGCTTTACAATAATTATATCAACTTTATTGATAAATTTGCTTAACAATATTATAGTTGAAGTAATATGGATTACCGAATAAGATACTTCAGTCGGCGTAACACATTTCTTAAAAGGGTAACAACTTTAATTTCTATATACTGATTGATTATCTTTAAGCTCATGCAATGCATAATCATTATAATTATAAACTTATTAATAAATGCTATTTATAATTATTAATAGAAGTTTATAGATGCTAGTTTATTTTTAAGGGGATTGTTCCATTAGACTAATGTTAAATATAAGTTGGTGGTTTCATCAATATGGTTTATAGTAAAATTGAACTCTTATTCTCTTGAATAATACTAAAATATATTCAAAAAATACATAATGAAATTAAATAAAAACTATGATTTCTCATCTTTAATAAATTAACAAGCATAGATGAGAAAATTTACAGGAGGAAACTTATGGATAATATAGTTCAAAAATTTAAAAATACTTTCTATACAAAAGAATTCGTTACTTTTTTAATAATAGGACTTATCAATACATTTAATGGAACTGTTTTTTCTTATATATACTCAAGCTTTTTAAATGAGAATATAGCATTTATAGTTGGCTATATTTCTGGTTTGATTATATCCTATTTATTGAACAGTCTTATAACTTTTAAGGAAAAACTGCAATTGAATAAATTTATAAAATTTGCAATATCATATATTCCAAATTTTATTATTCAGAATATAGTTGTAGTAATAGTTTTTAATTTTATGGGTTTAAATAAGCTTATTGCTTATTTATTAGCCGCAATAATAGGTGTTCCAATCACATTTATATTAATGAAATTTTTTGCATTTAGTAAAAAATCTGTTTGAGTATTTCTCCAAAAATTACATTGGTAAAATCAATGAAAGAAATTAGACTTCTAATTTTAAATCTGTATAATCAATATTAGGCATACAAAATAAGTGATAGATATGTATGCCTTAAGTCATCTTTTAAGAAATTGGAGGTACTTAATGAATAAGATAAAAAAATATTATATTATTATTCCTATAATAACAGCTATCCTGTCTCTTATAGTAATGATAGTAACATCAATAAATTCAAAAGTAGTTAATAAAGGTTATTCTTATTTTACTGAAGATCTTAATTCTAATAAAATATCAACTGTAATAGTTGATACTTCTCCTAAAATGACTGTAATACTCAATAGTGGTGATAAATACTCTACAGATAATCCACATACTGATACTTTAAAAGAAAAGCTATTATTAAATGGAATCGAAGTTAAGGACGAAACCACTCCCCCTATTTCAAAAACTATTCCTTCTGGAATTTTAGGGTTATCACTTTTTGCAATAGTTGCGATGCTTGTATATAAATCAAAGGGTGGTGTTTCTTCTGTAACATCGATGGAAATGCAAGATTTTAGCAAAGATAAGAAAGCAGCCTTAAACTTTGATGCTGTAGCCGGAAATGAAGAAGCTAAAGAAAGTTTAATGGATGTTGTAGATTTTCTTAAGAACCCAGAAAAGTATCAAAAGTATGGTGCTAGAATGCCAAAGGGTGTTATTCTCTATGGTGATCCAGGTACAGGTAAGACATTGCTTGCAAAAGCAGTTGCAGGTGAAGCTGGAGTTCCGTTTTATGCACTTAGTGGTTCTGATTTTGTCCAAGTATATGTTGGAGTTGGTGCTGCAAGAGTAAGAAACTTATTCAAGAAAGCAAAAGCTCAAGGAAAAGCTGTAATATTCATTGACGAAATCGATGCTATAGGTAAAGCAAGAGGTAATGGAAAAAATGGATCTAGTAACGATGAAAAAGATCAAACATTAAATGCGCTTTTAACTGAAATGTCTGGATTTGGACAAGAAGAAGGAATTGTAGTAATCGCAGCTACAAATAGACTTGATATGTTGGACAAAGCTCTTCTTAGACCAGGAAGGTTTGATAGACATATAGAAGTTTCATTGCCAGATGTTAATGCAAGAGAAAAAATCTTATCTCTTCATTTAAAGAACAAACCACATGAAAATATTGATATTAAAGATATAGCTAAAAAAACAGTATATTTTTCTGGTGCAAAGCTAGAAAGTTTAGTTAATGAAAGTGCTATATTAGCAGCTAAAGATAACAGTAATTATATAACTTCTGACCATATAGAAAACGCCTATTCTATAACTTTAGCTGGCCATGAGAAAAAAGAAAGAAGTTATCTTAAAGAAGAAGATAAACTTCTTACTGCGTATCATGAAGCAGGACATGGATTAGTTAATATGCTATTACTTCCACAAGATAAAGTTTCTAAAATAACAATTATACCGACAACAAAAGGTGCTGGAGGTTATACATTATCTATTCCTGAGGATACCAGCTACCACAGAGTAGATTATTTAAGAAATAAAATAAAAGTTTCACTAGGTGGTAGAGCTGCAGAAGAAATAATTTTTGGTAAAGATAAAATTTCTACTGGAGCGCATGGAGATATATCTCAAACTACTGATATTGCATTAAAAATGGTTACTGAGTATGGTATGGGTGAAACCTTAGGGCTCATAAATCTATCAAGTGTAGGTCCCTTATATAGTAGTTATGGAAATCCTGTTATTGAAGAATGTAAAAATATTGTTAGTGATCTATACAATGAAACACTGAAACTTTTAATTAAAAATAGAGCTTCTCTTGATAAGATTGCTATAGAATTATTAGAAAAAGAGACTTTACACGAAGATGAATTAAATAAATTAGTTATGCAGATGACTTAAGCTTAGTTAAGTAAGTGAATTTAAATGTGCATATAACTTAATTCTTTTAGAATAGTTGCTTTAAAGATTCTAAGTAGAAGGCTGTATATATTTAATGAATATTCCAATTATATTGAAACATTCATTAAATAAAACAGTCTTCTATTTTTACATTCTATTTTATATTTTTATGCTAAATCCAATCATATAACTCATATTCCGCCTAACTAATTTTTCCTATTTAACCTCAACTATTCACTATATTATTTGACTAAAAATTATTATGATTACGGTATGCAAATAATATTTAATGGGGGGATTGGAATGGATAAAGAGTTGTTATTGGAAAATATTGAAATGGAAGCATATAGCCATGGAAAAGCGACGCTTGTAGCAGGTATGTGTAAGAAACTAGGAGTTATCAACATCTTTGATCAATATTTGACTAAACAAAATGGGAGAAAGCCTGATATAGCTTATGGGATAATGGCTCAAATGATGTTAGCAAATCTTTGTCATTCAAGACGACCATTATATCTTATGGATGAGTATTTTGAACATATTGATATTGAAGGGACATTTAACAGCGATGCGAAGCCTCATAATCTTACAGATGATAGATTTGGCTGTTTTCTTGATAATTTTCATGAAGCTGGTCCAAGAAAAATTTTTTCTGAAATAAGTATGACTGCTTTCGCTACGTATGGATTGAGTATAAAGAATATTAATTACGATACTACCTCAAAGGTAATGTGGGGCCAGTATGAAACAGAAGAAGGTAAAATAGATGAAATATCAATTGATTATGGATATAGTAAAGATAAAAGAAATGATAAGAAACAAATAAAAATTGGAATTGGAACAGCTAACGGTATAGTTGTAGACGCAAAAGTTCTTTCGGGTAATACAGATGATAAAACTTATAATAATGACGCTATAGATGATGTTGATGAAATTTTAAAAAAATCCAAAACTAGTAAAGATTCATTCTACTATGTTGCAGATAGTGCATTTTTTACAGAAGAAAATATTAATAAAGCAAATGGTAGAGATATAAAATTTATAACAAGAGCTCCTGAAACAACAAATATGTCTAAAATCTATATTGGTAAATTTTTTAGTGAAAGACAGTTAACAAAAGATGTTATTTTTGAAAATGCCCAAGGTAAAAAAGTTAAATATCAAGTATTAGATTATAAATCAGAATATAAGGGGATTCCAGTTAAACTGGCAGTCTGTTATTCCTTCACTCTTGAAGAAACCAAAAGGAAAACTATTTCTAGGCATGCAGAAAAAGAATATGCCGAATTAGAGAAAAAAATCAAAGTATTTTCCAAGCGTAGCTTCGCGTGCGAAGCAGATTCACAAAAAGAAATAGAAGAGTTTTTAAAGACTAAAGGGAAAAAATTAAAATACCATTCTGTTAATTTGAATATTGAAATGAATGAAAAACGTAAGCGTAAAAAAGCTGATAATAAGGATTCACAAAAGGAATATGAATATACTATTAATTTAGAAATTAACCGTGAAGATTCAAAAATTGAAGCAGCAATTGAAAGAGAGTGTACTTTCATCTTAGCAAGTAATGATTCTGATATTTCATGTGAAGAAATGCTGAAAGAATACAAAACTCAAAGCAGCGTAGAGAAAAAGTTTCAGCAGCTAAAAGCACCAGAGTTTATAGATGACCTTTTTGTAAAAACTCCCAAAAGAGTTGAAGCCTTAACATACATGATACTTATTGGTTTAATGATTTTATCAGTAATGGAACATGTAGTCAGACGTGAGATGAAGAAAGATAATACGATTATACTTGGACCTGGAAAAATAAAAATGTCCAAGCCGAGTTTAAAAGCTATAATGGGTATCTTTGAGTATGTGCCTATACAAGTAATTAAAGTTAATAACAATTGTATAAGAAAGTTTCAAAAACCACTAAAAGATAATCAACGGCAGATATTGAATTATTTAGGTTTGGATGAAAGTATTTTTGTTGGACATGCTATTTAACAAGTATATATTTCAAAAAATTTAATAATGATTCCATTAGGGATAGTTTAGAAATTTACTATGGAATAATTCACATATAGATATATATTATTCCAAACTTTAAATAAAGAAAAGATATTTCACTGAAATGCATAGCATTCAGCGAAATATGAGATATAAGCATTAAATAAAAAATAGAATATTAGAATAATTAGTTTGACATGGTATTAAAACTAAATTATAATATTTTTTATTAATTATAGTAATCGTGTGATGAATTTGGGAGATGCTACAAACAATGTAGAGCCGAAGGTGAAATCGCAACAAACTCTCAGGCAAAAGGACCGAATTCTGACGAAACTCTGGAAAGTCTTATGACACGCAAGAAGCAATCTTTTTAGTTAACTATTAAAAGAGAATCTTTCAGGTAAAATAACAGAGGCGAATTGTTTATGCAATTCGTCTATTTTTATGCATAAAATTTAATTGAAAGAGGTGTTTGATTTATGAATGATATTAATATATTGGAGTATCTAGGCATATTTGCATTTGCAGCATCTGGGGCTCATGTTGCAATCGAGGAAAAATTCGACTTATTCGGTATATATATTCTCGCTACCGTCACAGCTATGGGAGGTGGAGTTCTTCGTGATATTGTAACGAATGTTGGAATTCCATTATTTTTTGAAAACTATACAACTATTCCTTTTATTATTTTAGGTGCAACAATTCCTGTTATACTTCGTGGAAAACTAAAATATAATAATATGTTTGTGATAATAGATGCAATAGGGCTTTCAGCTTTTTCTGTCTCTTCTGGAATTAAAGCTCTTGAAAGTGGCTATAATTTAATGCTCTTTCTATTTGCTACAAGCATTACTGGGGTTGGTGGAGGCGTACTTAGAGATATAATTACCAATAGAAAACCTGAAATTTTTAAAACTGATGTTTACTGCATTGCATGTATTCTTGGTTCACTTTTACTGTGGTTTCTATATCCACTTTTAGGAACTCACTTATCTCAGCATATATCATTAATCGTTATTTTTTCAATCAGAATGATTTGTTATATAAAAAAAATAAATCTTCCTATAATTGATAAGAATTAATTGTAGAAAGGCATCATCCTAGAGCAAATTAACATAAAAATACTTTACTCTAGGACAAGCTCATTCTTAAACGTACATATTTTTATATAAAAAAGGAAAAGATATCATTAGATTTATAATCCCTATAAATATTTAGAAGTATATACATTAGAAAGGGGTTGATTTTAATGATTAACAAAAGCAGTAAAATTAGCGTAATATTAGCAATATTATTTGAAATATTAATTATTATTACAGCTATTAAGACCGCCTCATCAAATCCGTGGAGTTATCTACTTTTTTTACTCTGGGATGCTATAAGCATATTTATTCCTTTTATCGTTCTTAAAGTTGCTAATTCTAATAAAATAACCCTTCCATCTAGTTTTTTATCAGCATCAATAATATTTATATTTGCTACTTTATATCTAGGAGAAACTTTAAAGTTCTATAGTATGTTCTGGTGGTGGGATTTATTTCTTCATGGTACATTTGGTGTATATGGCGTTATAATTGGAATGCATCTTTTGCAGGGAATTATAGAAAAAACCAAAAATACAACTCAGAAAAAATTTTCTAAATTCAGCTTAGTATTTGCCTTTTGTTTTACAATTTCAATAGGTACTATATGGGAAATATATGAATTCTTAGCAGATTATTTTTTTAAAACTGACATGACAAATGGAAGTCTTGAAGATACTGCAACCGATCTCATAGTAAAGATTACATGTGCCTTCATTACATGCTTAATATATTATTTTTCTAAATTAAAAAAGGGAAATAATGTTTAACAATCAAAGAAATTCATTAAACATTATTTCCCTACTATAAAAAGTATTATTTATTATTAAATCAATGATTTGTAAATATAGGGTGACTAAAAATCACCCTATATTTTCTTTTGGTTCTGAAAAATAATATCCCTGAGAATAATCTACATTCAAATCTTTTATTTTATTATATATTTCTTCTTCAGATACAAATTCTGCAATAGTTTCTATCCCCAACTCTTTTGCAAATAATACTATAGTCTTTGTAACAATTTCTGCTGACTTATCTTTATGCACATTTTTAATAATTGATCCATCAATCTTTATATAATCTACATTTAGTTTCATAAGATAGTTAAAATTTGAATAACCAGTTCCAAAATCATCAATTGCAATTTTCGACCCATATTTTTTTATTTCTTTTATAAATTCAGTAACTTCATTAAAATTTTCAATACCTTCCGATTCAACTATTTCAAATACAATCTTTTCAGGGTTTCGTACATTCTTTAATTTCTTTATAATTAGTGCTCTAATTTCACTGTTCATTATATCCTGAAGAAGAAGATTTATAGATATTTCATAATTAGTTTTATTTAAAACTTCAAAAGTTTTTTCTAACATTATTATAGTTAATTCTTTATATAGTCCAGCTCTTTTGGCTATATCCAAGAAAAAATATGGAGATATAACTTTTCCATTTTCATCAATCATACGAATTAAAGCTTCACATTTCTCAATTGTTTTTAAATTATTATTAACTATTGGTTGAAAAAATGGAACTATTCTATTTTCAGCTATAGCATCTTTAATTTTTTTAGTCCATATTATATTCTCCTTGATTCCCTCATATATATTAAGATCTTTCCTATATATTTGAAATAATTCTTTATTTTTTTTTGCATAATTTAAAGCCATTTCTGCTTTCTCAAATAGTGATTCTTCTTCTAATGCAACTCCCATTACAATTGTCAAGAAAATTTTACCTTCTTCGTAAACGAAACATTGATTGTTTATTTCATTTTGTAAAAATTGTATTTTTGCAATGAAATCTTCTTTTGCTATACCACTACTTGCTATAGCAAATATATCTGAATTTACTCTGTATGAATTTAATTTATTCTCCTTACAATACCAGCTAATTAACTTAGAAATATCTTTCAATACCTTATCGCCTATTGTATTTCCATAAAAATCATTAATATCATTAAAAGACCTTATATCAACAATTGTGAGCTTATTGTATTTTTCTATACACAAATCATTAATTAGTTTATTTCTATTTTCTAAACCTGTCAACTTGTCTGTATAATATTGTTTTTCTAACTCATCTGTTTTTTCTTTTATTTTTTCCTCTAATTTTATATTTAATTGATTTAATTCTTCCCCAGTATTCTTTATAAGATTATATAATGCTGAATCCTCCTCATTAAAATAAGAATATTCATCGTCAATTTCTGATATAATTTTAATTCTTGCATCGATATCTTCTGAAAGTGCTAATACAGTCATTGTTTCAGTGTAAAACATATTTTTATTATTGACATTGTTAAATTCACCAAAAGTATAAAAGCCACCTACGGATAAATCTTTAAATGGTATTATTTCCTTAGCATTTACTTTCTTAAATATATTTTTTCTTGAATCACATGAATATATCAATAAGCTTTCACATGGGCACTTTGTAATCTCACCATACATTTCCTTTGCACTTTGCAAAATTTCTCTTAAGTCACCAAAACCAATCCTTATTTTTTCACCAATATCTAGCTTTGTAGATATAAGTGCTTCTTCTGCATTTATGAATTTTAATACATGAACAGTAAAATATCTATTATTTCTTTTTACCATTAATGGGAACTTATTTCCCATACGTATAATTTGCTCATTACTTTTAGTACCCAAATACTTGTTATAAAATTCTTTTACTGATATAGTTCCTATCTTTTTTACTATGTTATCTTCTACCAATGTTATTTCGTGTTCTTTCCCTATAGGTATACAATTAAAACTACTTCCGTTATTTACATTTAAAAATTTACCTTTTAAAGCAACTGCAGCTACTGCGTTTTTTGCTACTCCTTCTTCTGTAAAAACGTATGTTTCATACGCTGGATCGCTCTTTCCAGCAATTCCACCCGCTACTAGAACTTGATCATTTACAGAATTTATTCCTTTTAAAAGATCATCACCCGTAATGCTTAAATCACCAAAAGATATTATTGCCTTTGTATCAGGCCCAATTAGCTGACTAGCTATTTTCACACCTTTACTAAAATCAGGTATGTTATCCTTAACTAAGATGGATTTAATTATTGTTTTATCAAAAACACTTATGGAGATTATGCACTCCCGTTCAAATATATCTCCATTTAGGATTTCACCTGACGACGTAGCCCCAACTATTTTACATTGAGGAATTAATAATTTTAAATTTCTAATTATTTCATTTATAAATTCTTTATTGCATATTCCAGAAAACACCTGTACTAATATATTATTATATTTCACTATGTCATTGCTATTTACGTATAATTGTAAAGTTTTAAAGTCCCTATATTTAACATTATAGGTTTTCATAATTCACCTCAATAATCTGATATTAGATTTTTATACACATATATTCAATTATACCATTTAAATAGATATTATTCATTATTTTTCTACATAATTTAGCAGAATTTTCGTTTTAAATTATTAAAATAAATACAACAATATTGCTTTTATTTATAATATTAAATAATTTAAGAAAGTTAGTGTTATCTTGATATTATTATTAGTATACTATTGCTATTCAATATTACATTATATTTCCATTAAGTTTTCATTAACATATCTTTATGATATAGAAAATTTAATATAAAGCAAAAAAATATAGGCGAATGTTCCACCTATATCTTAATTACATTAATACATATTAAATTCACTCTAAGTCTGCAATAATTGAAGTTAATATCACCTATAGGCGGCATATTGCCTTTAATTAAATGATTTAAAATAAAAATATATTCATCTAGTTCATTAACCATATGATAGAATTTTTGAAAAAATTATTATTTACTTTATAACTTAACAAATAAAAAAATAGAAAGTAATGTATCCTAATTTCCATACAAATCCATTACCATCTATTTAATTTATTATTAAGTTATATTGAATTGTGTTAACGCCTACTTATTAGATGCCTTCTTTAGCTCATTTCCAGATACATTAGCTTTTTTATCCACTGAATCTACATTAAACTTTATACTCTCACCATTAGAAGTTGCTATTATAGTTCCTTGAATATCTGTTCTGAATACCTTAATATTTTTTTTATTAAGTTTATCTATAGTTTCTTTATGGGGATGTCCGTAGTCATTGCCTTTTTCACAACTTATTACTGCATATTTAGGATTAACTTTATCAATAAAAGCCTGAGTTGTAGATGAATGACTTCCGTGGTGTCCAACTTTTAAAACATCAGCTTGAATATCAAGTTGTTTTGCTAATATCTCATTTTCAGAAATATCTTCAGCGTCTCCCATAAATATAAAACTTGTTCCACCGAACTCTAGCTTAATAACAATAGAATAATTATTTAAATCATCATACTTACTACTATTTGGTGCTAGAAATGTTAATACTGAATTCCCTATATTAATCTTTTCTCCTGTTTTAGGAACATTAATTTTTAGACCTTTATATTTTAGAGCATCAATCATATTTTCATATGTCTTAGTTGTTGTAGTAACTTTTGGGGCATAAAAACTTCCAATATCATAATTAATAATAACATCATCCATACTGCCTATATGATCTTCATGAGGGTGCGTTGCTATTACATAGTCTAATCTGGTAATACCAAGTGATTTAATATAATCTAAAGATTTTTTATCGCTTGTACCTGCATCAATTAAAATACTTTTCCCATTAACCTGTATTAATGCAGAGTCACCCTGTCCAACATCAATGTAATGCACCTTTAACTTTTCATCTGCACCTGAATTTCTATTTGAATTGTCATTTTTTCACATGAGATTAAAAACAAAGATAAAAATACAACCAATAATAAACATAACAATTTTTTAGTTCTTTTCATTTTAACTTTCACCCACCCATTATACTATTGTATATTTTTATCTCGTAATGTCAATTTTTTAGATTATTTTTTTGATATGAGTTAGTAATGAAGTTATATGAGCTTCAAAAAATGACTTTATATTTTTTGAAGCAAATTTCTAATCAACATTGGTCATTCCGGTCATTTAATTCATTAATGTTCAATTCATTTTTTAAAGCAAGAAAAAGGCACTAAATTTATCTTTGATAAACTTACTGTCATAATTATGAAATCATTATTATATTTTTTTATAAAAGTTCCTAAGGGTTTCATCCAATTGAATATTAACAATATTACATATAATTTTATAAATATTTAAATTGAAAGATGTAACTTCCCTTAGGATATTTGTGTAAATAAAATCAACGATAATAAAGCAATTCTAAATTTATGATTATTCTAATAGATATATAGTAGTAGTTTTTCTACCAAATTGTTTGGCTTCTTCATATGACGGGACCCAAACATCTATTACATAAGTGCCATCTTTCTTTACTTTAATTGCTCCACCTCTATCTTCAACATCAAACATGCCATCAGATTTATAACTTTGCAACTCTGGAATATACATCTTGCTTCCAAGCGGTATATTAGATGGGGCCGCAATAACACCTATTCTTGTTCTTGTCTGCATTGCTGTCTGTGACTCCCATTTCCCTGAACATCTAGGATCATCGCTATATGCAGTTAATTCTGCTTTAATAGGTTTACCTACCTGCTTTTGATTTTTTACCGATGATGTATTTACTGAATCAGATGAAACTTCATCTGATTTCTTTACTGATTCTGCATATTTATCAGTATCGGTACTTTCTTTTTGGAAATCAAGATCTTCTTTATAGCTACCTGTAACAATTCTATTTATTTGAATATTTTTAGTTTGCGGATCTAAAAAGTTTGTTTCAAATCCTAACAAACATACTCCTAGAAATATACAAGTTTTTATAACATTTATTTTTAATTTAATCAAATTACCACTCCTTGTGTTTTATTTGTGACCTAAGAATATTCTAGGTTACTTTCCCCACCGATATGGTATTGCCCTATTATAGGATAAGAATGTATCAAACACAAAAGTAATTTTTGTTACATATAGATATAATTTTCATAATTGCATATGAAAAGGTTATATATGTTGTATTCTCGCATATTTCTTGGTAATATAGGCAGCAAATAATATTTGAAAAATTTTAATTTTAGTATTCTTTAGATGCATTAAATAGATCATATGATTTTTTAGATTAGTATAAATAATAATAAAATCTACTAAAATAGACCTGCATTTTAATAAATAAAATGCAGGTCTATTTTAGTAGATAAATCGCTCTATTCCTAAAGCTACTCCATCATTTTGTACTGTATCAGTTACTTCCTTGGCGTGTTCTTTAACGTAATCCTCCGCATTCCCCATAGCAATCCCACATCCTACTGTAGATAACATTTCTATATCATTCTTACCATCTCCAAAAGCATAGCTATTTTCTATTGGAATATCTAAAAAGTCCAATACTTTTAATATTCCAGTTGCCTTTGTATTTGATTTTGAATATAGTTCAAAAGATTTTTCCTCTATATTATGAATATAATCATAATCCTCATTCGCTAAATTCAAGCAATAATCCATTCCAGTTTTATCATCATATAGCATCTCAATTTTGTATGTCTCTACTTTTTCTAGATCATATTCGGATTGGAAATACTTTTTAGATATACTAAAAGAATCATAGAAAGAATGTAATTTTTTATATTCATCTTTAATATATGAATATGTTTCTCCTTGCAAGATATATTGAATATTACGCTGCTCAAAATTATACACTAATTCTTTTATAGAGTCCCTTTTAAGAGATTCTTTATATATACATTTTTCCTTAACTTTTACATATGCTCCATTGGTAAGAACAAAGCCATCAAATCCAAAGTTATACAAAGATTCATTCAAAAAGGCATATGGTCTGCCTGTTGCAATAAATACATAATCTCCATTTGCTTGGAGTGAGCGAATTGTTTTTTTTACTCTAGGTCTAATATCTGTTATTCCATTTAAACAGTCCATTAAAGTCCCATCTATGTCAAAAAAAACTGCTTTTTTCATAATTACATCTCCCCCATAGTAATTCATTCTCATTCAATGTACTTTATTATCATTTAATATCATTTTATTTTATTTATTCATCATTGTCAAATCATTTGATTATGTTTTAATAACATAATCATTAAAATAAGATTAAACGAGAATTAACTATAGCAACATCTATATATCTAGTGCGTTCCTTATATGATTAAAACCTAGTCTACTTATTGTCATTCCTAATCTTTCACCTTTGATAGCATTATTTTTATAATACTCAATAACCATTTCTGTAATAGCTTCCAATTCATCAGGCTGGTAAAGTTTTTTAAGACGATTTCCTATTCTTAAATTTCTTCCAAACTTTCCACCTAAATATACTGCAACTCCTTCATTCTCTAACTTCATAGCTTTAAAAGGACATGCTTTGATACATTGCCCACAAGAAATGCATTTATCGTAATCTATTACTGCTTTTTTATGTACCATTGATATCGCGTCAACTTTACAAGTACGCTCGCAAATCTTACATCCTTTGCACATATCTGCCTCAACCTTTGGTTCATTTTGAGCTAAAAAACCCAAATCACTGATTGGAGCTTTTACACAATTATTAGGACATGCTGCTACTCCAATTTTAAATTTACCTGGAAGATCTATTCCTAAAAACTTTCTATCGAGATTTTTAGCTATTTCTTGTGAATCTAATAATCCGAACCTACAAAGTGCTCCTTTGCAAGCAGCTACAGCTACAACCCTTGTACCAGTACCTCCGGTCTTGATTCCTACGCTTAATATCCTTTTCTTAACCTCTGGAATCAAATCTTCTCTAATCCAAGGTATTTCAACACATTGCCGTGTTGTAAATCCCATGTATCCATTTCCATATAATTCAGATATTTCTGCTAGACAAACCATTTCATTAGAACTTAAATTTCCTGCATCTGTCAGTATTCTAAGTGAAAAATATTCTTTTTCTTGTTGCTGCATGAAACCTTCTAATTTTAATGATTCAAGCTCATTTTTAGTCATTGTTTTTTATCTATCCTTTCTGCGCAAGCGGTCTATGTGCTAATCTTACCTAAAAGTAATAATTTATATTATGAAACTTTTGAGCGCAATAAAAAACCTACAGTTATACCTGTAAGTAACTGCATATAGCTTATATTTAGATCTATAGCTAAAGCCGCTTAAAATTTTATATTACTAAATTACAGTATCACGATTTATTATATAAAACCGTGATTGATATCACGTTTATGCAATTACTCATATAATCTCTTTATAAAATCACATTTTTATTTTATAAGTCCTCTTTAAATATACTTAATTAAATTTTCATATTACTTGTTAAAGTCAATCATTATAGCGAATAGGACAACTCTATATATTGTATAAATACTTTTTTACAAATACAACATATTGTATTTTATCATAAAATGATTTAAAATAATGTTATTATAAAACTTGAAGATATTATAATTCAAAAGAATATAAGGATTAGAAAGAAATTATTAGCTTATTAAGTAAAACTGGAGGAATATATATGAGTGAACTATTATCAGAATCATTTTTAAGCAAATACAGAGAAATTAACCATACGCCTTTAAGCAATATTGGCGAATTTGTTTATTTACGAACTTATTCTAGATATTTAAACAATAAAAAAAGAAGAGAAACTTGGTTTGAAACAGTTCTTAGAACAACAGAATATAACATTGAACTTGGTATAGAATTTAAAAAGAAACAGGGATTAAGTATAAATCTACAAGATGAAGTAAAAGAAGCTGAACTGTTATTTGATAATTTATTCAATTTAAGGACCTTTACATCAGGTAGAACTCTTTATATGGGTGGAACTGATATAGTAAAAGAATATCCACTTTCAAATTATAACTGTGCATTTACAATGATTGAGAAATTCCATGATTTTGTAGACATATTCTATCTTCTCATGATTGGGTCAGGTGTCGGTGTTAGAATAGATAAATCTCTAATATCAAAAATGCCTAATATAAGGAGAATATTTCTTGACAGCGAATATAATGAAGATATTCATAAGTTCATGCCAAAAGAATATATGGAAAACACCAAACTTATTTTAGACAAGGTAAATCCATCAGCCGCTAAGATTAAAATTGGTGACAGCAAAGAAGGCTGGTGTAATGCTCTAGAAACTTACTTTAATTTGATTACAAGTCCTGAATATATTGATATTAAGAAAATTACATTTGACTACAGCTATGTAAGGCCTGAGGGTGAAAGATTAAAAAGGTTTGGGGGCAGAGCATCTGGTCATAAATCATTAAAAAGAATGTTTGAAAAAATAAATAAGGTTTGCAGTAATCTTGTTGAAGGGAGATTAAGGTCCATAGATGTGCTTGATATAGCTACCATAATAAGTGAGAATGTAGTTTCTGGTGGAGTTAGGCGTAGTGCAATGATGATAATTTGCGATGAAAATGATGAGGATGTTATAAATGCAAAAAGTAAATTATATACAATAGTCAATGGAAATTGGATTGAAAATTCAGAAGTATCTCATAGGAAAATGAGTAATAATTCTGTTTTATATAAAGAAAAACCATCGCTTAATAAAATAAAGAAAATCCTAGAATCCATAAAAATAAATGGTGAACCTGGTTTTATTAATGGAAGTGAAGCTATGAGAAGAAAAAGTACATTTAAAGGTTGTAACCCATGTGGAGAAATTTTGCTTAATTCACATCAATGCTGCAACCTATCAACTAACAATTTAGCCTCATTCGTAAATGAAGATAATAACCTAGATATTGATAAATTAGAAAAAATAATAAAGCTATCTACTAGAGTGGCTATTAGAATGACCCTAGTAAACGTAGAACTTCCAGATTGGAATAAAATCATGCAAAATGATAGAATCGTTGGAATATCATTAACTGGAATGATGGATATGGTAAATAGAACAAACATGACTTATAAAAATTTAGGTTTATTGCTAAAGCGTTTAAGAGATGTAGTTAGAAGCGAAGGTATTAAATACTGCTCAGAACTTGGAATTTCCATTCCTGAGCTTATGACAACAATTAAGCCTGAAGGATCTCTATCCACACTTCCATGTGTAAGTTCAGGAATACATTATTCACATTCTAATTATTATATTAGAAGAGTTAGGATCTCTACATCTGACCCTCTATATAAAATGATAGAAAAGCTAAAATGCTATCCAATTTATAATGAAAATGGTCAAAGTGATGAAAATTGCACAACAAAAGTTATAGAATTTCCAATCAAAGCTCCTTACGGAAAAACAAAATATGATGTTGGAGCTATAGAACAACTTGAACTTTATAAATTATCAATGATAAATTGGACTGATCACAATACTTCAATTACCGTACATGTAAGAGAAAATGAGTGGAATGATGTTGCCAATTGGCTCTATGAGAATTTTGACTATGTGGTTGGTATAACTTTCCTTCCTCTAACAGACGAAACTTACCCTCTTTTACCTTATGAATCTACAACAAAAGAAGATTATGAGGAACGTATAAAAAATATTAAACCTATAGATTATGAATTATTGGCTGAACTTGATGATGATGACGAACATGAAATAATTGATAAAGAGTGCGCAAATGGAGTTTGTCCAGTAAGGTAATATAATATTTTATATTCTTATATTAAAAGAAACTATTAAGTAATTGAACGAAGCCAGTGTTTTTATAGCGCTGGCTTCGTTCAATCATAAACATAAACTTATATTTTATAGATAACTGCCTTTTTCGGTATCTATATATTATAGGTTCCTACAATGAGAGCCGGACTTATATGTATATCAGAGGAAATTGAATACATATTTGCTCCATATATATGTTGCCATTAAGTGTCTGGATCTCCAGACTTTTAAATATATCAAATATATGTAATTAATTAATTTATATATTTGATATAATAGTATAATAAATTAATTAATGGAGTAAATAAAATTATGAAAGCAAAAATACTTTTTTTAGCGCCCTACTTTGGCTTAAAAGAAATCGCAATGTCAGTTTCATCTGAATATAAGGATTTTCAAATTGATGTGTATCAAGGAAATTATGAACAAGGACCAAAAATTCTGAAACAAGTAAATATAAACAAAAAATATGATGTGATCATAACAAGAGGTGGTACTGCAGAAATTTGCAGGAAAATCACTCAAACTCCTATTGTTGAAATTCATATTAATGCCTTTGATATACTTAGAATTTTAAAATTATCTGAAGGATATAAAGGGAAAAAAATATTTTTTTCTTATCCAAATATATTTGAATCATTTAAACAGTTAAGCGACCTTTTAGGTTACTCAATCGAATCAAAGTGTTATTTTGAACATAAAGATATTCCAGACTTAATTAAAGAACTAAAACAAGAAAACTACGAACTCATTATCGGCGATAATATGGTATATGAAACAGCGCAAGAGTTTGGAATTAATAGCATACTTATTACAAGTGGAATTGAAGCTGTAAAAAGCGCTATTGATGAAGCAGTACGCTTATGCAACGCTCTTTCTAATAATAAAGACTTAAGATCTGAAGCAATTGACTATACATATTATGAAAAAAGAGAAAAAAGTAATATTGATGATTTTATAAAAATATTAAATCCAGATGAAATATCACCAAGCTTTGTACATACAGTATTTCCTCAAACAATTCTTTCTCAAATATCACATCTAAGTAACACACCACTTCCAACAATCATTACTGGCGAAGACGGAATGTGCAAGAATGATATCGGATATTTATGCACTTACTATGGTCCTCAAAAAAGAAAAAGCTTAATATGTATAAGCTGTCACTCTATTCCTGAATATTACAACTACGACTTTCTATATAAAATCATAATTGATAATTTTAAAAACCAAGGCGGCACATTATTTCTGGAGGATATTGATACGTTACATACAGAAGGGCAAAAAAAGATAGCTAATATTTTAAAAAAATTATCTAGAAACAATACTATTAAAATAATTGCGTCTTGCGAATTACCTGTTGAACTCTGTGTTAGTAGCGGAAAATTACTTAGGCAGCTCCGTTCAATAATTGATGAAGTTAGAATTGAATTAAATCCTTTAAAAAATTACAGCAATGAAATCAGCAATATGATAAGTATGTATCTTTCAAAACTAGATTTAAGATGTGCAAGCCAAGTGGTAGGTATAAAAGAAGGTGGTATAAAATTGCTATCTGAATACGCTTGGCCTGAAAATATACGACAATTTATGAGAGTCGTAAACCAATTAGCACTTAAATGTAATGGCTCTTATATTAATGTTGACGAAGTAAAAACAGCATTAAAGGCTGAAATTGAAAATCATAAAAATGCTTCTCTAGTCCCTATTGATTTAAATGGAAGCTTAAAAGAAATAGAAACTCGTATTATAAAGTATGTAATGGAGCAAGAAGGAATGAATCAGGTCAAAGTTGAGAAAAGATTGAAAATTAGTCATAGTACATTATGGAGAAAGCTAAAATGATTTCAAAATGAAACATTTTCTCTAATTAGTTTGTTGAAGACGTAGTCTCCCCTTTAGTATAATAACCTAATGAAGAAATATTAAGGAAGTGAAAATTATGACTAAAGATATGACTAAAGGGAATATACCTAAGCATCTTATAAGCTTTTCTATTCCATTAATACTCGGAAATCTGCTCCAACTTACTTATAACGCCGTAGATTCGATAATAGTAGGAAGATTTTCTGGTACAGATGCTTTGGCAGCTGTTGGAACTGCTAATCCTGTAATGAATATTGTAATTTTAGGAATAACAGGTATATGTATCGGAGCATCAGTTCTTATGAGTGAATTTTTTGGAGCCGGGAAATATGAAGAATTAAAGAAAGAGATTTCGACAACTTTAATATTTGGATGTTTTTTTTCTCTAATAATTGTAATATTAGGCTTAATCCTCTCTAAGAATATATTAATCCTCCTTGGAGTTCCAAATGAAATTCTCGAATCTGCAACACTCTATCTAAGAATAATATTTGCCGCAATGCCTTTTACATATTTATATAATGCAGTATCTGCAGCAATGAGAAGTGTTGGGGATTCAAAAACACCAATAAGATTTTTAGCTATAGCATCTATTTTAAATGGATGTCTTGACTTTATTTTTATAGGAGGCTTTAATATGGGCGTACTTGGAGCTGGACTAGCTACAACTATCGCTGAAGCTTGCTCCGCTCTATTTTGTATAATTTACATATATAAAAAAGTACCATTGTTGAGACTATCTAGAAAAGATATAAAATTAGATAGAACGCTTTTAAAACAAACTCTCCAGCATGGATCAATAACAGCTTTGCAGCAATCTTGTCAGCCAATCGGCAAATTGTTAATTCAAGGTGCTATCAATCCATTAGGGGTAGCTACAATAGCAGCCTTTAATGCTGTAAACAGAGTTGATGATTTTGCTTTCACTCCACAACAAAGTATATCTCATGGAATGATGACTTTTGTTGCTCAAAATCGTGGTGCAAATGATAAAGATCGTATTAAAGCTGGATTTAGAACTGGATTGTTCATAGAATTTTGCTATTGGATAATAATCTGCTTGGTTGTATTAATTTTTAAGACACCTATAATGAAATTATTTGTCTCTTCTAATGATAATAACATGGTTGACTTAGGTGTTAGTTACTTAGGACTTATGGCATTTTTTTATTTATTTCCTGCATTTACAAATGGTATTCAAGGTTTTTTCAGAGGCATGGGAAACATGAAAATTACATTAATCTCTACACTTATCCAAATATCCTTTAGAGTAATATTTGTTTTTATATTAGTTTCTCATGTAGGGATGATAAGTATGGCCTATGCCAGCCTCATAGGATGGATATTTATGCTAGCTTATGAAGTTCCATACTACTTCATATTTAAAAGAAAGAATCATTTATTAAGAGATTACGATAACGCTAAGAATAAATGTTAAGCTGAAACCTAAAACTTTACTTTAAAAAATTAATTAAAAGAAGGCACTAAAATAATATCTAAAACTATTTTAGCGCCTTTTCTTTTAATTAACTTATATATGAAATCAAAAGCTATAATTTATACACTTCTATTTGACTTCAAAATTTTTATTTGCTTTTACTATATATCCATTGTCATCTATTTCTGAATATGTTAATACATTTACACATGCAATTGAAACAATACCCTGAGTTTTATCTTTTTCATTTATTAAAGTATAATAGTTATACCCGGTGTTCTTAATCTTATCATTATAAAAATTTATTAAAGCTTCATCTGTTATTTTATCAGGACTATATGTAACTTCTCCTCTTTTTCCTATTTCTTCTCCTGAATTATTTAGAACTGATCTCTCTTTTATTTCTTTTATATGTATTCCTGCATACTTATTACTATTAATATATTCATTTTTCACCTTCTCTGGAATGCCGCTATATCCAATTATTGAAAATAATACGAAACCAAATATTAATCTACTAACTATTTTTTTCATTTATAATTCCCCCTATATCCTAATAAGATAATTGTATATTGTTTGATGTTTTTGTCAATTATTACTTAGTAGAAATATTGATTACTTATGTTATATAAATAAATATCTATAAAAAATAAACTATATTATCTATGCTATATACTTTTAAGATTGTTAAATTATTATTTTTTATTATGATAATTTATACATATTCTTCAAATACAACTTATAATTAGCTAGTTTTTTAACAATGAAAAATAAAATTCAGAAAATTCACAACAACTACTTGAATAATTAGTAACATATTGTTATAATACTTAATAAGATAGTAATATAAATATCTATATTTTTTTAAATCTTATTGTTAAATAATTAACGTTAATTATTTAACTTCTTCTGCTTCTATATTAGTAGAAATCATAGTAAAAAATTAAAATCTATAAATATGAGGGGGATAAATACTATGATAGTAAAAAAACCAATTCAATATGCAATTATAATTGATAGACAAGGAGATTGTGGAGTTTTTGACACAATGGAAGATGCTATTAAATTAGCTCATGTTGCTTGTGAAGAATATAAGCAATACAGTGAGCAAAAAAAGAATGAAATAGTAGATTCAGTAATTAAAGAATTAGAATTGCACTTAGAGGAACTTAGTTTAATGACTTGTAAAGAGAGTGGTGCTAGCTCCTACAGTAATATTCTTTACAATAATACTAATGCATTAGATAAATGTTTAAATGATAAATATCTTGAATCTAGGTTATCTATAATTAACAGCGATAATTCCTATACTGTAAATGGAGTTGTTGTTGAAGCATCTAATCCTATCGAAACAATAATAAGAAATAGCATTCTAATGCTTAAAGCTGGACATGCAGTTGTATTTTCATCAAATGAAGATATAAAAGAAGTATTTTCTTATACTATTAAACTTATAAATAGAGCTATAGAGGCAGTAGGTGGCCCAAGAAATCTTGTAGTAACAGTAAAAAACCCTAGCGTTGAAAATACTAATATCTTGATTTCAAACGAAAAAATAACTCTTATTTCTGCAATAGATAATCAAGATGCTAGAAAAATAGCACTTTAGTTAGACGGTATTTAAATTGTTGAAAGGCATACACTTAATAAATACGATTCGATCTATAGCTTTGAGTGAACTATATGATGGTATATTCCAAAGCACATTGATTTAGATATTTATCAGCTCCATTGTATTTTCACTCATTTTCTTTAATTAAAGCACCCCCAATTGGGGCTTTTTTATTTTCTTTAATTTATCATCCCATATATCAAAAATGACCAAATATTCAGATATATTAATCAATCTTTAATATTTTACTTAATTTAAGTACTATGTTTTTAGACTATTTTCAAGTGAAGATACAGCAATTAAATTATAAACATATAAAAAAATAACCACTAACTTATAATAAATTAATGGTTATTTTAATAATATAGACTAACATTTTTTACTGATTAACTGTTTTTCATTACTTACCCAGAAAAGTTTTTATTCCAACCAAAATAATAAATATTCCAAAAGCTTTTTTCATTATACTTGCTGGAAGAATATTAGCAAGCTGGCCTCCAAATTTTGCACTAATTAGCATAGTAACACAAATAATTATACCCGCAGTTATATTTGTATTGCCTTTCTTATAATATTCCATGAATGCAAGTAAGCCAACTGGTGGAAGCATTGCAACGAGAGACGTTCCCTGAGCTGTAAGCTGTGAAAATCCTTTTAAATACATCAATGCAGGAATTATAATTATTCCACCACCAATTCCAAACAGACCGCTTAAAATTCCTGCTGCGGCCCCTATTACTATGTAAATTATAATGTCTAACATAAAATCCTCCTTAAATAATATCAAATAAATTCTTACTTTAATTTAAAAAATAACATTTATTTATTGCATTTCATATAATATATTTACTTTGAATAAATTAATTTATAGCTATTTATAATAGTATATTGCAATTGATTTTCTATATGCTAATATTATATTAGTTTAATACCTAGCTTACCATGTCTTTAAATGCAAATTTATTATTGCAATACATATTGTATTTATCATAATAAAATAAGACTCCCACTTAACTTTTCAAAATTATTTAAATTTATAATGTTAGGTTGTTTATAAACACGCGAATTTATTCCTTATTAATAAAAAATTAAAGAATACATTTTCCATTAATAACTGCATTCTTTAATCTCAACTAATTTACTAAATATATATTTTTCAGTATAAATAACAATCTTTAAATTTCTATATTAAAATTCTATTTATATTCTTCTAGTGTCTTTATTAAAGTTTGAGTATCAAATGGCTTTTTTATATAACTCTTAGCTCCTAGGGCTAAACATTCATCCTTAACATCATCATACCCTACTGCCGATATAATAATCACTACTGCTTCAGGATCAATACTCATTATTTGACTCAAAACATCAATGCCATCCTTTCTAACTTCAGACATATTTAAATCTAAAATTATAATATCAGGACTTTCAATTTTATATGCTTCTATTGCATCATCTTTACCTGATGCTTCTAGTATCATATAAGTTCCCCTTTTTTGAATAATTTTTCGTATAAACATTCGCATATACGATGAGTCATCTACTATCAAAATCTTCTTCATATTAAAAACTCCTTCATCTGTAATTTTCAGAATTTGACTGCTATTATTAAATTATATTTTATAAAACAAATCTTTTATTTGTCCAAAAATCTTATTACATTCATCTAAATTTTCTTCTAAAGCTTTTTTGTCAAGCATTGTAGCTAATTCGTGAACAGAATTTATCCCTAGTGTTCCAGATGAACCTTTTAATTCATGAGAAAACTTTGCTAGCTTCTTTAAGTCGTTAGTATTAATGGCATTATTAATTCCATCTAACAAATCAGGTAAACACCTTATGTAGTCTTCAAATATTTCTAATGCATCTTCTATATCAAGACCTGTATCTCTAGAAAACTGATTAACATAGTTATCTATTATTCTAGAATAATCTATACTATTATGCTTTTTATTTATAATGCTTTCCTCAATTATTTTAAATACAATATCAAAATTAATAGGTTTAGTAATATAACTATCCATTCCAGATTTAATGCATTTTTCCGAATCACCTTCCATTGCATTAGCAGTTACTGCAACAATTTTTGTATGTTTTCTATTTTTTTCAATCTTTCTTATTTCAGCAGTAGCTTCATATCCATCCATTATTGGCATTTGACAATCCATGAATACAATATCATAATCTTCTTCCGATACTTTTCTTAATGCTTCTTTACCATCTAATGCTACATCACAAGTAATACCACGAGATTTAAGCATGCTTATAAAAATTTTTCTGTTAACTTCATTATCTTCCGCCAATAAAATCCTAATTTCTGATAAGTTATAAATGTTTTTAACTACATTTTTATTTGAGTCTTCATGATGTTCTTCATCTTCTTTTTTCAAGCCTAAATTTACAGCAATACAGCTAAGTAAATCATCTCTTTTTAGTGGCTTGGTCAAATAAGACGAAAATCCATATTCCATTGCTGCCTTAAAGTCTCCTTTATACCTCGACATTAACAGAATTAACTTTATATTTTTCGCTATGGGTATATTTTTTAACGTTCGTGCAAGTTCATAACAATTCATTCCTGTTATCTCGCAATCAATAATTACAATGCTTATTTTATTTTTTGTATCATTATTAGAAATAATTGTTGAAATTGCTTCACCAGCACCATCAACCTCAATTATATGTAATCCAGTTCCTCTGAGGTAAGAACTTGTAATCTTTCTACTATTTTCATCATTGTCAACAATCAAAATATTTACGTCATTAACATTTTCGAAAATAGAGATATGTTCAGAAGCCCTTTTAGATATTTTTAATCTTACACAAAATCTAAAAGTAGATCCTTTATCCAATACACTATCAACAGTTATTTCACCATCCATCATATTAACCAATTCTCGGCATATAGAAAGTCCAAGTCCAGTTCCTCCATATTTTCTTGTTGTAGATGCATCTGCTTGGTTAAAAGATTTAAAAAGTTTTTGTACATCATTTCCACTAATTCCAATTCCAGTATCCCTCACTTCAAATGTAAGAAGTGCGATATCATTTTCTTCCTCAAAATAATCAACCTTAATTGCAATTTCACCAGCATCGGTAAATTTAACACCATTACTCAAAAGATTATTTAATATTTGCTTAAGTCTTGACGGATCACCTATAACCTCATCTGGAATAGTTGGATCAATTATTGTATAAAGCTGAATTCCTTTTTCCAAAGTTTTGGGAACAAAAAGTGAAACAGCATCTTCTATAATAGTTCTTAAATTAAAGCTTATGTTTTCTAGTACTAATTTTTTAGCCTCAATCTTTGAAAAATCCAATATATCATTAATAATATTTAATAAAATATCTGAAGCAGATTTTGCTTCGCGTACAAATTCTTTTTGTTCCAAGGAGAGATTTGACGATTCTAATAATTCTAAAAATCCAAATATTCCATTCATTGGAGTTCTAATTTCATGTGACATATTTGCAAGAAACTGACTCTTTGCTATATTTGCCGATTCAGCCTCTACTTTTGCCTTATATAATTCAGCCTCTGCAATTCTTTGTTCCGTAATATCCTGTGCTGTGCAAACAAGATATTTAATGTTACCATAGTCATCTTTAATAGGTTTACTTTTAACTTGAAGAAGCCTGTCCTCGCCTTTCCAATTCTTAATTTTAAGCTCTTTCTCTGCTGGTTCATCATTCCTAAATAATTCCCAATTATTTTCAGATAACTTATTTGCAGTATTAATATCAAATATGTCATATAGGTCTTTATATTCTAAATCGCTTTTTTTCTTTCCAAAAAATTCTGCATGAGCCTCATTAACAGTAGCATATGAAGTAACATTGCTTAGTGCCCAAATCTGTGAGGCAGCATTATCAAGTAAAATAGTCTGGCCATTAAGAAGTGATTCGTATTCTTTTAATTTTGTAATCCTAGCTTTTATGAATTCTAAAAACTTTGAAATATTATTTAATATTTTTACCTGTTCCGATTGCCATATTATCGATTTCGATAAGGTTTCAAATCCTATAAAACCTATTAATTTGTTTTTATCTTTTAATGGAATTATAAGAGACGATTTTATTCCCTCTATATTAAAAGCTTCTAATTCAAATGTTGCATCAACCGGAAATTCAGTTATATTATTTAAAGCAATAAAATCCTTACTTTTAATTTGACGAATTAACCAAGGAAAAGCGTAAACTACTTCATCCTCTATAATTTCCCTTTTTGGTTTTATTAACTTTTTATTCCATTGACATTCTATTTTCATAAAAGTTGGGTCTTTAGAAAAATGATATATATATATTCTATCTAAATCAAAAAATTCTCCAATTTCCTCTAATGATTTTCTTAATAACTCATTATAATTTATAGAATTCACCTCTAAAAATCTCACATGAATACTATTCATTAATTTTAGGAAATCATTAGAATAAATATTTATTTCATCATTGTTTTGATTCTTCATGTTATCCTCCTAAAATTAAATTTCACTAGTCTTTGTAATAAAAAGTGTTAATTCTTTCAGTAGATCGACTTCATAAGGTTCAGATAGTAAACTTCCCGTTTCATCATACAACACCTTTACTACAGGGCGCATTGGCATTGAGTTGTTTTGTTTTACAACTAACCCCTTTTCATTTGAATTTAGAATAACACCACTTCCTGTAGGAAAAGCTGCTATATTCATAGTAAATTTTTTCACTATCTCTTCATCAAAATAAATATTACTCATACCTATTAGATATTCAATTGCTTCATACACAGTTTTCCGTTCATTTTCTTCTCGGCCGGATATCATATTATCAAACGTATCACAAATAGATACAATTTTTGCCAATTGATTTATTTCATCTCCTTTTAACTGCAAAGGATATCCACTTCCATCATTTCTTTCATGATGCATTAAAACAGCCACTTTAACATATGCATTCCAAACATGCTGATCCCCTAGAAAATCATACCCAATCTTAGGATGCATTAATTCCATATATCTATTGAATTCATTTTTATCTTTAAATCCAGACGAAATTTTTTTATCGTTCATAATTCTTATTTTGCCAATATCATGCAAAAGTGCACCTGCAGCTATATCTTTTAATTTTGACATGCTGTATCCCATATGAGTTCCTATAATTGTAGCTAATACGCATACATTTACGGAATGAGAATATATATTATTATCACTAGCACTTATTTCTGCAACATTTATTAAAACATCTTTATTTGATAGTATATCTTCAATAACTGAGTTGACAGAATTCATAACGCTGTTATTATCAGTTTTTCCTTCACGGCAATATCCATCTATCATTTTTTTTACTGCATGTTTACTCATTTGCCGTGTCTTATCAGAAATACTTTCTTCAATGTCGAGATTTTTTGATATATCATCATCAATATATACCGAATAAATACCAAGTTCCTTAATTTTTTCGATATAATAAGGTTTCAGCCTCACTCCAACGCTAAGTAAAATTCTACCAGATTCATCAAAAATCTGTTTTCCTAGTATTTCATCTCCCTTTAGGCTGGAAACACTAACAACTCTCATATACACCTCCGAATGAAATAATTAAATATAGTTTGCTTACAACACAACTTTTAAAGAAAGCAAACACATACTAAAATCTATTTGGATTTTTATTAACTAGACTTAAAAGAAAAAACTTTCCCAAATAGGTATTCATATTTAAATATTAGCATAATCTTACACATTTGACTACAAAAAAAATATCGCTATTAATCGATTTAATGCCCATGAATACAAACTTCGTACTCATACATTCCGATTCTCAAAACGAGAATAAAATCGTAGGCGAATATATCTTCTTTTTTATTTTCTTTATAAAACATAACTTTCTTATAAAACTTTAATTAAGCGATTTAAAATACTAGCTGAGCATAATACTTCTTAAATATTGATTGCAGTGTATAATTCGAGTGCATAAAAATAAAGGATGAAGATTACATTGTATCCTCATCCTTTAAAAAATCTTATTGTATTTTTCCACCTTCAACTACAAGGCTATCTTCAAATTCAGCACCATATACTGATTTTAATGTTTCATCATAAGCTTTGTGAACAAAGTTCTCTTTGCCTAAGCTTTCAAGTTCAGTGTTAATCCAATCTCTAAGTTCTGTATTACCTTTAGTAACAGCTGGAGCAATGGTATCTGTACTTCCAAGTGATGGTATACCAACAGAGAATCCAGGATTATCTTTAGCCCATGCAATAACTTCTGTGTTATCACTTAAAATAGCATCACCACGTTTATCTTTTAATGCTTGGAATATTTCTGAATACTGTTCATATTTTACAAGTTCAACGTCTGGATGGTTTTTAGTCATATAAGTTTCAGCAGTTGTTCCCTTAGCTACAATAACCTTCTTGCCTTTAAGTTGATCTTCTGAAGTAATTTTAGCGCCATCTGGTGAAACTACGCCAAGTGATACTTTCATATAAGGATTTGCAAAATCAACTTTTTCTTTTCTTTCATCAGTGACAGTAAAGTTAGCCATAATTATATCAACTTTTTTAGATTCTAAATAAGAAACTCTACTTGCTGCGTCAACTAAAACAAATTCAACTTTTGACTCATCTCCAAGTAAATCTTTAGCAAATCTCTTTGCAACATATACATCAAATCCTTGGTTTTTTCCTTCTGAGTCAACATATCCAAATGGAGCTTTATCGCTAAATACACCAATCTTTATAGTTCCACGTTTTTTTATGTCTTCTAAAGAGCTAGACGCTGCTTTATTAGAATCACCTTTATTAGTTTGTGCTGAATTACCACAGCCAACAAAACTTCCAACTACTACAGTACTTAAAAGTAAAGCTGCTACTATTTTTTTTATGCTTTTCATATTTTGTCATCCCCCTATTAATAATTAAAATTGAAATATATTTAGAAAGTGCTTAGCACGTTCTGTCTTTGGATTTGTAAAGAATTCTTTTGGTCCCGACTCTTCACATATTTTGCCCTCATCCATAAAGATTATTCTATCTGCCACTGATTGGGCAAATCCCATTTCGTGTGTAACAATTACCATAGTCATACCTTGCTTAGCTAAGCCTAATATAACATCTAGTACTTCCCTTACCATTTCTGGGTCAAGAGATGCTGTTACTTCATCAAAAAGTATTATTTCTGGATTCATACATAATGCCCTAACTATAGCTATTCTTTGCTTTTGGCCCCCTGAAAGTTGACGTGGATATGAATCTTTCCTGTCAAGTAATCCAACCTTATTTAAAAGTTGTTCTGCTTGAGCAAGTGCCTCAGATTTCTCTCTTTTCTGAACCTTTAAAGGACCTAAAAGTATGTTTTCAATAACTGTCATATGAGGAAATAATTCATAGTTTTGAAAAACCATTCCTATTTTCTCGTGAATCTTTTGCCAATCGGCATTTTTATCTGTAAAACTTTGTTCCTTAAATTTAATATCTCCACCTTGAATTTTTTCTAGTCCATTGAGACATCTCAAAAAAGTACTTTTTCCACAGCCTGAAGGTCCTAAGATAACTAGTACTTCTCCTTTGTGGAGACTTAAGTCAATACCTTTTAATATTTCTTTTTCATCGTATTTTTTGTGAACATCCTGTATTTCAAGCAAGACAGGATTATTATTCTTATCCATGTATGTTCCTCCTAATTATTCCACTTTGATTCTAGTCTTTTCGATATTTTTGATAGTGGATAACATATTATAAAGTACAAGAAGAATATAAAACCATAAATCCAGAAAGAAGCAGTAGGAAATTGAAATCTTGAACTTTCAATAATTTGCTGCCCCATCTTAACAACATCTATAACACCTATTAAAACTACAAGCGAAGTAGTTTTAATCATTCTAGTTGCTAAATTGATGGTTCCAGGTATCATTCTTCTTATAGCTTGAGGCATAAGTACATATCTATATATTTGATAATAATTTAAACCTAAAGCCTTACCCGATTCAATCTGGTGTTTTGGTAATGATTGAAGAGATCCTCTTACTATATCTCCCATTTCTGCTGCGCCCCAAAGACTGAATACAATAACAGAAACAACTTCTCCACTAAGGTTTATATTTAATGCTGTAGTAACTCCAAAGTAGAATACAAATAACCAAACCAACGTTGGTATTATTCTAAAAGCTTCTAGGTAAACTCTGTTAATAAAAAGTATCGCCTTCGATTTTGTAGTCCTACTCAAACCTATAAGTATTCCTAGTATAGATCCTATAATAATAGATATAAAAGCAATTTCTGCTGTTACGAACAGGCCTTCAAATAAACGCTTAATATTGTTTTCTTGAAAAATAACACTAATTGCCGAATTCTGCATATCGAACCTTCCTTTCTATCCAAGACATTAGAAATGATAAAGGTAGAATCATGATAAGATAAATCAAAACTAGCAATGATAATGATTCAAAAGTTCTATAGTACATTCCTATCAAATCTTTTGTTAAATTTGTGAGATCCATTATTGATATAGCTCCAAGTACAGAAGTTTCTTTCAATAAAAATATGCAATTTGCACTTATTGAAGGCATACTTACTGAAAAAGCTTGTGGAATTATGACATATCTAATAAGTTGGCCCTTTGAAAGACCAATGCTTATGCCAGATTCAATTTGTGTCTTACTTACAGCCTCAACTCCGCTTCTAAAAGCTTCAGCCATATAGCTACCGCCAAGAAATGCTAAACCAATTATAGCACAAGTAGCTTCTCCCATTTTAAATCCTAATTTAGGCAAACCAAAATACAGAAAAAATATCTGTACAAGTAGTGGAGTATTTCTCGAAAGCTCAATATAAGCTTGTACAATTTTATCCAAAACTCTTACTTTAAAGTATAATATTATTCCGCATAGTAATCCTATTACCAATGATAAAAGTATTCCTACAATAGCTAACTTTAATGTAAGCCATGCAGCTTTCTCATACAAAGGCAAATTAGTCACTACGAAATTCCAGTCAATATTCATTTATTTATCACCTTTTTAATTTTTTTAATTCATACAATTCTTGTAGGAATACTTTTATACTAACAACTATTCCCTAGTTTGTCAATCTTATTCCTTTATATTATTAATTAGTTAATATATAGCACGTTATTTTTTGTTTTTATCTTTAAATAAAAACTTTTATTGATATAATTTTAAATAAATTAAGATATTATTGATATTTTGTCAATAACACTACATCAATTTTCCTCTTTTTCAAATAAAAAAAGTGTCCCTATATTTTAGAAACACTTCTTTTAGATATTATAACAATTGAATATTCACTTTATAAACTTAAGTATAACTGATCTCTAAATAAGCTTGTCTAAGTCAATCTGAATAAATTGCTTTCTGGATTTAATTATTAGAATTATTTTTATAGATCATTTTATCACTTATATTAGATTAGTTAAACATTTTCATTTTTCTTTAATTATCAGATTTTCCAAATACCGTAACCTTAACAGTTCTCCTACCCCAATTATCACATTCACTATCGCTATCAAAATAAACATCAATAGAATTGCCTTTTATCGCACTTCCACTGTCTGCAGCTATTGCATATCCATAACCTTCTATATATAAATATGTTCCAAAAGGAATTACGCTTGGATCCACCGCTACTGTACTTATCCCACTTGCATTTCTCTTTACTATTTTTCCACTTGCTGTCACACTTCCTGACTCCGCTGTGTACGCTGTTGTTGAGCAGATTATATCTTTATTTTGTGTTGCAGCTGCTTTAGCTAAATTAGCTGAAAAAGCAGTTCCAATACCTAAATAAATACTCAAAGCTACAAAAAAAACGATTGATTTTTTTGCAACTTTTATCCATTGATAACTTTTTGACATCAAATCTCTCCTTTTCAATTTCCAGAATACGTTTTTTATTATACCATAAATTTCATTAGTTGTTAAGTGTAAACGTATAAATTTTATGTCTTTTTTATTACTTTTTAAATTTTTTATATGATTTTTTATTAAAATTAGTTTTAGTTTTACATAATAATTCTAATATTTTTTATTATTCTAAATACATAATCCCAATGATTTATGTATTTTTCACAAAATTAAAAAAGGGCTATATTATGTCTCGCCCTTTTTTAGGTATTTTTTATTTTATTAAAAATTTATTAATATTATTATTTAAACTTAGGTTCCGCAATAAGTTCGATACGAGCCACAAGATTTTGGAGGCAATTTTTCATATTCAGATTGATTATCTGAATATGCGTAAGGATTAGATAGTACATTTAATAGTTTATTCATAACTGTATAATCGCCTTCTTCAGCAGCCGACAATGCTTCCTCAACTCTATAATTACGTGGTATTACGTAAGGATTTGAATTTTTCATTAACATATTAGAAAACTCTTTAGATTCCTGCTGTCTATCTAATCTTGCCTTCCATAATTCATGCCATTGCTCAAATTCTTTAGTCTTAAATAACTCCATATCAGAACATCTATCTAAAGTTAAAGAACTAAATGTATTAGTATAATCTGCTTTATATTTATACATAATACTTAGCAAATTTTCAATAAGTGCTTCATCTTGAGATTCTTTATTGAATATTCCGAGTTTTGATCTCATTCCTCTAATCCAATTATCGTGATATAAATCTGCAAACTTTGAAAGTTCATTTTGTGCAATTTCTACTGATTTTTCATGATTATTATGGATTAGTGGCAATAAGGTTTCAGCAAACCTAGCTAAATTCCATTCAGCTATAGGTGGTTGATTTCCATATGAATATCTTCCTTCTCTATCAATAGAACTAAATACGGTTTCCGGATCATATGTATCCATAAAGGCACAAGGTCCGTAATCTATAGTTTCTCCACTAATAGCCATGTTGTCAGTATTCATAACTCCATGAATAAAACCGACTAATTGCCATTTTGATATCAATGAAGCTTGCCGTTTAATAACTTCTTGAAGTAAAAAAATATAAGGATTCTCTAATTTATCACCATCAGAAAAATGACGTTTAATAGTGTAATCAGCTAGAGCTTTGAGTTCCTCTATAGTTCCCCACTTTGCAGCATACTGAAAGGTAGCAACTCTAATATGGCTTGAAGCTACCCGAGTTAGAATAGCACCTGAGAGCACGTTTTCTCTAATTACAGGCTCTCCAGTTGTTACTACTGCTAGACTCCGAGTTGTTGGAATTCCAAGGCCTTGCATTGCTTCACTAATAATATATTCACGCAACATTGGCCCAAGTGCGGCTCTTCCATCGCCACCTCTAGAGTATGGTGTTCTGCCTGATCCCTTTAGCTGAATATCAAATCTTTCACCACTTGGCGTAATTTGTTCACCAAGTAATATAGCTCTACCATCACCCAACATATTAAAATAACCAAATTGATGTCCTGCATAAGCCTGAGCAATAGGCAAGCTTCCTTCTTCTATTTTATTTCCAGCAAATATTTCTATACTATCACTATCATGAAGTATTTCTGTCTTCAATCCTAATGATTCTGTAAGCTGCTGATTAAGAATAACTAATTTAGGAGATCTTACTGGTGTTGGATTTTGCTTGCTAAAAAATATTTTAGGTAGATCAGCATAAGTATTCTCTAATTTCCATCCTACTTCTGATTTTATTTTCATATCTTGCATTATATCTCTCCTTTCTTCTTTTGTTTTTTAGTTCTTTTATTTTATAAGTAAAAACGATATATAACCGAAAGTATTTCTCTTAATTTGTATCATACTTACATAATTATAACCCTTTTTATTATCTGCTTATGTTCAATTATTATACTCTTGTAAATAATCACAGCAATAATACTTTTCACTTTTCAAATAATTGCCGGATACTATTTATGTAATATAAATTCAACTTCTACTAATTATCCTAATAATTAATATAGACAGTAAATCTAATTGAATAAATTTACTGTCTAACAAATATTTATATTATCTAAACTTATTTTTTATCTTTTTGTATTTCAAATTTTTTTATTATTTCTTATATTTATCTTGTTTAAATTGACGTTAAGATTGAGATATAAGACTTCCTGTTACAGAGAATGTTCCATATTTTGTATCAACAGATGCTGACAATAGATTACCATTTAAAATACCTTTAGCAGAATATTTTAACTTAGCCAATAGAATTTTTATTTCTCCAGAAAATTCAAAATTGTTTCCATGAATTCTTCCGTTATTAAATTTGCTTTTAAATCCCATTCCATCAATTACTCCTGTCAAAGATTCACCATTTATTACAAAAGTAATTCTGCCCTGCTGACTACCAAACGGAGCATTTAATACAACATCATATATTTTTGTCAATTTAGCTGCACCCCTTTTTCTTATCTAGATTGTTTATTATATATTAGAATATGATAATTATTCATTAAATTCTTCTATTAAAATATAAATTTAATTTTAATTTCCTAAATTTAAATTAAAATGTACTATTGCAGCTAATTCTATAAGCATATTTCTCCAACAAAAATATTTTACTAATTCTAAAATTTATATTTTTTATACAATAATGTTATCTTACATACTATTTGGATTTGCTAATCATAAACTTCATTACATCAATATATATGTTACAATTTAATTTCTACATTATTATTTTAATTGAGCACTTGGCTTGCTAGAATTTTAAATGTAAGTTTATTATTGCAACGTATATATATTGTTTTTTTAATTTTACAAGCTATGCATGTCCTAAATTGTACTAATGAAAATATTTATATGAAATATATAGGTATACATATATATTTCTAGACTTTGGCTGTGTGATAGTCTCATGGAAATTAAATTTGATTATGAATCGCATTAGATGTGACACCTTTTCTATATTTAAATTCGCTAAAATCTTATGATTTTCAGCTGCCTAATTCCATATTTATATAATATTAATTCTATTTAAAGGCCAAAAATCTTGAATTATTTAGCTTTCACACAGCACTTCGCATCATTAATTATTTTAATCCTAATTAAAATCTCATTACTTCAACTATTTTATGAATTCCTTATACTTTAAATGAACTCTAAATCCAGTTTCATCAAATTTATATTTAGTGTTTTCGATGGGTGATTTACCATAAGCCAAATTCATACCGATAAAATAAAGAGCTTCAGCAAGATCGCTAGGTTCTACAACAACGGTTCCCGACATAAACCCTTTTTTTATCAAATCTTTAGCAGTCGGCATACCGTCGATGCCTACAACTGGAATTGTTTTAGATTTACCGCCTTTGTTGTATCCATATTTCTGCAAAGCTTCAACCGCTCCTATTGCCATCGCATCATTATTTGAAACTATTGCTTCAATTTTGTCACCATATTTAAGAAATAATGACTCCACAGCACTTTGGGCACAATCTTCCATCCACTCACACGATGGAGAAGCAAGTTCCTCTGTTTTTATTCCAGCATCATTAAGCGCTAAAATTGAATATTTTGTCCTTAACGATGTTAGAGGGCTTCCGATTCTACCTTTTAGCATAATATACTGCAATACATCATCCTGATTTTTATCTATTATCCGCTTATTAGCTCTCCATTCATTAACAAGAATGCTCCCTTCCATTGTACCTGATTGTTCAAAATCTGCGCCGACAACAACAAAACGTTTATATGGTTTAACAAAGTTTATTATTTCTTGTACTGGATCAGGATTCAAAATTATAGGAATGTCTTTTTCCATTATTTTGCGCAAAGTACTTTCTACATCTTTTAAATTTGGAGATATTATACTTATAATAAAAAGATCAAAGTCTTGCGAAAGAGCTTTCTCTATGCTTTCATTTTGTTTAGCTTGATTGTCTTTAGCATCAAAAAACGTAAACTTGACTTTTTCTTCATTTTCTTTTTCAATACGTTCTAAATTTTGTTTAAGGAGAGAAATATACATAGCGCTAGAGTTATCTGAAAATACTGCTATTTTAATAGGAGTGTTTTTACTTAAATTGGGGATAGCATATACACTTTTTGTTGAAGTATCTAGTGATGTAATTATTAATAAAGTTAAAATTATAAATATTATTATTTTTTTTAAGATGCTCATTACCGATCCTCCATATTTTTTCGTTAAGTTATAATATTTAAATTTATCATGTGTTTTAATATAAAAAATATTCTTAATTTAAAGTGATTAGATTATAATTATATAAACTTAAAAAGTGCAGTACCAAAATATATTTTTTAGTACTGCACTTTTTTGATTCTACAAACTTATAGTTGCCATTTATTATACTCCAGTTCTAGGAATCCCTCTTACAGGTTTATGTCTTTTCCTATTTTTTGCTGGCATAGATGTATTTGTTGTATTTGTTGAATCATTTTCATCATTATTTGTAATAAATTTATAGTTTGTCATTTTTTCTCACCTCATTTTTAGTTTATACTTTTTCTAATTTTTATATTCATAATCAAAAATGAAATGATATCTAAATATTATCAGAAATATATGTCAGAAAATTCAACATTAATGGCATTTATTAACCTGTTATCATATCTTTGTGATATTTTACTTTCTTCATTAACTATATCCTCTTTAATAGGTAAAGTTATGGTAAACTTACTTCCACACCCAACCTCACTCTCAACTTCTATTTCTCCTTCTAATATAATTACTAACATCTTTACAAGAGCTAATCCAATGCCACTACCTTCTGCTAACCTCGAAAGATTATTTTCAACTTGTCCAAATCTATGGAATATCACTTTATGTTTCTCTTTTGGTATACCAACCCCCGTATCAGTTACAGATATATCTACTGTTTTATTATTGATATTTTCTTTAAACTCAACAGTTATTGAGCCTCCTTCCGGTGTAAATTTTATAGCGTTTGATAATAAATTTAAGATTATACGTTCATATTTTTCATCATCTATTGAAATATTTTTATTGTTAACATTAGTTTTAAAATAAAGATTAATTCTCTTTTGATCCGCATAAACTTTTATTGATTCTGTAATTAATCTTGTTAAAGATACAATATCTAAATATTTCAAATTTAATTTAAACTGATCCGATTTTAATTTTGTAATGTCTAGTAAATTATTCACAAGTCTCAATTGTCTAAATGTATTACGTTTTATACTTCCAATAAGTTTATTCACTGATTCAGGAATTTCACTAATATACACATGTTCAATCAATTGTATAGCTGAATAAATAACATTTATTGGCGTTTTAAATTCATGTGTAATTAAAGTTATAAATTCATCCTTCATTGCTAAATCTTTTTCAAGAAACTCTCTTTGTCTCTTTTCTGATTCATACAACAATTCTTTTTGTTCAGTTATCTTTCGATTTTGCTTTCTTAGCAATAGTTCACGCTCTATTGCATCAACTACAGTAGTTAATGTCATTAAAAAAAATGGATTATGAAGTATAATCGCAGTCATAATACATATACTTCCCAATAAATTACCATCATCTGAATAATGAAATGGAACTCCATAACATGCGCAGTCTTGAAAACATTTATGATAGTGATTGCTTCCTATTAGTTGTATTGGGTGATTCTGCTTAAGTGTTAAACTAACTACATTTGTACCCATTTCCTCTTCTCGAAATTGTATACCTGGTTTAACTCCAAATTCAGACATTGTTTCGCTAATAGATTTATCTCCAAGAACATCTAGCAAATATCCATCTTCATCCGTAATTGTTATTAATACAGGTGTACCTTCTAACAATTTTATCATTTTATTACTGAAAAATTTGACAACTTCTAGAATTTCGTCATAAGCATCTCTTTTTTTCCCTAATTCTAATTCAGACATAATATTTTTAGGCATTTTAGGATTATTAGAGTCCAACCCTAACTCAAGACATTTCTTTTTTGATTCTATAATATAACTTGCTTCTTGCTCGCATTCGCATTGAAACATATATTGCTACCCCCTGAAAAAGAAAATCAGTAACTCAAACTATATCGAATACCATCTCACCATCTATAAAATTAAAGATATGCATAAGTTCTAAAAATTCATATACTCTAAAAATATCATATATAGATATTATGTCTTTAGAAATAAATGTTTAGGCTCTATTAAGAACACTTTTTTGAAGTATGCAAATAAATACATCATAAATGTATGCCTTTTCATAAAAAGTGATTAAATAATATATACTCATTAAAATAAACTTCTTCCCAACTTTACTAATAAAAAAACTTTATGTATTGGTAATATTAAATATGTATTAGCGTTATTAACATAGAAACTTATCTTAAATTAAATGGAATTTTGATTCTAACGAAATAAAATTTTATGAGTTACTATGAAATATAGTAAACAAAAAGAAATTAATATACATACATGTATATTAATTCACTTTTTTACACAATTTTCTTATGTAATTATAACACTAACTCTCTTTAACTGGAATAACAATTTTATAAAAATAGAAAACATAATGAATTTATTTTTCTTATCTTTTAATGATTATATCATATACTGTAAAAGAAGCTTATGAAAAGTACAGCACTAAGTTTAAATCTAGTACTGTACTCAAAATATCATATCAATAATATTTACCACACGTTCATTTTATAATCATGGTAATTTAACTTTAGAATTTTAATTAAAGTTATTAAACTTTACATTCCAAATTTTCAGCTAGTTAATGATAAATTATAGTATTTTTTCAGACTCGAATGCTTTCCATGGAATATTAACCTTGCCATCTGAATTTATAATCTCATCAATATGAGTTATCATTGGAAAATCACTAAGTTTAACTACTCCTTTTTCTGCTAAGCAACGTACGTATTTCGCAGCACGAGTAGCAATAACTACTGATTCTAATGTAACTCCTTTTAATTGTTCCATAGCTTCCTTAAATGAAAATCCTTGTCCTAATAAAGTTCCTATTCTACGTGTACGTCCACCAAATACAGTTACATATAAGTCGCCGCCAAAATATATAATGTTTTCTTCTCCTCCTCCGACTATTTCCAAAAGGCGTTTAGCTTCCTTTATGCTTTGTCCAAAAAGTGCAGCCTGAGAATTGTAATGTTCCTTTCCAGATCCATCAGCTCCAATAGCTAATCCAATAGCTAGTGATACGCCTAAAGCATAAGCATTCTTTAGCGCTACAGCACATTCAACACCTATAATATCTGTAGATAAGCTAATATGATAGTATGAAGTTTCAAATAAACTCTTAAACTTTCTAAGTAAGTTTATGTTATCACCACAAAATACGACTTCAGAATTATCTTTATCGGCAAGTTCATAACTAGTACATGGTCCACCTACAGCGCTAATAGAAAGTTTCTTATTAGACGGAAGTTTACTTAAAAAGTAGTTAGGATAATTTATCATTTTGCCATCCTCTTCAGTAATCATTCCCTTTGTTATTGAAAGAATAGGAATCTCTTCTGGTATAATAGGTAATATATTGTCTGCAAACCAGTCAACACCAAAGCTGCTGACTCCACAAATAATAAGCTCTGCTCCATCTATTGCTTCATTTACATCTTCAATTTGATAGTATTCAATTCCTGTTTCAGGTAATTGACGTTTTAATGTCGAATGAAAACCTGTAGCCTTCGCAGTATTTATGATTTCTCTATCTAATGGTGTACCCACAAGTCTTATCTTATTATTATTTTCTGTTGCTGGGAAAGTTAGTGCAGATGCCATTTGGCCTGCTCCAATAATTGTTATAATGCTCATAACATTACCTCCTAATTTTGAATATTAACTTCTTTTTAATTTCTCAAAACTCATAGAATTTAATTATTTTCCATGAATTTTCAATACTTTTTAACATACAGCTGCTAAATAAGTTCTTCTAAACATACAATGGCTAGATAAAATTCTTATAATCATCCAGGACTTAAATAAAGCTTTCATAAAATCGCATCAACTCTTCACCAATATATTTAATTGATGAGAATACATAATCTGCAGTTATGTCAGATTCTTTATACATAGCTTCTGATGTCTCGCCACTTAATACAAGAATGCTAGTTATTCCTGCATTAACTCCAGTTTTAATGTCAGTGTAAAGCCTGTCTCCTACAATTGCCACTTCTTCTTTTTTAAGGCCATACTTTTCAATGATAGCTTCTACTATATATCCATATGGTTTACCTATAACCACAGGAGAAATACCTGTAGATGCTTCAAACATTCTTATCATAGAGCCAGTATCAGGCATATATTTGCTATCTTCAATTGGACAATTAAAATCTGGATGAGTAGCTATAAATGGTACTCCATCTCTTAGATAATCACAAGCTGTCCATATTTTTTCATAAGTTAGTGTAGTGTCAAACCCAAGAACTACATAATCTGGTTTGTCATTTTTGTCCTTAACTAATATAAAACCTGCCCTTTCAAACTCTGTCATAAGTGGTTCTGTACCCATGAGATATATCTTGTTACCTATGCAGTTTTTCTTCATATACCATATGGTTGCTTCACCGGATGTGTAAATTTGTTCTTCATCAACATAGCAACCAAGTGCTGAAAGCTTTTGCTTATACGTTGATTTGTTTTTCGAAGAGTTATTTGTTAAGAATATAAATTTCTTTTGTTGACTTTTTAAAATGTCTAGAAAGTCTAAAGCTCCATCAATAATTGTATTTCCAAGATAGAAAGTCCCGTCCATATCTAATAAAAAACATTTAATATCTTTTAACTCATTCATTTTTACCTCCACATTAAAACATATAGTTGTCTTATATATTACTGGACTTATATAATTTATCAGCAATTAAATTAGCAATTTCTTCTGTTAATCCAAGATCATCAATTAAATGCACAACGCCATATCTTGTTCTTATGTCCTTTGCAGCAATAAAAGTCTTAATAAATAAATCCTTGTCTATTCCAAGTTCTTCAGGATGCCATACACATCCACTGTCCTGTAGTATTTTTTTTACGTTCTCAGAACTTGGCACTATAGTATATCCAATATCAAGAATTTCCTTCCAGTTTGCTGCTATCTTTTCTGCATTTTCTTGTCTCTTATCAGGATCTAATTCAATTGCATCCTTTTTATAATTAATTACATTACCTGCCACTTTACCAAATACGCTTTCAATATTTTGTCTCCATTTATTCATATCGTAGTATCTGAAGCTTTTCTTAGCCATAACACTTTTTATATCTATATCATTTAATGCTTCAAATAACATAGACATTACAACCGTACCTACTCCAACAAAGTTTCCATGTACCCATTTTTCTTCACTATTTCTTGTATGAAACATTATTTCCCAGCCATGAGCAATATGATGCTCAGAACCTGATGCAGGTCTTGAAGAACCTGACATTCCTATAGTTATTCCAGACAAGACTAGTGCATCTGTTATATTTTTTACTACTTCATGATTCCTTTCTGGAATCCTTGGTGCAGCAGCAACGCAATTATCTACTGCAGCTTGAACCATATCTGCAATAGTCTTACAATAATATTCTCCTGTTAAGAGGTTTGTAATTGACCAGTCTGCAAGAGCAGTATATTTACCTAATACGTCCCCAAGTCCTGAACAAAGTAAATACATTGGAGCATTCTTCATAATATCAATATCCGCATATATTCCATAAGCATAAGCTGCTTTATGAGATTCTTTGAATCCATCTGTAATTAAAGGCGATACCACAGATGCATAGCCATCCATGGATGGTGCAGTACATACTATGGCATAAGGCACATGTGCTCTGTAAGCCACATACCTGCAGATATCATTTATAACACCTGAACCTACACCAAGTATAAGTTCTGTATCATCTTCTATTTCTATTAAAACTCTTCCAAGAGCATATACATCAGGTAATAAGTGTTCCTGTGGAAATACATATTTCTTTAATAAAAAATCGTTATTTAATGTTTCTTCAACTCTTTTTCCAGCTACATCATATGTGTGTACATCTTGTACAATTAATATTTTTTTATTCTTAAACTCTTTAAGGAATTCTGGAAGTTGTTCTATTATATTACTTCCTATTTTTACAGAATTAATTTCTACACTATGCCTTTTCCCACATTCACACTTAAAATCCATTCCAATCAATTCTTCTACTTTTAAATTTATTACTTCCACTATAACCATCATCCTTTCCTTGTAAATAACCAATGGTGTTAAAGAGTACTAATAAGCACTCTTTAACAAATTAGGTTATTTAATCTTATCTGATGTCTAGCCACTGTAACACTCCCATCTTCTATTAAAGTGAGAGATAACAGTGGCACGACCCTAGACTGTGTACCCCTTGAGGGTATAACTTCAACTAACCTTCAGTGGGAGGTTTACCCTCAAGGGGTACCTAGAAAACTCCCTCTGAAGCTAAGTTTCACTTTATAGACTTCCTGTGAATAATTGGAATATCTTAATTACTATCCAGTTTAAGAAATTACCACCCATATCTAAGCTTGAAATAGTTGATGTTCCTGCTGGCATTGTAAACTGAGCCATTTGAGCCATTTGAGTATGGAATCCAGCAATATTTGTTGCCATTAGTAATCCTAATGCCATAACAATTGTACCTGATATAACTGAGTGCACTATATTACCTTTTGCCGCACCAACTATAAAGGCAACATAAAAACATATTGTAGCTAAATCTCCAAAAGGTAGAACTTGATTTCCAGGTAGTATTACTGCTAAGAATAATGTAATAGGAACTAATACAAGTGCTGTTGCAATAACTGCTGGATGTCCAACTGCTACTGCTGCATCCAAACCAATTGTAAGATTTCTATCTTTCCCAAAATTTTTCTTTTGCAAGAATTCTCTAACTGATTCTGAAACTGGAATTAAACCTTCCATAAGTATTCTAACCATTCTAGGCATTAAGAACATGACACCAGCCATTGAAATACCTATTTGCAAGATTTTATCTACACCATAGCCGGCAAGAATTCCAAGTACAATACCAAGAATAAGTCCCATCATCATAGGTTCTCCAAAAACGCCAAATCTTTTTTGAATAGTTTCTGGGTCTGCTTTTAAATTTTTTATCCCCGGAATTCTTTTTACTACACTGACAATAGGAATACCAATTAGACCACATGCAGCAGTTGAGCCGGTTGGTAATGATACTCCCTCAAGTCCAAAGAATTCTTGAACCATTGGAGCTGTCTTATCTGCAATCTTAATAACAGCAACTTCGTATAAAATACCAGCCAAAATAGCAAATAGCCAGTTACCATTAGTTAATACGTACACACTAGCACCAGCTGCAGTAAAGTGCCAATAATTCCATATATCAATATCAACTACATTTGTTGCCTTTGTAGCTAGCATTACTAAATTTACTAACATGGCTATTGGAATCATTATTGCTGCTATAGGAGATGCCCAACTTATTGCAGCAGCAGCTGGCCAGCCTACATCTATTATGCTTAGCTGTAATCCATATCTAGTAACCATTTGTTGTGCTGCGCCACCAAGATTTGTTGTAAGCAATCCGACAACCAAATTTATCCCAACAAAACCAATACCAATTGTAATACCTGATCTAAATGCTTTTTTAAATCCTTGTCCAAATATAATACCGATAATAGTAATTGTTAATGGCAGCATAACAGTTGGTCCTAAGTTTAAAATGTATTGCACTACATTTAATAACATTTTCTTTCCCCCTATATTATCAAATTTTATTTACTTTTATAAATTCTCAATTAAGCTGTTCATATCATAGATTTATATATGTGATTTAGTTTTTGAACAAAAAATACTATTAATTAAGATGTTTTATCCTGAGCTTCAAATACATACTTTTATGTGCTATAATAATTAGTAGTCTAATTAATTTTTTTATATAGGTCCACCTTTAAAGTGGCCTATCTTTTTTTATTTCAAAGCATCTATAATTCCTTGATCAACTTTTGCTGGATTAATATTAGTTAGATAGTTCATAGCATTAATTACAGGGAATTTATAATTTCGTGATGAAATTGTAGTTGTTACTAAGAGATCTGCTTGATCTTCATAACCTGCTACCTCTGAAATCTTGCATTGTATAATCCTCGCATTAATGCCATTAGTTTTAATCAAGTCTTCCACCTTTTTACATACAACTGTTGAAGTTGCTATTCCTGTACCACAAGCTACTAATATTAGTTTTTGTTTGTCCATTTTTTTACCTCCTTAAAATAAAATCATATAATTTAAATAATTGCTCATTACTTATTCGCAATTACAATTAAAGCTTGAAACGATATCATACACCTCGTCGCTATTTTTTGCTTGAAGCATATTTTCGAGAATGCTTTCATTCTGGATTAAAAACATTAATTGCTGTAACATTACTATCTGGCTGTGAGGTTCATTTAAAGCCATAGTAAATACTATATTGACATCTACGCTTCCATTTCCATCCATACTATTAAATTTCACGGGATTTTTTAGTGTTGCAATGGCTATTGCTGGTTTCTTAACATGTATGGTATCTGTATGGGGTATTGCAACATTGTATTTTCCAAGTAATAAACCTGTAGGAAATTTACTTTCTCTATTTACTAACCCATTAAAAAAGGAATCTTCTACAAATCCTGCTTCTAATAATATTGGAGATATCTTCTTAAAGACATCCTCTGCTGATTTAGCTTCAAGATTATTTACTACTAAATCTCTTCTTAAAAATTCTTTAATACTTCTAGTCATTTAACTTCCTCCTTTTTTGTAAGTATTTTATACGTTTTCATCCATGATTACATCTTCATAATATTTACAAAGCAATTATCATGCCAAAACTATGCTGAAAAGGTAACAATATATATTTTAAAATCAGCTTTTAATTTATCTTCAAGGTTATTTATTTCTAAATTTCTTCTCAAGAGTTTCTCAATGCTTCAAGTCATTAAACTACCTCCTCTTTTACTATAAATTTTCTTTAATATTTCTAGTGGTCATACTTCTTCTTTACTTGATGTAGTTTTTATACTTTTTTATCTTTGATTACATCTTCACAATATTTCTAAAGCAATCGCCGTGCCAAAACTATGCTGAAAAGGTAATATATATTTAAAAATATAAAGTTACAAGATAAAATTTTTACTTTCTACCTTGTAACTTAAAATAGTTGTTAGATTTTTAATAATATGTCTGAAATCTCTTTCGGAGAATTTGATTTTCTTAATTTATTAGCTACTTCTGTCTTTGATAAGGTATCAAATAATTGCCTAACCACTTTCCCATCATTTTCCTCAAGTGCTAACATAATAACAACATCTACCATACAATTATAATCCCATAAAATAGGATTATTAAGTTTAAAAATAGCTATAGATGATTTTTCAACGAATTCTGATAGGCCATGAGGTATTCCAAATATTCCTTCAAACAATGTTCCTCCAAGCATTTCTCGCTTATACACACTCATTGTAAAATTCTCACTAACTTTCCCTTTTGATATAAGAAGATTACACATCTCATCTATTAAATCACTTTTGGTAAAACTATCATTATTAACTTTTATTAATTCCTCATCAATGACATTTATTAAAGGATTAAACTGTTTCTTATTTATTCCGAGGAATTCTTTTAATCTTAATTTACCTGATTCTTTTAAAATATCCTGAAAAGATATAAATGGAATACTTTCTAACTCTGGATCTATAGTTCCGACTATTGCAGCTATATCATGATCTCTACTAATTTTAATTATTTCATCTTGAGCAGTATTTTTATTTATAATTCCAATTGATATGATTCTTAAATTTTTATTTGTATTTCCTAGCACTACATCTTCAAGATACTTTTTTATTTTTAACGCGGTCCCTTCACCTGTTATACATATGGTAATTATAGTTTTAGTATACTTATTTGCGCCTTTAACTTTACCAACGTAATTCTTATCCCCATCAAGAGCTTGGGAGATTTCGTATAAATTACTATTTTCCATTAATGATCTTCTAACTGCTTCCAGCACCATTACAGTATCTACCCTACCAATGACTCTAGTTGGAACTCCAGTTTCTTTTGTTATTATCTCTCCAAATGTAACTAAGGATCCCATATCAACCAATATCAAGCAACCCTTACCTTCATTAACCCTTTTCACTACTTCTATAGCTCTTTCAAGCAAAATTTGAGGATTTTCATCTAGTGACATTTCAATTCCAACTGCAAGATTTGTACCTAATAGCTTATTTGCTACATCAGCCATACCGCAAGCAACATGGCCATGACTTAATACAATAACAGCCACTCTGCTTACATTCTCATCCACCTTAGAAAACGTTTTTAAGTACATGGCGATAAAGCCTATTTCATCTTCTGGAAGTTGAATATCTAAGCTATTATTTATTTCTTTAGTTAATATTTTTGCAATTCTGTATTCATTGTAATATTCCTTCTTTATATAATCTGATTCAGGATTCCTTATTATCCTGCCTTGTTTTAGTCGTTCATAAGTTGAATTCAAATGCATTGCTACACAATAATAAAAATTTTCCTGAATATTTTCCATATATTGTTTTGCAATATTAGTTACTTTTTCAACCACATTTAATATTCTTTCATCTATAATATTTTTTAGTTCCTCCTTTGGAAAAAACATATTTGATTCTATATTTTTTGCAAACTTACTTAGATTGAATTCCACTTTGCTCCAAAGTATTTTATTAATTTCATCTTTACTTAGCCCCTGTTTTTCAAGTTTATAATACTTTTCCTCTATATTACTATATATTCCATCTGGTAACATATATCTATCATCTTTAGACTTCTGAGTTACAACATCATTAGGATTAACAATCAAATCTTCATTAAAAATATCTTCTGAAACTAATTCTCTATCCTTAACACTTAATATTTCGAGAGGAACATGCTTAGGTAAATCTTTTATGTCGATAACAACTTCATTTGAATTATTACTTAAGGAATTACAAAAACCTCTTGCACATGCAACTTGTATATCACTTCGTAGCTGTCCTATGTTCCCTGGACAATTGTATAACAATAACGATCTGATGACTTCATATCGTATGGTAATTTCCTTTCTCACTCTAGCTGATTCTTGTGAAAAAAAACTTTTAATCAGTACATATTTTTCATTAACAGGCCTGTTGTTAATAGATGGAAGTTCAATTATCATTGGAATTCTTCTTCTGAATGTTAGTAGCAAGGATGATTTTGGATCTTCTGTTGTTGCTGCAATTATCATCACATTTGCTGTCCTACTATTTTCAGTTTCACCAAGCCTTCTGTACTTTCCTTTATCCAACAGATAAAACAATATTTCCTGACCTTCGCTTGGTAATCTATGCACTTCATCTAAGAATAGTATCCCATTGTTTGCTTTCTCTACTAAGCCAACCTTATCCGTATTAGCGCCAGTAAAGGCACCTTTACTGTACCCAAACAATTGAGAAAGAAGTAATTGCGGATTATCTACATAATCAGCACAGTTAAAAAGTACAAAGGGTGCATTCTTATCAAAGTGCGAAGAACTAATAGCAAAATTATACATAGCCTCTGCAAAAAAACTTTTTCCAACACCAGAAGCTCCAAGTAAAAGAGTATGGAGACCATGAGGTGGATATAATACTGCTGCTTCTGCTTGACTAATTGCATTTTTTAACGAACCGTGATATCCTATAATATTTCTTAAATAATTAGTATTACTTTTATCGCCATTATTTGAATTATCTATATTGGGACTATTATTAATTTCCGTCCCATCTTTATCAACTGCTGACTTAACTGTTATAAAATTTTTCGATTGCTCTTTATTTAAATTTGATTTTTTAGCAACATTCTGCGGAAAAATTTCTGAAATTATACTTTTTTTAATCTGAGATACTGAATATCTAGAAATATCATATCCAAGAATAGATAGCCTTTTGCATAGCTGCCTATCTGAAATATCTTTATCTTCAATAATTATTTTTTTTATATCACTATATAGGATTGATTCTTTTCTTTGGCGAGAATTATTTATATTTTTTTCTGTTCTAAATTGAGTTATATATTCTCTAGTCGTATTTACTAATTTAGCAATATCACTGTCGGTTAATGGCTTTCTTTTGTCCTCATTTTCAATTAACTCCAGTATTTTATTTTCCAGCAAAATTCTCCCCCCAGTATTAGTTTAATTATATATATGTTGCAAAAATAATTCTTCATCATAATTCAAAAAATATTGGAAGAATTTTAGCCGTCATTGCAACATATATATTATTTAAAACTCTATAAATAATCGTTAGTAACAATTATATTATAAATCATTTTACTATTTTTTCCACATTATTAAATATGTTTATTTTGCCATAATGTATTGAATTTACGAAAACCCTCTGACTTTAATACAGTATTGTTAAAAAAACTCTGCTTTTTGTATAGTTATATATAATATTAAACTACTCTAGTACCATGTATTTCAACTGCACCTGTATATTCTAAAAGAAAATCTCTATTTTCCTTAGTAATTCCTTTTCCTGGCATTATTGAAATTCTACCGTCTGCATATTTAACTAAATCTTTTAAACATTCTTTTCCAGCCATAGCATTTTCGCATCCGCCCTTAGTAAGTATTCTATCTATTCTTAATTTAATTATTTCATCTAGAGCTATCTTTTTATCCTCAACTTCGTCAAATGCCATATGAAAAGTTATTGTCATAGGCTTTGCCAAGTTAACTAACTCCTCTATTATTTCTTTATCTACCCTAGAATCTTTTACAGCACCAATTACCACCCCGTGAACTCCTAGTTCTTTGCACATCTTTACATCGTATTTCATTATTTCTAGTTCTTCTTTTGTATAAGTAAAGCTTCCTCCACGTGGCCTTATAATAACCATTATTGGTATATCGAGATCCTCAACAATTTTTCTTATTGTTCCGTAACTTGGAGTGGTTCCTCCCTCAATCAAATTATCACAAAGTTCTATTCTATTTGCTCCCCTTTTAGCAGCTAAAATTGCATCATCATAATTCCCCACACATGCTTCAAATATTATCATAACCTACCTCCTATTTTCTTCTTTTAGTTTTTTATAAACTCATAAATCGAATATATATATTCGATGATTGACTAGTAAATTGATTTTTTATTCTACTAGTCTATAAGTAGAACTTGTATATATTTTAACATTTCTCGGTCAATCAAATAAATACATATATGAATTCCTAAAAAAATATTTATAATGAATTTTTACCCAACTTATGAAAACATTTAAATTGGCCTTACCAATTATAGCAATGTATGTTATAATTTTAGTGTAAATACAATTATTTTTATTTAGGGAGGTTATTTTATGGCTTCAATCGAGATTCCATACTCAACAAAATCTTTAAAAATAAACATTGATGATAAAAATCTAAAGGGCATTTTAGTTTCCAAGGCAAATACCTATAAAGCTGATATTTCACAAAATGATATAGTGAATAAAGCTCTTGATAATTGCATAGGTAGTAAATCTTTAGAGGAATTAGTAATTGGTAAAAATAATATGGTTATTATAACTAGTGATCATACACGACCTGTTCCTAGTAAAATTACCATGCCAATTTTATTACAAAGAATAAGGAACGTTAATCCCAACATAAACATAAAAATTCTTATAGCCACAGGTTTTCATAGACCAACAACTAGAGATGAAATGATAAATAAATTCGGGCAAACCATAGTTGATAACGAAGAGATTATAAACCATATTTCAACAGATGAAAGCAGTTTAATAAATGTGGGAACACTACCTTCTGGTGGTGAGTTGTTTCTAAATAAATTAGCGATGGAAACCGAGCTCCTAATAGCAGAAGGTTTTATAGAACCACATTTTTTTGCTGGATTTTCTGGCGGAAGAAAAAGCATATTACCTGGAATAGCTTCAGCAAAAACCATAATGGCAAATCACTGTTCTGAATTTATTAACAGCAATCATGCAAGGACTGGAATTATAAAAGATAATCCTATACACAAAGATATGCTCTATGCTGCTGAAAAAGCAAATCTTGCATTTATATTAAATGTAGTTATAGATGAAGATAAAAATATTATAAATGCTTTTGCTGGTGATAGTAAACTTGCCCATGAGGAAGGTTGCAAATTTGTTATGGAGCTTTCTAGTGTAAAAAGCATACAAGCTGATATTGCAATTTCAAGTAATGGGGGATATCCACTAGATCAAAATATATACCAAGCTGTAAAGGGTATGACAGCTGCAGAAGCTACATGTAAGAAAGGCGGAGTAATTATTATGATAGCCGCTTGTAACGATGGACATGGTGGCCAATCTTTTTACGAAACTATAGCAAATTCAAAATCTCCTGAAGAACTTCTTGAACAAATATTAAAAGTTCCTAGAAATGAAACAATACCTGATCAATGGGAGATTCAAATTTTAACACGAATTTTATGTAACTATACTGTGATCGTAGTTACAGATATGTGCGATCCTAATATGATTAAGAGTATGCATATGAAACACGCTTATACTTTTGATGAAGCATTAAGCATTGCATATGACATAAAAGGTAAAGATGCAGATGTTGTAGTCATTCCAAATGGTGTAGGTGTAGTTGTTAAATAATAATCATTAGCTTGTAACACTATTAAAAAGCTGGTATTTTTTGAGCAAAAGTACCAGCTTAACTTAAAATAATGCTTTACTTGCATGCAATTTTTTAAATTCTTTTGCATCAGGAAGTGTCAAGTACGTATATCATAGTATTTTAATATATAGTTACAAGAAAGAATTTAAGAAATATATTACTCTAAAAAGTTCATTATCATTAACAATTTCAGATGCAAGGATTATTTTAAAAAGCTTTCCTATTTATGATTAACTAATGCTACGTATATATGTATCATACGGAAATGGTATTATAATTTCTCCATCAACAACTTTATAATCTGTATTTTCTGTTGGGCTTAAATTTTTAATTAAATTCATTCCAACATTATATAAAACTTCAGCTTCAATCCTTGGATCTTGAATAACAGTTCCAGTCATGATTCCTTTATCAATTAAATTTTTTGCTTCTTGTAATCCATCAATTCCAACAACAGCTATATTTTTTGACTTATTATCTTTGTTATATCCATATTTTTGTAATGCCTCAATAGCTCCTATTGCCATAGCATCATTGTTTGAAATTATTGCTTCAATTCTTCCATTATATTTAAGGAACAGATTATCAATAGAACTTTTAGCTAAATCCTTAGACCAATTAGCATTTACTCTAGCAAGTTCTTGCGTCTTTATTCCAGAATCATTAAGCGTTGATATTGCATATTTACTTCTATCAATGGGCTGTGGATCATCAGATGGACCTTGCAACAAAACATACTGTAATATATTATCACCATTTGTATCTAAACCGCTTTTATTTCTATTCCAAAAATCAGCAATAATTTTACCTTGAGCAATGCCAGCTTTCTTCGAGTCAGGAGTTACAAAAACAACCTTATCATATAATTTAGAAGCTTTTGAAGCCACTTCAGGTATAATATTCATTAGTATTAAAGGTTTATTCTTTTGCTTAATCTTGTTAATAACACTTTCTACAGTACTTTCTCTTCTGTCTGGTAAATATAATATAAACAAATCATATTTTGTTTGTAACGCAGCATCTAATAGTTCATCTTGTATTGCTATATTGTTCTTAGGATTTAAAAAAGTAAATTTCACTTTATTTTGATTCTCATTTTCTATATTCTTTAGGCTTTCAATAACTTTCATAGTAAATGGATCATCAGTTACGAAAAATATTACTGCTATATTAGACACTCTACTAGTGTTAGAATCCAAACTTGCTATTGTTTTAACTTGAGTTATAGATATCAATGAAAAAATAGTTAAAGTAAACAATACCGTCGCAATTCTTTTATTAAATATTTTCATTATAATACCTCCCATTAGATATAAATACTCAAAATTATATATCTACTCTTGATTAGGTTGCATATAAATATAAAATTTATTCAAATTAATCATTTAGAAATAAAATAATTCTTCATCATAATTCTAAAGATATTTCAAAAATTTCAGCCGTAATTATGGCTTGTGAACTGTGCATTGTGAATTGCAACATATATATAGCCATATCCTATAATGAATGGTACTAATAAAAGAATTCATTATAAAATATGGCCAAAACTTTTAGATAATATTATTTATACATATACTCTCTAGTCCAATGTAAATTATTATTTACTCCTTTGCCAAATAGAAATTGGTGTATATGAACATTTCCACTATTAAAAGATGCTGCACAGGCATTTAAATATAATCTCCACATTCTTATAAATGTTTCATCCTTAGTTTTTCTTATTTCAGGTAAAGCATTTTCAAAATTACTTGCCCAATGTTCTAGCGTTTTTTCATAATGCAATCTAAGATTTTCTACATCAATTACATTGAAATTTTTATCTGACATTGAGAAGATCAATTCTGAAACAGATGGAACGTATCCACCTGGAAAAATATACTTATCTATCCAAGTATTATTTCCACCTTCTGTAACTGATGTTATGCAATGAAGTAAAGATAATCCCTTATCATTTAATAATCTATCTATAGTATTAAAATATTCAGTAATATGATCTTTTCCTACATGTTCCAGCATACCTACACTAACTATCTTATCAAATTGCCTATCTTTAAATTCCCTATAATCAACAAGCTGAACATCAACTAGATTGTTCAGATTCTCATTATCTATTTTTTCTTTGACTTTTGCAAATTGCTCAGAACTTAAAGTTATTCCAGTAGCTTTCACATTATATTCCTTAGCTGCAGAAATAATTAATTCACCCCATCCACATCCTATATCAAGTAAAGTTTCTCCTTCTTTTAAGTCCAATTTATTAAGGATGTGTAGCACCTTATTCTTTTGTGCTTGTGTCAGTGAATCACTAGGTGTCTTGAAATACGCACATGAATATGTCATTGTATCGTCTAACCATAGTTTATAAAAATCATTGCCTATATCATAATGAAACTCAATATTTTCTTTACTATGTTTGATATTATTTGAAGCTTTTCTTAGAAGCTTTGAATACATGTTACTATTATTCAAAAAGCTATCCTTATTATTATATATAGACTCTATAGCTTTTTTAACACTTCCCTCTATATCTACTTTCTTAGTCATATACCCTTCTCCAAATGCTAATGATGGATTTTTAATAATATCAGCTTTGGAAATTGGTTCATTAAAAATAATTTTGAAAACTGGTTCTCCTTCTAAATATTTTTCAGTAGTTCCATCCCAAAATTTTATTTCTACAGGATCGCTAAACAGATTCTTAAATAATGTTTTATAAAATATCTTATCAATATCCATGCTCTTCCTCCTAAAAACAAAAATGAAACAGCTAGTAATTCTATATCTAGTTTATAATTAAATAGTCTAAAACATCAATAATTCCACTTATTTCCATTGGTCCTTCCCTTTAAATTTACTTATATGGTATGCATTACTATTGTTTTTAGTACCAATTATCTAAACACATGCTAAACAACCAGCGCATCCTTTGAAATTTAAACTTAAGGAAATAGATTTTAAAAGAGCTCCTTCATTTCAATAAATATATTTTTATATCTTTCTTTATTTATTGAATCTTTCTTAAATTCAATTGCTGTCTGTGGACATAAGTGAATACATGCTAGACATTGTTCACATCGGTGTTTCCACGAAGGTTTTGTTTCTATAACTTCTATATTTTCAGCCGGACATACCTTAGAACAAATGCCACAGCCTATACATTTCTCGCTAACCCAGAAATTTTCGTCAATGTTATTTGGATTAAAATCTCTATACATCTTTTCTTCTTTATCTCTGTTTTTTATGACAGGAATATTATTTTCATAGTTATTATTAATCATTCTTGCAATATCAATTGTTATCTTTGATTGATTATTCATTCGATTAATGAAGTCTTCTTTCGGATGAGGATAATACATAAACCACATATTTCCAGGCATTTCAACACTAAAATTTGCTGAAAGCGATTTTCCTTTACGTCTTAATATAGCATCAATTTGCTCAAAGGTTAATGCTGCATAGCTTCCAAAATTAGCTACTGCAAAAAAGTATTTACCTGAATTAACCTCTAAGTTTTTTATAAATTTTGCAACTATTTTAGGAAGCCCTCTATAGTAAACAGGAAAAACAAATCCTACCCTTTTAGACGTTACTTCATTTATATTCATATTACGTTTGCATATACGTACCAATCGACAATTGGTGATATTTTCACTTAAATCTTTAGCTATCTTAAGCGAATTTCCTGTTCCAGTAAAATAATAAATAGTTGTCTCCATTTTTAAATCTCCTTAATAAATATTTCATAACTTGAATTTTACACCCCAAATATTCATCTGTGCAAATTAAGAAGCTATCCATTTTTAGCATACGGATAGATCTTATATCTATGTCATATTTTAGTAAAATACTTCTAATTTTTATGATTTCATAATTTCAGTTTCTTTTTTAATAAATCTATGCTCAAACTCTAATGCTTCCATTGGTTTTCCTATTAAGTAGCCTTGAATATAATCACAATTAAGTTCATTTAAAATTCTAAATTGTTCCTGTGTTTCAATTCCTTCTGCAATAATCTTAAGACTCAAGCTGTGCCCTAAATTTATTATTGATCTAACAATCATTACGCTTTTATAGTCTTTCTCTAAATTAGCTATAAGGGACTTATCAATTTTTATCATATCAATAGGTAATCTATTGACATAACTAAGAGATGAATAGCCTGTACCAAAATCATCTAAAGATACTCTAATTCCTATTTTTCTTAATTCTTCTAGTATTCCTGTAATTGTACCAAAGTCCTCCATAGCCTCATCTTCAGTAATTTCCATATTTAAGCACCTTGCTGGAAGCGAGTAATGATTCAATATACTTTGAACCATTGATACGAACTCAGATTGCTTTAATTGTGAATAAGAAACATTAACTGAAATACTAAATTCATTGCCTCCAAGCTCATGCCATATTTCACATTGCTTACAGGCATTTTCTAATACCCAATTATCAATTGGTATTATTTCACCTACACTTTTTGCAATTGGAATAAACTCTGCAGGAGAAATAATTTTATCACCTTGCTTCCATCTGATAAGAGCTTCTGAATATAGAACTTTCATTGACCTTAAACTTATAATTGGTTGATAGTAAATTATAAATTCATTGTTTTTCATGGCTTTATTTAATTTCTCTTTGATATCGATTTTATCAAGAAATTCATCATTTATTTTTGATGAATATAAAGCATAATTATAACCACCATTTTTCTTAACTTCATACATGGCTATGTCTGCTTTTCTAATTAAAGTATCTGTATCCTTGCCATGTTCAGGAAATATACTTATGCCAATACTGGCTCCGACACTTAAAGCCTCCCCATTATAAATAAAAGGAGTTTTCAATGCTTTTTGAATACTTTCAGCAATTTCTTTAACATAAGTAGTGGATTTTATATTAGTTGCTATAATTACAAATTCATCTCCACCAATTCTGCTGATTATATCATTATCACTTATTATACCTTTTAATGTGTCTGCAACATTTTTGAGAACTTTGTCACCAAGTTGATGCCCATAATTATCATTTATACTTTTAAATCCATCTAAATCTATGAAAAGCATCGCGAAACCATTATTTTCAATTTCTATAAGCAAATTAAGCTTTTCTAACATCATTTTTCTGTTAGGAAGTTCTGTAAGAGGATCATAATATACAAAATGACGAATTTTCTCCTCAGCCCTTATTTTATCTTGAATTTGATTTTTAAGCATAATATTGGCTTCTTCTAGTTTTAAATTGCAGCTCTTTTCCATTTCTAATATTTTTTTTCTTTCCGAAATATCGTGTAGTAATATCAATATACCTAATATATCTCTATATTCATCATATATAACTGTGCCGGATAATTCACAGGTAATGTTATTTCCATATTTCGTTTCCAAGTTAACTTCTATATTTTTTGCATAAGCATTTTTAATTATGGCACTTAAGTCAAAATCAACATTACTAAGTAATTCACTAAATATTTTTCCTTCGACTTCTTCAATTTTATAATTAGTTACACTTAATGATGCATTATTACAATTTTGAATAATAAAGTTCTCACTTAAAATAAATATTGGCTCGTTTACACTGTTAAAAATATATTCTGATATATATTTTGGAGTAGTCAACATCATTCTGTGCCTGTTTATTGCATAGTAGATCCCTCCTAAAGCTATAACTCCTGTTAATACTGCTGATGGAAAAATAGTTACTCCGAGTAAAGGCAAAATAAAATCTGTAATTATGCCTATAATGATACTCATTGTACAAGTTATCAAAATAATTTTAGTTTGCTTTTTTACTCTATTTATCTTAGAATATTTACCTCTCAGATACAGCACTATAACACCTGCAATATCTATTACTATCGCCCATATTATATATAAAATTTGAGGGAACAACTCTGGAGCCACATCAATCCAACCATAATATTCTTTATTCATTGCTGAATATGGTTCTACTATAACATTTCCAATAAATAATATAGTAGTTGGAACATATGCTAAAAATTTTATTATTGAAATATATTCAAAATCATCTGTATTATTGAGCAAATATGCAAAGTATAGCCAAAGTCCATTAAAAAAACAATACCCTAGAACCGAAGAATTTCTCCAAAAAAATGCTACATTGATGTTGTCGGATGTCAACATCATTGCATATCCACCTGACCAAAGTACAAAGCAAATACAAATATATAAAAATATCTGATTTGTCTTGGATTTCTTATCTATCCTATAGCCGTATATTCCTAAAAATAAATAAAAAACGCAACATAAAAATAATAATATAAATAACGTAGTCTTAATAATACCCCACCTCCAGCATAAAACACAAAAAAGTTCAGATTTATATAATTAATAATCTTTACTATACTTTAACACCTAAAAACATTAATTCCATATTTCAACATTCTTTCACATAATATAATTCTAGTATTGATCTTTTAACTATTCAATGTTTTTATTAATGTATCTAAACTTAAAATTAAATATAATTAATTTTTAAAAATTATTATTACTTATTTTAATTCTACTTACTTAATACTATTTTAAGCGCTTCTTTATTGTGCAGGCTATAAAATAATAACAACTATATATACGAAATAATTATATTATATTTTTTGAATAGGCGCTTTTTCTTAATTCATTTTAGAAATTTTAGTAAATTTATAATCTACGTTTTTTAATAATATGAACTATATTTAATAATATTCTGATTTTAAAATTACTTTACTATGTTAATTTTATTATTTATAAGGATACACGATTTTTACAAGAAAATCTGCTTTCAATACTATATATTTCTGCTACTTTTAAAAGTTATTCATATATTTGACTTAGTTATAATTTCATAAAGAATAAAAAAAGTCAGATTAAGTTCTCAACCTAATCTGACTTTTTTGCTCTTTATGAACGCTTTCTAATAATATGTATAAATTAGCTTAATAAGAACATATCATTAGTAATCTGCTCTATTCAAAATATCTATCTAACAATCCTTTAAATGCTTTTCCATGTCTAGCTTCATCCTTGCACATTTCATGAACTGTATCATGTATTGCATCTAAGTTTAATTTCTTAGCAAGTGTTGCTAAATCCTTCTTACCTTGACATGCACCATGTTCTGCGTCAACTCTAGCTTGTAAGTTAGCTTTTGTATCTGCTACTACTACTTCACCAAGTAATTCAGCAAATCTAGCAGCATGTTCTGCTTCTTCAAATGCTATTCTCTTATATGCTTCTGCAACTTCTGGATACCCTTCTCTATCAGCTTGTCTTGACATAGCTAAATACATTCCAACTTCTGTGCATTCTCCAATAAAGTTCGCCTGTAATCCATCAATCACTTCTTTCTCAACACCTTTAGCAACTCCAATTACATGTTCATCAGCAAAAGCTAAGTCCCCACTTTGCTCTATGAACTTTTCTGATCCTACACCACATACTGGACATTTTTCTGGTGCTGTTTCTCCTTCATGAATATAACCACACACTGTACAAACAAATTTTTTCATAAATTCTCTCTCCTCACTATCATTTCAATAAATATTTATTAGGTTAATTACCTTATTATATATATTTCAACATCTATATCCTTTTTTCCTTCTATTCTTTCTTACTTTCATAACCTTTATTTCTACATTTTTATACACAATATGCATTTTTTATCTTTTTCCTCTATAAAGAATTGGACTAGATCCAAAGGAATACCCTTCATTATATAGTTTGTTTTCTAGCTTAATTAGTTCTTCAGCCAAAATTGTATTTGATCTTAGATCTGTTGGCTCTTTCACTATATCAAGTTCTATACCTTTATATTTTCTGTAGTAGCTATAATTTTTCCATAACCATGCCTTTATTCTACTTAAATTTGATGGCTTTCTAATAATATCAAGGATCAGTTGTCTGTATTTTTCAATATCTTCTTTTTGAGTATCGTTTAAATTTGATAACTTATTTCCTAAACTTCTAGCCGCCTTCTCATCTAATTCTTGACATAAAAATTTTAGAGCATGCCATACATTATAAAGTTGATTTTTATTCTCTATTTCTACTTCTCTTGCCCAAACAAAAGCGTTTAATCTTCTTCTTATATCCCACCTTTTTATTGGGCTTTCTAAATCATCTGCACATACTAAAAAGAATCCTTCTTTAAGCAACATCGCCCCTAATACTCCAGGTGGGTTTCCAAGTCTTTTGTCCTTAAGAGTAGTCCTATATACTCCGCAACTTGGACTACCCTCCTTGTACATATAAATATATATATCCTCACTATTCAATAATTCTAAACAAAAGTTACATGCTTTTATAAGCTTTTCTGTAACATCTTCACCAGTTTTATTTTTAATCTTTGCCTTGCCTTCTAAAACATCTTGTCCACTACCACCCTTTATACTTATAGGTGTTCTAGGTACCCCTAATCCAGCAAGACATTCAGGGCACATAGGATAAAATACAAATTGCTCATTTTCCCTACCAAAATTTTTTACATAATCAAATCCTTTACCATTATATCTTACTTTTGCTCCAAAGCAGCATTCACTTATACCTACTTTTAATTTTTTCTTCAGTACTTTCTCCATATAACACCTCTTTAAACCCATTAATCGTTTTTGTATAAAACACTCTCATACTCTTTATTTTTATCAAATTCCTTTTCTGCAAAAACACATACTGGTATTATCTTCTTATTTTCTTCTATCGCAAAATCTACAACTTTTCTTATTAAAAGTTTGCCTGCTCCTTTGCCCTTCAACTTTTCACCTACAAAAGTATGCTCAATTTTTATTATATCCTTACTAGTATCACTTAATATTACTTCTGCTAACGTATTTTCTTCCGTTTCTCCGATATAGAATTTATTCAATCCCTTTTTAATATCAAACATAATACAAAACACCATCCTCTCCATAATTTTATTCATTTTACAAAACCCTTTAGTAATTCCTTATATATCCACAGTGCTATTATATCATACCCAAATATCATTTTAATGTCGAATTTTTATACTTTTTTTAATTTAATTCACCATTTACTTTTTTCCACTCAAAAAATAAGGAGCTATCTTTGATAACCCCTTATTCCTCGTACTATATTCAAAATAATGTTAATATATTTGTCTAAAAGCAACATTATACAAAATTCCATACATCATTTATTTGCATACCTAAAATTTGTTAAAACAATTGAATCACGTTTCCATTACGTCCACAGCACTTCTTATACTTCTTTCCGCTTTGACATGGGCATGGATCATTTCTTCCAACCTCTTTTTTGCTTTCAATTGTTTTATTATTTCCTGATTTTTCATTTATAGTTGCACCTTTATATTTCCATAATGGTATATTATTAATAAATTTATTAACAATGTTAAATACCCTAATTTCATCTTCCTTGTCAAGTTTTGCATCTATTCCATTAATTATATCTTCAAGTATTTCTTCAGAATTTCTATATTGTATATCCAAGGCCAACATATTCATAGTTCCAGCAGCATCATTTTTATCAACTAAAAACATAGATGAAAATTCTTTTGAAAACTTCCTCCCAATACTACTTCTTTCCAAATAATCTTCGTTAGACATGGAGATTAGATCATCTTTACTAATCATAGAATAATCCAAATTGTTGTCTATATTATTTAATATTTCTTCATAATCCTCTATTTCTACATTAACGAATATAATTTTTCCATCATCATCAATTGTACCATAATATTCATTATTATAATAAAAAGATCCTTCTTCTAATATAGATAACAATATTTGCTCTTCTACATTGTCATATCTTTTCATTAATCCTTTAACATCTTCAAAACAAAGAACACCATATAACTTAATCATACCTCTAAAGATATTCATGATTTCACTATTTTTCTTCATTAACTTTCTAAACTCTAAAGTATCACTTTGCTTAACAATTGCCTGCATTACTTCGGGCATTAATAAGATTGGTTTTCTATCTTTTAAGCAAGGAAATACCATCCCTTGATTCATAAAAAAAGCATGTTTATCCGCATAGTTTTCTGCTTCATTATCAGAAATCGAAATTATTCCATTATTCTTAATGTATTTTAATAATATTCTATACATATCATCATTAATCACATGCATTTTATTTCTAATATAATTCTCATATTCATCGATATATCTTTCAATTACCTGATTCTTATTTAAATTATATGATAATTTAAGACCAATGTTTTCTGCTAGACTACAAATTTCCTTTTTAGGATATGGCTTGATCAATTCTTCTAGATCAAAAGAATATGTCTCCTTAAAAAACGTATGTATAAAACTATTTGTAAATTTATTATGATGTTTTAAAAAATCATTCTCTATCATTTGTTCAGAATAATCAAAATCTGAGAAAGCATCATTGTTATGTATAGGCTTTTTATTGCTAACTTTGTATTTCTTATTATTTCCAGGCAAGTATTCTTTTTCTGCATCTTTATTTCCTATATACCCACAAACCCCATCTCTTGGAGAATTATTAAACTTACCTTCTTCTGGATTATTTCTAGCAATAACTTCTACCTGGCTAAATTCACTTGGAACCTGTATTATATCTACAACTTCTAAAGTCAAATAAGTAGTTGAGCCAAAATCATATTCATATTCGAACTTTTTATTAATATTTAATACATCTTTTAAATAAAAATTCATCTCATATTGTTCATCACTATTATCATGATATATTTCTTCATCAATATGAAACGCACTTAAATGTCCACAACACTCTACCCATATATCTCTTATAAATTTGTCCAAATGCTGAAGCTGCAACTTTGCATCTATAGAAACATAAATACAATATAAACTAGGATTATACTTATCTTTCATGGATATTATGAATTGTTCTCTTACCTCTTTAGCCTGATTCATTTTTTCTTCAATTGATTTTTTCATTACTGAACAACTCTTTGCATGTCTTTTAATTGTTCTTTCAGTTAATTCCTTATTACAATAATAACATCTACCTTGCACGACTAAATCTCCTCTTAAATAATATAATTACTATATAAAATTCCAACATGCACAATTATATACTAACATTATGTTTGTCTGCAAATTTTTTAATTAATAGCTGGTTGAATTTTTATTAGCTATATCCTTGGCATACATGTCACAGAGGGAATTTTCAAAATGGTTAGAATGTGCCTTTACCCACTGAAATTCAATATATTTTCCATTACAAGCCTTATCAAAAGCAAGCCATTTTTCTATATTCTTAGCTGGTTCTCCATTAATAGTTTTAAAGTCATTCAACTTCCATATAGGTAACCATTCTGTGAGTCCTTTTCTTACATACTGGCTATCAGTTATTATTCTTATCTTTTCAACATCTTTTAATAATTCAAGGGCTTTTATAGCTGCTTCGAGTTCAGCTTGGCTGCTTCCTATGTCTTTCACTTTTTCTGTATATAAATTATAATTTCCTTTCAAATCTTCTATTATAAAAGCAAATCCACCATGATTTTTCTTCTCAAAATAACTAGCATCTGTATAGATCTTATAGATTCTTTCCTCAGCCTTACTTTCTTCTATTGCATAACTATCATAATTACTGTTTCGTTTATCTAAGACTAATATTTTACTCCTATCATTAAAAGCAGCTACATCTTTATCTTCTCTTATAACTACTTTTACATTAAACCCTACATAATATGTATCTGGACGCTTATTATGGAGCATTTTCCTAAATTGGTATTCCTGACCTTTAAAAAAATCACTTAAGTTGTTATTATCTATAAAATGTAGTTCTTTTTTTAAAGGATTGAATTCTACTAAGGAGTCCTCAGTACCATTACTGACTTTAATTTTATAGTTATTATTTTCTTCATCTATTATTTCTAGTGTAAAAAGCATCATTTTCATAAAAATTACTCCTTAAAACAAATATCTCATTATATATATCACAATTAGGTTTCTACATTGTAGCCTTGACTAAGGATTTGACTTACTAAAGCTTTAAATATATATTTATCGTTGTAACATGTATTTTATCATAGGTACAGTAAATTCAAAATCATCGTTCATTTTAATAATAACTTCTTTATATTTTCTTTTATATCATAAAACTTACTGATGTATACATCATTATAACAAAATTAAAGCTGAAATTTTCTATATCACCTAAAATTTCAGCTAATAAGTATTAATTTAATCTAAGCATTTACGTATAATTTAAACTTTTGCTAGCGGAAGTGAAATTGTCACTGTTGTTCCCTTCCCATATTCACTATCAATTTTAAGAATGCCATTATGCATACCTATAATATTATTAGAAATGACTAATCCAAGCCCTGCGCCAATGGATTTAGGATCGATTTTATAGAATGATTCCATAACATGATTTATATCCTGTTTTTTAATTCCAATACCTGTATCGCTAATTTTAATTAAAATACACTCTTTGCTAACTGATTGAATTACGTAGATTTTACTATTTTTATATGAGAACTTAATTGCGTTATCTAATACATTTAGTATGACTTGCCTCAATCTATCACCATCTGCTATAATAATTGCTGGGTGCGTTTCAACCACTAATTTAATTTCCTTTTTTTCTGCTTTCTTTTGAAGCTGGAACATCACTTCACGAATAATTTTGTCCATCTTGACATCAGATAATATTAGTTTAATTCTATCTGACTGGTATCTTGAAAAATCTAAAAGATTCTCCACCAAGCTAATAAGCCGATCTGATTCATCATTAATAATTCCCAAACCAAATTTAAATTCCTCATCCGATAATTCGTCTTGATCTCGCATAGTTTCAATCCATCCCTTAATTCCTGTCAAAGGTGTCCTAAGCTCATGAGAAATTGATGATATAAAATCATTCTTTAAACGATCAGTTTTTAATATTTCATCGCCCATATAGTTAAGCGTTTTTGCTATTTCTCCAAGTTCATTTGGATAAGTATCCTTAATCTTTTCCTTGTATTTTCCATCTGCTATTTTCTTTGTAAAATTGATAATATCATTTAACGGTTCTACAATTATATTCCCTAAACGCAAACTTACAAAAAACACAATAACAGCAATAAAAATGCAGATAATAATTCCATAAATTAATAGATTAATAATTAAAGCATTTACTTGTGTTAATGATGTTGTATACCGCAAAATTCCTAATACTTGCCCGTCAAAAACAAGAGGCGTATATACTGCCATAATTTTCTGACCTGAATATGAATTTTTCTCAATTTTATATGTAGTTTTCAAATCTAGTACATCAGAATCTATAGAATACGTTCTATCTTCATAAAAACCTGTAGATGATTGGATTAATTCACCATTTCTTTTTAATAGTTGTAGTTCAGATCCATTAATCTGATAATTTTTAATAATTTCATCACTGAATTCCGCCAAGCTTTTATTAGTAAAATCAGTTTCTCTTGCTAACACAGAAGGAATCGCCTCTGCTTGACTCTGAAATGTATTAGCAATTCCCTGATAATAATATTGTCTTATTCCAATTCCAAAACCTATCATTACAAGACTTAAGGTAAGTAAACTAATGATCATAAAGTAAACAATAATCCTTCGCTTCATAGTTTCACTCCTTCCACAAGTACCCATATCCCCAATCCGTGCGTAAATACTCTGGAGCTGATGGATCATTCTCTATTTTCCTTCGTATACGTCTTATATTTACATCGACAACTTTTTCATCACCAACATAATTTATTCCCCAAACTTCATCCAAAATATCATTTCGTGTAAATACCTTATTCTTATTATTTATTAAAAATTGAAGCAAGCAATATTCTGTTGGAGTTACTTTGATATCCTTTCCAAGTCGAGATACTTTTTTATTTATTACATCAAGCTCAAATGGTCCTGATTTAATAACTGAACTTTCTTTCTTTGAATATACATGATTCAACCTTCGTGCTAACGAAATAATTCTTGCCTCTAGCTCAACCATGCTAAATGGTTTTAGTAAGTAATCGTCAGCCCCTTCTACAAGCCCTTTTACTCTATCTTCTTCCTGAGATCGTGCCGTTAGCATAATAATTCCAACATATTGACTTATATCTCTAATTTTCTGACACACCTCAAATCCATCAATTCCTGGGAGCATTAAATCTAATAAGACAATATCAATCTTTCTATTATTAAAAATAGATAAGGCCTCTTCTCCATTCTCAGCTTCTAGAACTTCGTACTTTTTCTTTCTTAAATTTAGGCATATAAAACTTCTAATAGACAGTTCATCCTCAACGACAAGAATTGTTTCCATATTTTCCTCCATTAAAATTCATCTTTAAGTAAATGAAAATTTTCCTTTAAAATAGGCTGTTCTTCTTTAATATCATCATAAAATATAATATCCTTCGTTTCTCCAAGCTTGGTTTTGTTCTCACCATATGAACTTTTGCTTATCCATTTTACTTCAAATAAATTATCCTGACTTTCATTATCTATAAGTCTAACACTTTGATCAAGCTTTTGAATTGTAACTTTACCATGCCACTTGGAGGGAATTGTAATATAGAAATGCTGTACACTATCTGTATATCTTTCTTCTACAATTTCATGTGTTCCATCTTCTCTATAATCAGAGTAAGTATAAATAAAAGGGATTTCTGCCATCGCTGCATCTTCAAAACCTTTAGGAATATACATTCCTCCAACATCTATAATACCGTCATTGTTTATATCTCTACTATATAATGGGTAAGCCTTAAATAAAATACCATCATTTTCATCTCCAATTTTAATAAATCTTCCTCTATCGCAAGTAACAATTTCAGTTAACATTGAATGGGCCCCTAATGCACTATCAATGAATAACGCATTATTCCCATCTGCTAATTTTCCACTAACGACATTTTCAATTACACCCTCAGGATTTAGCCCCACAAATGTGTGAGATTTCAATTGATTATTTTCATAATTAAACATTTCTGCTGTTTTTGATTTGCCTATTTCTCCATCAATTATTATAACATCAGGTTTATTATCTTCATTGCAATCCGATATATCTATCCATTCGTAAGTACGATTAACTTTATTAACTAATTCTTTTCCATTCAATTCATATATAAATAACTGTTTACTTGGTTCAGAATCTGATACTGACACACCTAAAATCACTTCTTTTTTCCCATCTCCATCAAGATCTTTAAGACTAAAATAATCTAGAATATTAAAATCAGTGGCTATATCAAGTATTTTATTCCATTTTTCATTTTCTTCCTTAAGCACTAATAGATGAACTTGTCTATTTTCTTTCATATCCCTATATAATACAAATGCTTCATTTTTACCATCTTTATCAATATCATCCATAAAAATACTTTGTTTTTCTTGTGAATTCTTAGTGACTAGTAATTCGCTGTCAGCCATTAAAATTTCTTTTAGCTCTTTATTAATTTCATTTTCTTCTACATTTTCGAGCATAGGGGCTTGAATTAAGCTAGTTGCGTTTACAACATTCCCACAGCCTGTTATAATACTCCCTAAAGAAATAATCAGTATTATAACTCTTGCACATTTTCTCATAACATATTCCCCCCATTTTTCATTCTGTTATTATTTAGTGTTACCTTATATATGATATATAATTACTTCATATCCATAATTTTTAACGATTATATGAACTATACGTTTTATTGTATTTTTCATTAAATGCCTGTGCTTCAATACTTGGCTTTTAGCTATCATCCTATAATTTTAAAATAAGAAAGTTGTTTTCAATTTACTAAAAATCATTTTTTTAAATATATATCGCATAGGTTTGTCCTGTGTTTGCATCATAATTTACAGATAAAAATATATTGTTATACTTAAAATGTGCGTCTCCATTTTTATCACTGACTGGATTCCCAAAAACTTCTTTAAATCTACTTATCTTATCACCAATCTTTACACCATTTAAATTCAAGTCATTTCTTATAATAAAGATTTGCTCTACCTTATCATTATTTTTCTGATCAAACCAAACTCTAATACCGGCTTTTTTAAATTCCACTCCACCTTCTCCGATAGAACTTGGCTTTTCATTTAATGTGCTTATAAGTTTTTCTTTACTCAAATCTAATAGATTCATATATTCTGTAAAATTATTCTTTCCATTATCCGACTTTGAGGCATCCATAGACTTGCTATCTTCAATTATTTTTACTGAATCATTTTTCTTTTTTACTTGTGAAGCTACTATTTCTTTATTATCCTCATTATTACTAGATTTTTCAATACTAACTACTTCTTCTGATATCTTTTCACCTTCTGTTTGATTGCTATTTTCTGAAACTTTCTCAACTGACACTTCTTTATTTTCAAGATCTATTTCAGACGACTTTTTAGGACTACATCCAACTATGCTTGCAGAACTTATAATGATAACACCTATTATGGCCGCTGAAAACAATAGTTTAAATCTCTTTTCAATTTTATTTATCATAATTATTCTCCTAACTAATTTTTGTTATTTTTTGTATATAATTAATCTACTTGGAAATTCAAAAAATATATATGTTTCAATCCACATTGCTCATTTCACAATTACGGCTAGAATTCTTGTAATATTTTTAGAATTATTATGAAGAATTATTTTCTCAATATATACTTTAGTGTTTTCTATATCTTACCTAAAGTATAAAAGATTTTTAAACTAAAAGCGTTACAAAAAAGTTACAATATTATGGTAAAAACTTTCAGTAAATTCCTTTGTTAATTAGTAAAAAAATTCTATTGCAATAATATTAATTGATTATAATAAAGAATTTTTTCGTTTTGAGGCATATAAAAAAGCCATCCTTTAAGGATAGCTTTTCTTTTAAGCTGGTTTGCTTGCTTTTTGGGTAAAACATTTAATTGCTAAGAATATCTTGTGTAAATTCATCTAAGTCTACATCTCCATAGATTCCATCGATAACACCTTTATCTGTATATTGATGTCCTGCTCTAGAATTCCATACACTATTAGCTGATAAGTTAAATGGACTCTTATAATAATTTGCTTCCCATAATGTATATTTAGATAATCTACTATCTAAATTATTTTTTATAAAATCTGAATATGTATATATACAAATGTCCATATTACTTAATTTTTTGAATTCATCTATGAACCTTAATGCATAACCCATGACATCAAATCCATCTTGTTCTATATCTAAAGCCGGTTTTAGGTCATTCTTCTTATCTTTTATGCTATTGTAAAAATTACGTGCTTGAGTCTCAGGAGAGCTTGTCCCAACTAAAAAGTGATAAAAACCTGTCTTTAATCCTGCATTTTGAGCTCCATTATAACTAATTCCTAAATAATTATCAACATAGGTTGTCCCTTCTGTGGCTTTTATGTATACACATTGGATTCCTGAAGCTTTAACTTTTTTAAAATCTATGTCCCCATTGTAGTGACTAATATCTATCCCTTTTAGTAAAGTATTAGAATTATTATTGACTGGATTTCCTGGCCCTATCTTCTTGCCATCAGAACCAATTTTATAACCATCTATTGTAGAATTTGTAACTAAAGCCCCAGATGATTTATCTAAATAATAAGTATCACTTCCAGAATTTATCCATCCTGTTGACATTGCTCCACTAGATTTTAAATAATACCACTTTCCATCAATATTAACCCATCCTTTAGCCATTGCACCAGTATCATATAAATAATACCAAGTTCCATTATCTTTAATCCATCCAGTTGCCATACTTCCGCTACTGCTAGAGTAATACCAATTATCACCTGATTTATACCATCCTGTAGCCATGGCGCCACTACTATAAAACATATAAATTTTATTATCTATTTTATTTAGTCCTGTCACCATTGCCCCTGAACCGTTTAAGAAATACCAAACATTATTTAATTTACTCCAACCAGTAACCATACTGCCTGATTGATCTAAATAATACCATATGCCATTAACATTAAACCATCCTGTTACCATTCTTCCATCGTATTTTAAATAATACCACTTGTTATCTGGTTTTATCCACCCAGTTGCTCTTGTACTATCGGATTTATAGTAATACCAGTATCCATTCTCTTTTTTCCACCCAATAGTTGATGTTATATTAACTTTTCCATCATCACTATTTTCAATATCTTGGGTACTATATTTATAAATAATATTTAATTCATTAGGCTTATTTTCAGGTATACCTGGATTAGGAATTTCTTCTGATGGCTTGTTAACAGCATTGCTAGATATTATTGTTGAATCAGCAGTTGCAGCTTGTACATTTAATACTTGTCCAAAACTTATACTAATTAAAAAAACTAGTATAAACGAAGTAAGTTTCTTTCTAATATTCACATGGATCAGTCTCCTTTTAATTCTCACTAAGTACTTAGTTATTTTTTAATCCGCTTCAAATCAACTCATCTAAAATTATACAATTAATGTCATTTTCAATCAATTGATTTACTATGGATATGGAGGGAAATAATAGAAGTTACATTCTTATGTAACTCTCTAATTTCTTCTTTTAATAAATCATCATTGGAATTATACTCGCTATTTATCATCTAGTGGCATAAATAAAATTTACTATAGGAAAAAATTAATAAATCTAACCTATACAACATAGATTTATAATAAGAGTGGAATAAAAAACTATTATGCTTTTTTATTCTACAAAAAAATGTATTATACTGGATAATAATTATTATTTATTAATAAAATGTTGCAATTTTCCGAATATTCCAATATAATTAATGTAACATATAGGTAAGGAGTGATGTTAAATGAAAAAAATACTCTCTAAGGCTTTTGCTAAGAAAATTATCGAATTTTTGATATATGGTCCAGGGTATAAAGCTCCTGAATATGCATATGTTCGTGTAACTCCTCCATCTTCTAACAGAGATATTTACGAAGATAAATTGAGGCGATAAAATTATATTTTTAATATATACAACTTATTAATAGTAAATATTTACGTGTGCATATAGAAAAAATAACTAGTAGAATTTAATCTGCTAGTTATTTTTTGTTAACAATTTCTAATAAACCTTTGAAATATAATTGGTTTAGTTTCTTACTCACTTTTTTATTATGTTTCATATTTAATTTTCATAAACTTTCCTTTTTAACTTTAAAACAATTTATACTTAAAACCATAAATATCAAAAAAATGTTTTATTTTAATATTAAAAACCTCTCTTTAAAAAACTACAATCTTTTTCTTAATCCTTACCAATTTTTATTATTCTTGAAAAGTATGAAAATATTTAGTACTATAAAATTATTATAATGAAACATATTTAATAATGAATCTATATTTATTGAGAGGAGAAGTGGTGTTAGATGGAATTTAATTTAACTGAAGGTACTTCATATATCAAAGAGTTTAAAGTTACAGAAAATGAAACAGCTATAAAAATGGGATCAGGTGATCTAGAAGTCTATGCAACCCCTGCTATGATTGCTCTAATGGAAAATGCATCAAAAAGTTTAGTAATAGAGGAACTTCCAAGTGGCTATACTACAGTGGGAATTGATATGAGTGTCAAACATATTAAATCATCTCCAATTGGCGCAAATATAAAATGCAAAGCTACTCTTACAAAAGTAGATGGGAAAAAATTATTTTTTGATGTGGAAGCAAGTGATGACCAAGGTACTATCGGAAAAGGTTCTCATATAAGGTTTATTGTAAACTCAGAAGATTTTATGAGAAAAACTAAAAATTGCTAAATAAATGATAATAACTATATTTAAAGAGACTCTCTCTTTAAATATAGTTATTGCTTTAAAATTGATTTAAATTCAACTTACTCCGATACTTTTCCATAAATATTTAAAATTAGTTTTGAATAATAAATTTATATCGATATTTTGATTCATTGCCCAAAGTACCATAGAACTTTGCAACATCGACACAATACTCTTTGATGTTGATAGAGAATCAATTTCTGGCAAAATCTCGCCTAATTCCTTTCCTTCTTCTACAACATTGTCTATTCCTTCTAATAATATATGGTTAAAATCATTTACTAGATTTCTATTTTCATAACTTTTTAATCCTTCAATTGTTATAAATGTGACAGCAATATAATTAAATCTATTTATATTTAGAATCTTTTTTAAATATGGTATTATTCCACAATATTTTATAAAAATTGTTTTCAGCTTTTTTTTTGTGGATTCATTACATAAATTGGTAGCGCCTATAATTTCATCAAAGTATGGAGAACAAAATTCTTCTATCACTTTATATATAAGCTCATCTTTACTTTTAAAATACTTATAAAAAGCACTTTTATTTATGTTAATTTGTTTAAAAATATCTCTAATAGATACTTCAAAAAAACCATTTTCCATAAATAATTTGATAGATGACTTTAAAATTTTTTCTTTAATTTCCACCCTAAAATTCTCCCTTTTTTATTTAACATTTTCCACCATTAATAAAAAAAACAAACTAAATATTATAATCTAAACTTAGTTTGTACTGTCTTAATTCCACTGAACTTTTATATATTATAATAATTCATACTAATTACTTTTATTAATATGGTAATTAGTATGAATATATTCTTGAAGTCTTTAGCTCTCTAAAGATCTGAAATTTAAATTAATATGTTTTATTTTAACCATCAGATTTGTAACTAATCTAATATTTATTTAAGTATTATAAATGTTCTTTATATTAATTCTATTGTGCTCCTGAAAATGCTATCCAAGGTTTTTGAATTTCTTGCTTTAGCGTGTTATAAGCATCAATTTGGCTTCTTAATTGAATATTTAGATCTTCACTGCTCAAAACTTGGGAATTATAAGCAGATTCAGTTATCATTCCTAAGTCATATTTAAGTTTTGCATCACTAAGGTTCTTGTTGCTTAATTCTATATTTTGCTTAATATAATTAATATTATCTTGTGCTGTAATAAGATTTGTATAAAGTGTTCTTAGTTGATTTTTAAAGTTCTTTTTGTCCTCATCTATACTTGTTTGTTCTTGATCTACACTAAGTCTATTACCTAAATAAGTTAAACGTGCCGATATGGCATTTGCATATGCACTTTTAGCAGCTTGATATTTATTGTAATCTGTGAGATAAGCTTCAATATTTCCGTTATAATCACTTAATTTAGGTTCTTGAGCTTCATCTGTTATTTTTTTTGCATCACTTACATCGCCGTCACTTATTTTATTATCGGAATCATAATAATGATCTTTCTTAAGCTTAAGTATTTGTTCCCTATATTTTAAATAGTTATCTATAACTTTATCTAGGTAAGTATCTATAGATCCATCTATTTTTAATGTTTCATAAGGAATATCTTGTTCCAAAGTATATTGTGTTACATCCTTACCTGTCAATACTTTAAAGCTATATTCAGCGTCCTTTAATGTATTTTCACTTGTTTTCTGTGTTATTTGTAAATTTTGAATTTCAAGTTCAGTTGATTTCAAATCACTTGATGTTACCATTCCTAGACTGCTTTTAAGTTTTGCATCGTTTAATGTCTTGTTTTTAATTTGCAATTCTTTTCCGGCTTTATCTATTTTCATTTGACTTGTAACGATATTATTATATGCTTTAGTAACTTTTTGTATTAAAGCATCTTGATCAAAATCCCTTTGTTGCCTAGCTTTATTTGCATTAGCGTCTCTAGTATCATCATTAAAATCTTCTTCGTCTCCACTAACATCTTTATAATCATCCAAGTCTTCATTTATATCATTAGTTTTATCTTGGTAAGTTATTTTACTAGTATCAAGTTGTAATATTTCGCTTATGCTGATTGCCTCTTTTACAGCTTCATCTAAAGTAAGTAATGGCTTTCCGTTTACGATTTGTGAATTTGTTGCAGTGCTTGTACTAGTAGTTGTTTGTTGAGTTGAATCTGCTGCAAGTGCTGGTACAACGCTACCACTCATAACACTAATCCCTATTGCAAATGCTATTATCTTATTTATATTTTTTCTCATGTATAAATCTCCTCTTCATTAATATTTATTTTAATATAAATTCGAATTCTCTTTTTATTTACTAGATTATTTTTCTGTTGTAGCTTTATTTTACTACAATTTTATTGTTTAGTAAATGTAGTCATAATTTAGGATTTACTCCTGAACCTTGTATTTAAACTAATACACTTTATATATGGATCATACTAAAACTTAATTTTAGTATGATCTTATTAATATTAGTGATTTCTTTGTTATATGCTTACATTTGATTCACTATCAATTGGAGTTGATTTTTTTCTACGAATTTTTTTTGCAAATCTTCTCTTTAATCCATCAAGTAGCGTATAAACTATTGGAACTACGAATAATGTTAATATTGTTGAAGTGATTAATCCTCCAATTACTGCTTGTGCCATCGGCTTACGCATTTCAGTACCTGCTCCTGTAGCTATTGCTGTAGGAATCATACCAAATATCATGGCTAAAGTAGTCATAACTATCGGACGCAATCTTACAAGCCCAGCTTGGACTAATGCTTCATTCCTAGGCATTCCCTCTTTGATCCTTTCTTTCGCAGCATCAACCAGCAAGATACCATTTTTAGCAACGAGTCCCATAAGCATTATGATACCTATCATGGCTATCATACTTAATTGACTTCCACCAGCAAATAATCCTATTATTGCTCCAATCATTGCAAGTGGTAAAGCAAACATTATAGCTATAGGATCAACAAAACTTTCAAATTGAGCTGCCATAACCAAATATAGTAGAAGAACTGATAAAACTGCATTTTGCACTAAACTATCCATACTCTTCTGCATGCTTCCCATTGATCCTCCAACAGATAATGAAACTCCTGGTGGCAATTCACTTTTTATCTTAGCTAAATATTTATCTTTGAAAGTACCTGTAGCCAAACTTTTTACATTACAAGAAAGTTCAACTTGTGCCTGTTTATTGTATCTGTGTAATGTTGAAGAAGTTGTCCCAACAACTTTTTTAGTTACATCCGTTATAGGAACCAGCTTATTATTTGAACCAGAAACATAAATTCCATCTAGGTTATTAAGATTTTTACGCTCACCATCTTGTAACATTACCTTAACATCATATCTATCTTTTCCACCATCATATTTAGTTACAGTTGACCCATTAAATAATGTAGCCAAAGTGCTTGCAACATCTGAACTATTAACGCCTAAATCGGCTGCCTTATCACGATCTACAGTCATCTTTACTTCCGGTGTACCTGAGTTAGTATTAACACCTACATCGCTTGCCTGAGGATCCTTAGCAATCTCTGCTTTCATTTTTTCTGCAAAAGCTTGAACTTTTGCTCTATCACTACCAACAAGGTCATACGTTACATCTTTAGAAGAGCCTCCGCCTCCTCCACCCATAGATGCGGCTGATGCTGTAACCTCCATTCCAGGTAGTACCTTTAGATCGGTTCCAAGTTTTTGTGCCATATCTCTTGAGGTGATCTTACGCTGTTTCTTATCTACCAATGTAATGTTAACTGTTGCTTTGCTATTAGTAACTGTTGAGTATAAATATTGAACTTCTGGATTCTTCTTAATTATCTCTTCAATCTGTTTAGTCTCTTGACTTGCAGTATCTAACGTTATGCCAGAATCAAAGTTAGCACTAACAGTTATCTGTCCTTTATCAGTTATAGGTATCATAGTAAAACCTAATGATGGAATAAGGGCAAGACTTGCTATAAACATAACCCCACAAACAGCTAAAACTATTAATCTTTTATGAAGAAGATAAGCTAATAAATGTGAATATTTTTCAGCTAATGTATCAAATTTACTATTAAACCCCTTGAAAAACTTACCAACAAATGTTTTACTCTCTCTTCTTTCTGAGTTAAGCATTCTAGAAGACATCATCGGTACAAGAGTAAATGATACAAATAATGAAACCGCCATACTAAAAACAATTGTAAGTGAGAATTCTATGAAAAACTTTCCAATAATTCCTTCTATCATTGCTAAAGGTAAAAATACAGCGATAACAGCTAAAGTTGTTGCAATTACTGCAAATCCGATTTCTGACGTAGCATCTTTAGCTGCTTCAATTGGACGTTTTCCCATATGCAAATGTCGTACAATGTTTTCTATAACAACTATAGAGTCATCAATTAAAAGTCCTACTGCCAGTGATAATGCCATTAGAGACATAGTGTTTAGTGTAAAGTTCATCTCTTTCATACATACAAACGTAGTTATTATAGATATTGGAAGAGATGATGCACTTATAAGTGTACTTTCCCATTCATTTAAGAACAAGAATACAATAACAACTGCTAATATACATCCCTCTATGATAGTATTCATAACATCATCTACTGTATCTCGTATAGATGTTGAATTATCACTAACAATATCAGCATGCATGCCCTTAGGTAGTGAAGCTTTAACTTGTTCTAATGCTGCTTTAGCGTCTTTAGCAACTTCTACCGTATTAGCACCAGATTGCTTAACTATATCAATACCAATTGATGGATTGCCTTGATAATAAGCCTGACTTTTTCTCTCTTCAATCCCATTTTCAACTGTTGCAATATCCCTTATCCTAATTTCTGTGCCATTTTTATTAGATACTAAAATATTCTTAAAATCTTCTACTTTTTGTATTTTACTAGTTGTTGTAATAGATATCTCATTATCTCCATCTGTAACTTTTCCAGTGGATTGATCAATATTATCATTTCTAATACTATTTACTACAGCACTTGATGTAAGGCCATATTGTAATAATTTATTATTATCTAGCTTTATGTGAATTTCCCTTGTATCCTCACCAGATACATTTATTGCTCCAACACCAGATACTGTATATAACTTTGTTTTTAAAGTATTATCTACAAAGTCTGCCATTTCTTGATTATCACTTGAACCATAAACAGCTATAGATATGATTGATGTTGCTGACATATCAAAATTTGAGACAACTGGATCATTGATATCAGTTGGTAACTGTCCTCGAGCACTTGAAATCTTATCTCTAACTTCTTGTGCAGCAACCTTACTATCTTTGCTCAAGTCAAATTCTATAACAGTTTGTGACATTCCTGAGCTTACACTTGAAGTTATATTTTGAACTCCAGAAATTTGTTGTACTGAATCTTCTACTTTTTTTGTTATTTTACTTTCAATTTCTTCCGGTGTTGCCCCATTCTCTGTAACAACTACTGAAACATATGGTAAATCAGCGTTTGGCATATCATTAAGTGCTAATTTTTTGTAAGATACAAACCCCAATATAGTAAGGACAATCATTATAACTGATATAAATACGGGTCTTTTAATGCTAATATTTGCTATATTCATTTATTATCCCTCCTATTTAGTTGTTGCATCGTCTGCACTGCCATCTTGTTCAGAAGCTGCTTTATCTGAATTATTATCTTCCTTTATAGCTACGTCTACTTCACTACCATCTTGAATAGTACTTGTATTTGTGCAAATTACTTGATCTCCATCTTTAATGCCATCTGTTATTTCAACACTGTTTTGATTTGTTTCTCCAATAGTTACTTTTTGTTTTTTAGCTGTTCCATTATCATTTATGAAAACAGAATAATCCCCTTCATTACCAACTAAAGCATTAATTGGAACAGTTAAAACCTGTGTTTTTTGATCACTAATAAGCTGAGCCTTTGCAAATATACCAGGCAGTAATGATTTATCACTATTATCTATTTTTATTTTACAATTAAATACTCTAGTTGTAGCATCTGCAGCTGAATCTATAGTTTGAACAGTTCCATTATAAGTTTTATCACTTCCATCTACTGTAATTGTTGCAGCTTGACCTATCTGTACTCCTCCTATTTTTTCTTGCGGTACTTGTATTGTTGCATATACAGAGGATATATCATTAACCTTTGCAAGAGCTGCTCCTTGAGATGCCATCTGCCCTACATTTAAAACTTTATCGCTTATTACGCCACTTATAGGCGCTTTAATCACTGTGTTAGCTAAATCGCTTTGAGCCTTTTGCAAATTTACCTTTTGTGCTTCTAAACTTGCTTTTGAACTTTCAATGCTTGCTTTTGCCGATTCAATACTTGCTAATCCTGAACTATAATCTGCTTTAGAAGTGTTTAGAGCTTTTTCTGATGACTCAAGATCTGTTTTTGATATAGCACCTCCATCAAAAAGTGTCTTTTGCCTGTCATAATTACGCTGTGCATCATCCATAAGAATTTGCAATTTCTGCAGCGTTACCTGCGATGAATTTAGTTGCTGTTGTGTTGAATTTAGTTGTTGCTCACTAACTTGCACCTGAGCTTGTGCGGTTTTTATACTATTTTGTATATCTTGGTCATCTAGCGTAGCTATAGTATCACCAGCATTCACATATTGTCCATTTTCAACAGACACATTAACAACCTTTGCTGCTATCTTACTAGTTATAATCCCTTGCTGATAGGCTTCTAAGGTTGCTTTATATGAATCCCCTAAACTTTTTTCCTCTGATTTCACTACCAGCGCTTCAACAGCTGTTTTACTAGCTGCAACAGCAGTGGTTGCTTGTTTTTTAGCTGTGAATAACTTAGTTTTAGCTACTGCAGCACAACCTATTACAGCTATAACAATTACAGCATATATAACTATTTTTTTTACATTTTTCATGTTTCACACTCCTAATCTGTAAACATATAGTTTATTTTGTTAATTTATATATTATAAATTTAATTTTTCTTTGTACCAATTCCACCCATAATAAAACTTATCAGCTTTTCATTTTCCTCTCTTCTTTGTTCTACTGAATAATAATTTTCATGACAAGTCCGATGACAATGTAATGCCACCATTCCTCCTATAACATTTGTAGCAAAATCAATGTCTATGCCTGTATCCATTACCTCCCCCTCTTCGATACCTTGCTTTAGAATATTGTATGTAATATTTTTTCCATTTCTTTTTATATCTTTTATAAAATTTTCAAGATCACGTTTTGCTTCAGGATTTAATTCTGAAATCTCATTTGTTATATAATAACTTATCCTTCCAGCCCTTTCTATAATAGCATGCTCAGTTAATTCTATAAGCTTTCCTAGCTTTTTAAGAAATGATTCTTCTTGTGATATCTTCTGATTTGCATTTATAGTGAAATTTCTATGGTCGTACTTTAAAGCTTGTACAAATAAATCATCTTTACTTCTAAAGTATTCATATATTGTACCCTTACCTATCTGTGCCTTGTCTGCAATATCCTGCATATTAGTTCCCGAAAAACCTTTTTTAAAAAATATGTCTATTGCAGCGGCAAGAATTTCATTTTCCTTATTTTTCAATCTTGCCAAAAAAATCACCTCACTTATAAAAATACTGTATTACAATAAATTACTGACTCATTATATTCACACTTTATTTAAATGACCGACCAGACAGTCAATGATTCACATGCAAATAAATCATTGAAACATTTTATATGTACATGAAAATAATACCATACTTTTAATTTTTATACTTTGTTTGTAACCTAAAAAATATCTTAATTTTTATGATTTACAAAACATATCAGCCTAAAATTGTTTGGATTATTATTTATCTATAGCTATCATTTGCTACTTATGTTATTTTAATATGGAGTGTATCATAGAATTATTAACTGAATTTAAACTTTTCTATTTATTTCAAATTTAATTATTACAGTAAATATTTTATATATAATTAAATACTTGAATTGATATATAAATATGATACTTTTAAACATAGATAAAAAAAAGTATAATTAGTGCATACGAGGGAGGTATCCAAATGTTTCATATTTTGATTGTAGAAGACGACAAAGAGTTAAGAGAATTATTTTCAACTGTTTTACTTAAAAATGGCTATAAAACTACTAGTGCGAAAGATGGAATCGAAGCGCTTAATGTTTTGGATAAGGAATATATTGATTTAATTATTTCTGATATCATGATGCCAAATATGGATGGTTTTGAACTAATAAAATCTATTCGTGATGCTCAATTTAATCTACCTATATTAATGATTACAGCTAAGGAAAGCTTTCAGGATAAGCAACGTGGTTTTCTTCTTGGAATTGATGACTACATGGTTAAACCAATTGATGTTAACGAAATGGTGTTAAGAGTAGGTGCATTACTTAGAAGAGCTCAGATTATTAGTGAAAGAAAGCAAATCGTTGGTGATACCATGCTTGAATATGATTCCTTATCAGTATATCAAAATGGTGAGGCAACAGTCCTTCCACAAAAGGAATTTTATATTCTATATAAGCTTATTTCATATCCTAATCGCATATTCACAAGACAAGAACTTATGGATGAATTTTGGGGACTTGATTCTGAAACTGATATAAGAACAGTAGATGTACATATTAACCGTTTGCGTGATCGCTTTAAAAATAACATAGATTTTGATATCTTGACTGTAAGAGGACTCGGATATAAGGTGGTAAAAAATTATGAATGATAAACCAAATTTAAAATTAGGCTTAGTCTTTTCATTTATTATTTTTTCAATAATGTTTGTATCATCAGTGCTTACTGCAATTTTAGCCATAATCTTTCATCCAAATTTCTCTTCGGAAGCTAATAAGTTTCTTTGGCCAATTATCGATCTATCTATAATTAGTATAATAGTTGGGACAACCATATCAGCTATAATAGGCAAAAAAATATTAGCTCCACTAGTAAAATTTAGCGAAGCAATTATGGAAGTCGGAAAAGGTAATTTTAATATCAAATTAGATGAAGATAAGTATTACTACGTTGAAGAGCTAAAAAAAATGTCTCAGAACTTTAATATTATGGTAGACGAGCTAAACAACATAGAAACCTTTCGAAGTGACTTTATTGCTAATGTATCGCATGAATTCAAGACTCCCCTTGCATCTATTGAAGGTTACACAACTTTGCTACAGGATAACAATCTAAGTAAAGAAGAAAAGTCTAAATATACAGATAAAATATTAAATAATACAAAAAGGCTAACAAGCTTAGTTGGCAGCATATTACAGATTTCAAGATTAGAGAATCAAGATATAATAGCAGAAAGAAGTAAATTCAAATTAGATGAGCAGCTAAGACAAACTCTATTGCTTTTAGAATCCAAATGGTCCAACAAAAATATTGACTTAGATATAGATTTAGACTCAATTACTTTTCATGGAAATGAAGAACTGTTGATGCAAGTATGGATAAACATACTTAGTAATGCAATAAAATTCACACCTGAATATGGTACTATTAGATGCACTTTAAAGAAAGATAAAAACTGGATTACAACAAACATTTCAGATAATGGTATAGGTATGAACGAAGATACACAAAAGCATATCTTTGATAAGTTTTATCAAGGCGATAAATCACATTCTTCTGAAGGCAATGGTTTGGGATTAGCACTAGTAAAAAGAATTGTTGACTTATGTGGTGGAGAAATAGAGGTATATAGTGAATGTAAAAAGGGATCTACTTTTATAATCAAGTTACCATGTTAATTTTTAATTTCTATAAACATAAAAAGGCTATCTTAATGAATAGATAGCCTTAAATTATATCTGCTTAGTTTTTAAAAAAATCCAATTTAGTTTTATACAGTTAGTCTAATTTTGCTTGACGATTTTTATTTTTCAACTTTCATCCGTATCATAAAAAGTATTACATGCAATTAATACTATGCAAACCAAAATAACTACCGCCAACATACTTATCCCCTTCTAACTAAATATATAATCTTTTGTATTATTATATATTAATTATGTATATCTTGTGCTTGTAATCGTTTGTTGTTATAAATTAAATTTATAAACCCTGTTGTAGTGTAATTATTTCATAATCACTCATTTATTTGTCAAGCAATATACTCTTAATAACTGCAATGGATTCCCTAGCATATGTTGAAGGTACAAAATACCAAGGCATAGTGCTGGAATAATTATCAAAATTTTTATAACCATTCTTCTTTGCTAAAACACTGCTTCTAAAAGCATGAAAGTCTGTTGTCACTATTTTTACTTTAATGTCACTTATTGATTTGCTGCTAGATTCTTCAATCTTTTCTTTAGAATATTTTAGATTTTCATTAGTATCTCTTGATTTATCCTCTAATATTATCTTGTTTTTTTCTATCCCTTTAGCCTGTAAATATTCACTCATGGCCTGTGCCTCTGATGTACTTTCATCTGTACCTTGTCCTCCGGATAAAACGATATACTGAGCTAAATTTTCTTTCATACATTTTATAGCAATATCAAGTCTTTCCCGAAGTATTAAATTAGGAACTCCTCCATTATCAAGTCCTGCGCCAAGTACAATAATATAATCGTCACTATTTCGATTATACTTTGGATAATTTATTATTAAAGCTTCTATTATTATAAAACAAATAAATATGATGCAAGATGATATTTTTATGTATCTAAATATCTTATAAAAAAACATATTCTTTTTCATTATCTTTTTAGAAAAGTAATATACTAAAATTATAATTCCTAAAACTATAATTGGAAAACCAAACGCAATCCATAATTCCGATAACATATATCTAATTTTCATTAAACTCATCTCCTCCAGGTTAATCATCTATACATAATTTAATTAATCTTAAACTTCTTATAAATATTATATCTGTAACTGAGAAAGATGAAATACGCTTATATAAATCTTATAAAATATATAATAATATTGTAATATTGTTGTCATATATATAAATAATTTCATATTCAGAAATTATCTTCCTAAGCAAATTTATAATTACTTTATGATGAAAAATCCTCATATACTTTTTATTAGTAGTTTATAGAGGTAATAAGTTCATGAAAAAATAGCCTTAGATTCTACTAAAGCTATTCATTGATGAATTTTATAAATTTTTCCTTTTTCATAAAAATTGACGCATATATACTTGAAACTGCAAAAAATATATTAATTATTGGTACAATGCTAATGACAAGTATGGTTATCAGTAGACCTCTTTTTTCCTTGTTAGCAAAAATATTAATATTATTCTTGTTTATAATAAGCCTAAATAATAGCAATATTAAGGATAAACAACTTAACTTTATTGATATAGTATATAAATATAACATATTATTCAACTCCTTTGAGTATATGTTTAATCGCCTTCTTTTACATTTTATACCATATTGTAAAGTAATTCCATATAAATTTTCTGCCATTTATCTCATTTTATTTTTATTATTTTTCAGAATCTCATCTATGCTTCCTATTTCTTTTATTCTCTTTTATTTTCCATAGATTTCATTTGAATATAGATTCATATACAATAAAAAAGCTAGTAGAATAAATAGTAATTAACTATATTCTACTAGCTTTCATTTAGGATGGATGGTAATTGAAGAACTGAGTTAAAACATTAAGTATCTATTTCTAGAGACTTTGTTCGTAACTCTCTATCATTCTCTTAACCATTTCTCCGCCAACACTACCATTTTGTCTTGAAGAAAGGTTCCCTTTATCAATGTTTTCATAGTCATTTAACCCAATTTCTGAAGCTACCTCAGTTTTTAATCTGTTTAAACCTACTTTTGCCTCTGGAACTAAAGTTTTATTTCTTGAAGCCATCTTAATCTACCTCCCTTAATCTATGATTTTGTTTGGCATTAATATATTAACCACTCTTACAAATTTTAATCTATGCAAATACTTGTAAAAAAATTATTAAAATTCTCCTTTGTATTAATTTTCCAGAATATCCCTTCAGTTAAATTCAATAATTTATTAAGTATATTTTACTATAAATTTATAAAACTAATACTGATATGGAGGTGTTAAATTATGAGCAGAAGGCCTTTAGTTCCAGAAGCAAGAGCAAAACTAGATAAGTTAAAAATAGAATTTGAGAATGAGCTTGGCATAGAACTTAATGATAATTATAAAGGAAATAAGTCATCAAGGTTAAATGGTCGTGTAGGTGGACCAATTGGAGGATTGATGACAAAAAAAATGATAGAGGAATATGAGAAAAATTTAATTGACAAGTAATCTCCTCTTCAAAACCATAAATGACTAGTTACTAAAATTGTGTAACTAGTCAAAATAGCATATCTATTTTCTTTTTTATTTAAGCTTGTATTAATACTTATATATACATTACTCAATTCTTCTATTTGAGTTTATATTTTAATGTAATATTCTATATATACTAAACATAACAATTATAAAAATATTAACCTTACATATTAGTGTAGAAAATTATTCAGTAACTATTACATCGAACGAAGTCTTGATTCCATTAACATTTATTGTAATAGTAGTTTTTCCTGCTTTGTATGCAATAACTGTTGGATGAATCTCTTTGAAAAATCCATCCTCCAAACTTAAATTTATTCCTGAAACGGCAATATTATCATCTTCACTATTAGACATTACTATTAAATTAGGAAATGATGAACTTTTGTCATCTACACTACTTACTTTTATCATTCCTAAATCTATAGCTTGATTAGTTCTACAATATAAAGTGTTTTCCTTAATAGTTGCCTTTGGTTTAGTATTGTCTAATTTATAACCTGTTCCATCTTCAATTCTTACTCCATCCTTTTCTGGTTCATCCGAATTGACATCAGTTATAGTAAGCATATTGCTATCATCTAATTTAACCTCATAGTTTTCTGTAGTTGATTTAGTAGTCAGTGCATATTCTGTACATAAATTATAATTTTTATCACTAAGACATTCTATAACTCTGCCATCCTCTCCCAAGCTATATTTTCTGCCACTTTCTGACGTATATTCGCCTTTTTGCAACACACCATTTTCATCAAAAATATATATATTACCATCTATATTCCATACACCTTTTAGATAATAGCTATCTTGAATTTTAAAATACTCATTTCCATTTTCCTCAAACAAGCTAAAATCTGTGATTGTAGTCATTTTTTCCTCTGAAGGAGGCCTGCTAATGTTCATATTAACATTTCTATTAGGAAGAGCATTATTTATCCATTTCCCACTATTATCAAGCTTATACTCCTTTCCTTTAATTGATGTTTTTCCAGATGCCATAGCACCATTATCCTGTAAATAATACCACCAAACCTTATCTAAAATCCATCCGGTCTTCATATAACCATCATTACCAAAATAGTACCACGACCCATTTATTTGTTTCCAACCAGTACTATAAGATTTTCCTTCCTCATACCACCAACCAGTATTATTATGCTTCCATTCTGCTGAAACTTCTTTTGGTATTGCAGAAACTACCGCTGCTACAATAAGTAAGCTGTAAATTATTTTTTTAGTCATCTAATTCCCCCTCATTCCCAAATCTTATAGTGTATATAGCTTCTCCATTTGTTTTATATAAAACATTCCATATTTTGTTTATTATCTATAAATATACTTTACCTTCATCGGAAATTATTTTTTATATAGCCAATTTTATGCAATTAATAGTTCATATGAAAATTATACCACAACTTAAATATCTTAATCCTATATTTCCAACTTACATTAGTTAAAAGCATATAAATTTGAATTTCGATACAATAATTTAAGTAATAATTAAATAATTATTTCATTTATCGATTAAAAGCATATGCATCCTAATATAATAAAACTAAGAGGGTCCTAATAATATTAAGGAGGAAAATATATTATGGATACTTCTAAATTTTCAATTGCTGAGAATATAGAACTAGATATAAATACCTTAAAAAATACTGTAAATTTCGATGAATTTGTAAAAACACTCCAGAAAAATTTAATCCCCACGGACGAATTTGAGGGATTTAAAATTCGCCCTGGATTTTATCTAGAAAATGGTGCAGTAGTTATACCGGGAGGTGTTAACTTCACTATCCACTCTCAGAACGCAACATCATGTAAACTACTCTTATTTAAGCCTGCTATGTGCGAACCTTATGCTGTCATTCCTTTTCCTGAATACTATCGAATAGGTAATGTATACTCTATGATAGTACTTGGATTAGATATTGAAGAATTCGAATATGCATATAGTGTGGACGGCCCATATATACCTGAAAGAGGATTAGTTTTTGATAGTAGTAAATATTTACTTGATCCCTACTCAAAAGCGATTGCTGGACAAAGCGTATGGGGAACAAAAACAATATGTGGAAATCAATATAAATCAAGAGTTGTCTCTAATGATTTTGATTGGGGAAACAGTAAAAGACCTTTAATTCCTATGAAAGATTTGATTATTTACGAGTTGCATGTAAGGGGCTTTACTAAGCATCCATCGTCAGAAGTTAATTATCCTGGAACATTTGCTGGATTAGCCGAAAAGATTCCTTATTTAAAAGAACTTGGAATCAATGCTGTAGAACTTATGCCAATTTTTGAATTTGATGAAATGCTTGATGCACGATATGTTAGAGGTAATTTGCTTTGTGATTATTGGGGTTATAATCCTGTATGTTTCTTTGCTCCAAACACCAGTTACGCTGCTGGAATTGAACGTAATAAAGAAGGGGATGAACTGAAGTCTTCGATAAAGAAATTTCATGAAGATGGAATAGAGGTTATTTTAGATGTTGTTTTTAACCATACTGCTGAAGGCAATGAGTATGGCCCATATATATCTTTTAAGGGGTTTGATAATAATGTTTATTACATGCTTACACCAGATGGGAAATATTATAATTTCAGCGGATGTGGAAATACTTTAAATTGCAATCACCCAATAGTCCATAGAATGATTTTAGATTGCCTTCGCTACTGGGTTACAGAATATCGTGTTGACGGATTCAGATTTGATTTAGCTTCAATCCTTGGCCGAAACGAAGATGGATCACCAATGAATAATCCGCCACTATTGCAAAGCCTGGCATTTGATCCTATTCTTGCAAATACAAAATTGATAGCTGAAGCATGGGATGCAGGGGGATTATATCAAGTCGGCAGTTTTCCCTCTTGGAAAAGATGGTGTGAATGGAATGGAAAATATAGAGATGATATTCGCAGGTTTCTAAAGGGCGATTCAGGATTAGCTGATACTGTTGCTGAAAGAATTACCGGATCTTATGATCTCTATAATCCGGATATAAGAGGAAAAAATGCTTCAGTAAACTTTATTACTTGCCATGATGGATTCACTTTATATGACTTATATTCTTATAATGATAAACACAATGAAGAAAATGGTTGGAATAATACAGATGGTGAAAACAACAATAATAGTTGGAATTGTGGTACTGAAGGAGAAACTGACGATGAAAATATAATAAAATTGCGAAGAAAGCTAATAAAAAATGCTTGTGCTGTTCTTCTTTCAAGTCAGGGAGCCCCAATGCTTTTATCTGGAGATGAATTTGGAAATACACAGTTTGGAAATAATAATCCATATTGTCAGGATAATGAAATTTCATGGTTAAACTGGAGTCTCCTATATAAGAATCATGATTTATTTACTTTCTTTAAAAATATGATAAATTTTCGAAAACGGCATCCTGCTATTAAGGACAGGATTGAAGAATCACGATGTGGCTTACCTCCTGTTAGTAAGCACGGTATAGAACCTTGGTATTTAGATCCGTCAGATAGTACTAGAACAGTTGGGATAATGTTTGCAGGATGGAATAAAAAAGAAAAAGAAGATGACATTGTGTACCTTTGCATCAATGCGCATTGGGAAACGCAATATGTGAGATTACCTGAGCTCCCTATATACTTAGAATGGCGAATTGCTGTAAATACAGCCATGCCTTCTGGAGAAGACATTAGCGATTCAATTGATCAGATGCTCCAAGTTGGAGAGACACTTGAGATAGAACCTAGATCTGTTATGATTCTTGTTGGTATAAGCAAAATATAAATTTATAAGATAATAAGAGCTTGATTTACTTTAAGCTCTTATTTTATTAATATTATTGTTTATTATTAAACCTTCTTCTATAATTTAATTAGTTATAGAAGATATTATCTTAATAGCAACAAAGGAGATGTAACAATGAAAAAATACGGTCTATCAACTGATGAAATATCTGACAACTTGCGATATTTAGAGTTGCTTTCTAAACAATATCCAACAATCAATGAAGCTTCTACTGAAATAATAAATCTTCAGGCAATTTTAAATTTACCAAAAGGAACCGAACATTTTCTAACTGATATCCACGGAGAGTATGAGCCTTTTATTCATGTATTAAAAAACGCATCAGGAGTAATAAAAAGAAAAATTGAAGATCTTTTTGGAAATAGTTTGATGCAAAGTGAGAAAAAAAGTTTAGCAACCCTTATATATTATCCTGAGCAAAAACTAGAGATAGTATTAAAGCAAGAAGAAAACATAGATGATTGGTACAAAATAAATTTATATAGATTAATCGAAATATGCAGATATGTTTCTTCTAAATATACACGTTCAAAAGTAAGAAAGGCTCTCCCAAAAGATTTTACTTACATAATAGAAGAGCTCTTACATGAACAGCCTAAAGGAATAGATAAATATGAATATTATGAACAAATTATTAGAACTATTATAGACACAGATAGATCAAAGGAGTTTATAGTTGCTCTTTCTAAATTGATACAAAGACTTGTTATAGACAGACTTCATATTTTAGGGGATATATTCGATAGAGGCCCTGGTGCCGATATTATTATGGATACTTTAGTTGAATATCATTCTGTTGACATCCAATGGGGAAATCATGATATCTTATGGATGGGTGCTGCCTGTGGTTCAGACGTATGTATTGCTAACGTTATAAAAAATTCTCTAAAGTATGCTAACTTGGATACTTTAGAAAATGGATACGGAATTAACCTTCTCCCTCTAGCAACTTTTTCTATGGATTTTTATAAGGATTATCCCTGTAATATCTTCTTACCTAAGATGGATTGTGATAAAAAATACAGCATTAATGAAATTAATTTAATAGCTCAAATGCACAAAGCCATAGCTATAATATTATTTAAACTTGAAGGTCAGGTGATTTTAAGGCATCCTGAATTTAATATGAATCATCGGCTTTTATTAAATAAAATTAATTATGACGAAGGAACTATTAGCTTAAACGGTAAAACGTATAAACTGAAAGATTCATTTTTTCCTACTATAGATCCTAAAAATCCATATGAACTTACTCATGATGAGAAAGAATTAATTGATAAGTTAAAAACCTCTTTTATTAATAGCGATAAATATAATAAGCATGTTCGATTCCTATATTCAAATGGCAGTTTATATTTAAAATTTAATTCCAATTTACTATATCATGGATTTATACCATTAAATGAAGATGGAAGCTTTAAAAAAGTCAAAATAGCTGATAAAGAATATAAAGGTAAAGAACTTTTAAACAAATTGGATATGCTAGCAAGAGAAGCCTATTTTTCAAAAGACAAGGATGATTCTGATAATAAAGAAGATATAATGTGGTATTTGTGGTGTGGTGCCTCTTCGCCATTATTTGGTAAGGATAGAATGACAATATTTGAACAATATTTTATTGAAGAAAAAGAAACTCATTATGAGAAGAAAGATCCCTATTTTAGCTTAAGAGATAATGAGGATATCTGCAAAAAAATACTAAAGGAATTTGGGCTTAGCTCACCTGAATCTCATATAATAAATGGCCACATGCCCGTTGAAGAAAAAAAGGGAGAAAGCCCTATAAAAGCAAACGGAACTCTACTAGTTATAGATGGAGGTTTTTCAAAAGCATATCAACCCAAAACCGGACTAGCTGGATATACGTTAATATATAACTCTTTTGGGCTTCAGTTAGTATCTCATCAGCCATTCGAATCCACCGAAGCAGCCATAAAAGAAGAGACTGACATCTTATCTACAACTCTCTTACTAGAGCAAGTTGTAAATAGGAAAAGAGTTGAAGATACTGATGTAGGTGTAAATCTCAAGCAGCAAATAGATGACTTAAAGATGCTTCTTAATGCTTATAGAAAAGGACTAATAAAGCAGCAAAATAAAATTTAATTAAGTCAAATGAGAATAAATTGCGTAAATAATTTATTCTCATTTTTTATAAGATCACACTATTTCAATAACAGTTCCTGAGTCTTTCATTCTTTTTTCTATATTCTCAGGCGGCTCTTTTGTAGTTATTAATAAATCTATTCTATCAAAGGAAATGGCTTTAAACGTGCTGGAATTAAAAAACTTTTCACCATCAGCTATAACACATACAAAAGTACTTCTTTCTGCTACCTTTCTCTTTATATAGGAATCCTCAAAATCAACTACATAAATCCCATCTTCACTAATTGCTGCAGCACCTAAAAATGCTATATCAAAATGTATATCTTCGATTTGATTTATTGTACCACTGCCATATAAAAAACGATTTTTACGTTGCAGTTTTCCACCCAATAAATGAACGTCACAATTTTTTTCAGCAAGTATTTCCATATTGTCTAAAGAATGCGTATATATAGAAATATCATCTGCAACACACTGACATAATGCTTCAACAGTGGTAGACACATCAAAAAAACATACTTGATTAGTTGATATATATTTAGCTGCATATCTACCCAATTTTATTTTTTCTTCTGAATTTATAGCTAGGCGACTCTTATAATCCTTAATTTCAGTTCTTATAGATGGCACTGCAATTCCTCCATGAGTCCGAATAGCAACTCCTTCGTCTACTAATCTAACAATGTCTCTTCTAGCAGTATCCCTTGATATATTAAATGTGTCCATTATTTCTTTATTGGATAACACAGTTTTTTCTCTAAGTATATTTAATATTTCATATAATCTTTCTTCTTGATACATAAAATGTCCTTTCACTTCTAACTATCTTTTAATTACATACTATAATAAATTATATTTTAAAATAGTCATTTGTCAATTTTTCCATGAATGTCAGTATTCATTAACTTTAATGTATTTATATATCCTGCTTTTCCTTGAATTGACAGCTTTCTTATGCTAAACTCACAATATATAAATTACTGTAATATAAATTCTCTTAATACTTATTTTACAGAAATATTCTATCTTATATAAAGGGGTGCAATAAATGAATAAAAGAATATTATATGTAACAGATTTAGATGGTACCTTATTAAATTCTAATGGAGAAGTTTCACAAACATCATTAAAAATTTTAAAGAACCAAATAGAAAAAGGTACATTGTTTAGTATTGCAACTGCACGAAACCTTCAGGCTGCAAAAAGATTGATAAGTGAAATCCCCATTAACATTCCTATCATATTAAATAACGGTATAGGATTTTATGATTTAAATAAAGAGCAATATCTAAAAATTAATGAATTTCCAACATCTCAGTTAAATCATCTAATAAAAATATTTGATAAATATAAAAGCTACGGATTTATGTACGCATTGAAAGATGGAGATATCCACTTCATATACAACAATCTTGATGACCCATATGATCTTGAGTATTTTACAGAAAGGCATTTATTATACAAAGGTCGTTGTCATCAATATGATGATTTTGCACAAGTTCCAAATGATGGGTATACAATTTTATATTTTGTTTTGTATGGTTCTTTTGATCGTATAAAAAATGTTGAAAATTGCATTTTAGATAACCCTATATTAAAATGTGTTCCTAACAAAAATGTATATAAAGATAATTACTTTTTAGATATATTTAGTTCTAAAGCATCTAAGGCTATTGCTATAAAAGAATTAAAGGAACTGATTGGCGCAGATGAAGTAATTGCTTTTGGGGATAATTTTAATGACATTGAAATGTTACAATCTGCAGATCGTTCGTATGTTCCTGAAAATGGAGTTCCTGAAGCAAAAGCAGCTGCAACAAGTGTCATCTCAAGCTTCGATGATGATGGAGTTGCAAAGTTTATAGAAAAAGATACCTTAATTAGTTAAAAATTAATTAAAAACTTTCAACAAATTTATAAATTCAACAAACAGAAAAAGCAGGTATATTAAGAAATTTTCCAATATACCTGCTTTTATATATTGACTTTATGTCAATGACTAATCTACTAAAAATAAACTAATTCTTCCTCAAGCTTATCTATTTTTTTATAATCTTTAACAACTATATATGGAATCTCCCTTTGTTCTTGCTGTATATATTTTTTATGAATTATACCTTCTAGCTCGATCCATTCCTTATCTTTAAAATTAAATGCCTTACTTGTTTGACACAGAATACCTAAAAATGATATATCATCTTCACAGCAAGTCATTGCATTTCTACCAAATGCAAAAACACCTTTAGGATACTTCGGATTGCTATAAGCAAGACCTTTCACTCTTATATTTTTACCTTCGTACTTTTCTGGATATTCTGTTGCATCTAAGTACCAAACTCCATAATCGTAGTCTTTAAATTCTATTACTTTATTATGTATATCAAATGGTAATTCTAAGGGACTATCATCAATCTCACCATTTTCTAATTCAAACATCATATTTGCTCTTGAATTAATAGCTTTTACACTATTTCTAAATTTCAATTTATTTGTTTTATCGTTGCAACGGTTAAATATAATCAAATCTGAATTCCTAAATTGTTCTATTAATAAAGACTTCATATTACTCATATAACTTTCAAATGTTGATGCATCAATAGTTGTTATAATTTGAGCAATCTCCCCTCTATCAGGAAACTTCAGATTATCAAAAATGTCAAATTGCCACATTCCATTGTATTCTAAAACAACCTTGGTTGGTTTATATTTCTGATTGAATTCTTTTAAAGCTAACTCTGTAAATTCTTCTATATTGCTGATGCTAACAATATTTGCATTGTGTTTTTTCAAAAATTCAACTTCATATTCTTCTACACCATTCTCGCAAACAATTAAAAGAATTTTTTCCCCATCATAAAACTCTGGATCATTAAATATTTCTTTTATAAAAGTAGTCTTACCACTCTCTAAAAAACCAGTAATAAGAAAAACTGGTACATCCGTCATAAATCAATTCCTTCTTTCACTTATTTTTCTAATTAAATGTAACATAATTCTATCTATAAATTACATTTATAATTTAAGTTTTTTAATATTTCAAAACTCAAATTGTTTTTTCTTATGAATTTCTATTGCTAATTCTAAATTTCTTTCCTCATAATTATAAATACTTTATCTTAAAATTTCATTTAATGTATATTTTATTTATATTAGTATAACCTACTACATATTAAATTCTATGAAAAGAGGTAATGTCCATGAATAGGAAATTACTACAGGACTATCAAAAAAGAATCTTATGGATAATTAAAGCCTTAGGTGAGAAAAATTCTCTAAATATCCCTGAAATCCAAATTGATGAAAGTCCTTCTTCAGATATAAGTCAAAAAAATGTCATAATATCACTAAATAAACTCAAATGAATTTAAATTATTTGAATTCATTAAAGAGAGGAGTTTTATTATAGATAACACACTCATAAACTATACTTAGATTATGAAATATCACCTATACAGAAATGAGTAATATGCTTTTGTAACCACAAGGGTCATAATATGGAATGTTTCATTGGTAATTTTGATGGCTGTGATTCTTTGGCTATAAGTTGTTCCAAATGTGCTAGTTCAAAAAGTGAGAATCGAAAAGCGATGCTGCAAATTTTATATTTGGTTAGCAGAACTTTCTCTATGAACATTTTATATTTCGTTCTTCGAACTTTCTCTGTGAGCGCTTGTTCTTTGATGCTAGCACTTTGGGTGCAACTTTATAGCCTTAGAATCACACATCAGAATTACCTGGAAACTGGAACAAAAGTATGTTATTCATTTCGGGGAGTTATATGCATAAGTTCAGGTCTTAGTTGGGTTATCTATATTATCAGTAATGTTCACTCCTCTTCCTTAATCACAATTTTTATATAACTCCAAAATATTTAGCTTGTATCTATACATCAAATAATTCTTCTATTTCATTTTTATTTAAATTTGTACCTATAACGCATAGCCTTCCAGTATAATCTGCTATTCCTTCACGCACTTCATACTCGCCTGGAACTAAATCAAAGTTTATCCATCCTCCATCTGAGCAAGGGATTATCCCTTTAGCACGCAATATAATTCCATAATCAGAAGATTCCGATAAAGTTTTTAATATATTATTTATTTCTGCTTTAGAAAACTTTTTTGGTGTTTCCATTCCCCAGCTCGTAAATACTTCATCTGCATGATGATGATCATGTGAATGATGATCGTGTCCACATCCACACTCATGATCATGAGTATGATGAGCATGGTTATGATCATTACAATTACAATCTATATGATGTTCATGATTATCACATTCACATTCTTCCTTAGTATGGTTCTTATGATTATTGCAACAGCACTCTTCGCTGTGTTGATGATTTTCAGACTTATTATTCTTTACTTCTACTAAAAGCTCTTTTTCAAGGGACTCTTCCCTTTCCATTGCAGATAGAATTTGCTTTCCATTAATCTCATCCCAGTTTGTTGTTATTATTGTTGCAAAACTGTTGTGTTCTCTTATTTGGGATACACATACTTCTAATTTTTCTTCTGAAATCTTTTGAGTTCGGCTTAAGACAATAGTATTTGCATTTTCAATTTGATTATTAAAGAATTCTCCAAAGTTATCCATATACATTTTGCATTTTACAGCATCAACAACTGCCGTAAAACTATTAAGTTTAATATCTACTTCGCTTTTTATATTTTCTATTGCCTTAATTACATCTGATAATTTACCAACTCCCGATGGTTCTATTATTATACGTTCTGGCGAATATTTATCTAATGCTTCTTTAAGTGCAACTCCAAAATCTCCAACTAAAGAACAACAAATACATCCCGAATTCATTTCTGTTATTTCAATTCCTGAATTATTTAAAAATCCTCCATCAATTCCTATCTCGCCAAATTCATTTTCAATTATCATGAGCTTTTCACCCTGAAATGCTTCTTCTATTAATTTTTTAATCAAAGTAGTCTTTCCTGCCCCAAGAAACCCTGAAATAATATCTATTTTAGTCATATAAAAAATCCTTTCTATGTAAATATTAATTATATATTTAAAAGTTATTCCTTCTGGAAATATTTAAAGTCGTTTCCAGAAATATTTCATTTTTATCCTACCCTTAAAATCTAATACTGTCAATAATGATAAATCGATGATTTCTATATTATTGACATTTTTAATGAATTACTTACTTATAAAATGATAATATTATAAGTAAATTGAAAAAAGGAGTGTTTTCATGGGTGATTTTTTAAAGCCAAATGTCTTTTTTAGTAAATGTTTAGGTTTCGAAGCCTGTCGTTACAATGGCCAAATGATAACTGATGCATTCGTTGAAAAATTGAAACCTTTTGTTAATATTATAAATGTTTGTCCAGAAACTTCTATAGGACTTAAAGTTCCAAGACCAACAATTAGAGTTGTCTCTGAAAATAATGAATTAAAATTATATGAGCCAAAAGAAGGAAAAGAATTCACAAAAGAAATGGTTGAGTTTTCAGAGTCATATTTGAAAGATTTAAATAATATAGACGGTTTTCTCTTAAAAAGCGGTTCACCTTCCTGTGGACATAAAAATGTAAAAATTTATACTGGCACAGCTAAGGTTACAGGAAGCACAAGAGGTGCTGGAATATTTGGAAATAAGATTAAAGAGAAATTTCCTTATGCACCAATAGAAGATGAAGGCAGATTACATAATTATAGAATTCGAGATAATTTTCTTACAAGAATTTTTATTAATGCAGATTTTAGAAAAGTCAAGGAATTTAATTCACTTAATGAATTAATACATTTTCAACGCAGAAATAAATTACTACTCATGGCAAATAGCCAAAAGTATACTAAAATCTTAGGTAGAATCGCAGCAAATGGTGAAAATAATGATATAAAAAGTATTATATCTGAATATGAGAAGAATTTGAATCTGGCATTTGAAAAACTTCCTAAGTATACAAATAATATAAATGTTCTAATGCATGCCATGGGATATTTTTCAAAATACATAACTAATGAAGAAACACAATTATTAATGGATTCCTTAGAAAAATACAAAATGAAAAAACTTACAATAATGTCTCCTATGCTCTTAGTTAAATCGTATATATTAAGATTTAATATTGAGTACCTTTTAGAACAAACTTATTTTAATCCTTACCCAGAAGATTTGATTATATTAGAAGATTCAGAAAAGATAGAAATATAATTCGATTTTTGATTAAATTTTAACGGCGATATCTTTACCGCCGTTAAGAAATATTAGCTTTATTTATTCTCTTAAAGTTACTTATAATTAATATCATGATAATAATGCTACTATTATAGTATCTTATCTAAATATTCTTCATAACCTTCTTCTTTCATCTTTTCTTTTGGGATAAACTTAAGTGCTGCTGAGTTTATACAGTATCTTAATCCTCCCATATCTTCAGGTCCATCAGTAAATACATGCCCTAGATGTGCATCACCAGTACTGCTTCGGACCTCCGTTCTTACCATGCCATGGCTTTTATCTATTTTTTCTTTTATTACCTTTCTATCTATTGGCTTGGAAAATGCAGGCCAGCCACACCCAGAGTTGAATTTATCGGTTGATACAAACAATGGCTCACCTGAAGTTATATCTACATAAATCCCTTTTTCAAACAGATTATCATATTTATTAGAAAATGGAGCTTCTGTACCATTTTCTTGTGTAATTCTATATTGTTCATCTGTCAGACTCCTCTTTAATTCTTCATTGGATTTTTTTACATACTTTTGACTCATTTGTTTCCTCCCTGTTCTCTTTTGAAATTATTTATTTCTGTATACTTATTAATATTATGTGACAAATGAATAACACTAATTCATTTATAGTAATCTTACACCTATATGTGACCCTTATATTTTAACACCTTAAATCCAAGCATACTTAATTTTCTATCTTTCCAGTAACTCTTCAAGTTGATTAGCAGGAAGAGGTTTGCTAAAATAATACCCTTGAATATAATCACATTCCATTCTTTTAAGTATCGAAAGCTGATCTTCAGTCTCAACTCCTTCAGCTATAACTTTTAATTCCATACTATGTGCCATTTGAATAATATTTTTGATAATCGCTTCTTCTTTCTTATTTGAGGAAATATTGTCTATAAATGATTTATCGATCTTTAATGTAGTTATAGGAATTCTTCTAAGATAGCTTAATGATGAATATCCCGTGCCAAAGTCATCAAGCGCAATTCTAATTCCCATGTCCATTAATTTCTTTAATATTTCAATACTAGAATCAAAGGATTTCATAAGAACAGTTTCAGTAATCTCAAGTTCAATCATATTCGGATTAACAGATGAACTTTCAATAATTTCTTTAACATTATCTAAGAAATTTATCTCTTGTAAATCAACTGATGAGATGTTAACGCTTATGCTATTAAATTTATAGCCTGCTTCAAACCACTTAGCACTTTGTTTGCAAGATTCCTTAAGCACCCATAAAGTTAATTGTGTGATATATCCAGATTCCTCTGCTATTGGAATAAACTCTGCAGGAGATATAAAACCAAGTTCCCTACTATTTAATCTAAGTAATGCTTCAAAACCAAATATTTTATTTGCCTGTAAATCATACTGAGGTTGATAGTTAATGATAAGTTCATTATTATCAACTACTGTTCTTAATATTCTTTCTATGTTAGTCTTTCGTTCAAGGCTTAGATACATTTCTGGATCGAAAAGGGAAAATCTATTTTTACCTAATTCCTTTGCCCTGTACATAGCAGCATCTGCATTTCTTAAAATTGTACTACTATCCCTTCCATCTTTAGGATACAAAGCTATTCCAACACTGGCGGTTATATACATATGCTTGTTATCAATTTTGAATACTTTATCGAACAAACCTAATAGCTTGTTTGCATAAGTTTGTATTTCATCTTCTTTTGAATCAGGATGAAGCAATATAAATTCATCTCCACCAAGTCTAGATATTGTATCTTTTTCTTCAATTAAATTTTCAAACTGTTTTGCTAAACTTATTAGCAATTTATCTCCATACTCGTGTCCCATAGTATCATTTATATTCTTAAAATTATCTAGATCTATAAAAAATACAATTCCTTGTTTATTTGCGTAATTAGATAATTTTAATTGTTCATTTAGCCTATTCATAAACAATGTTCTATTAGGAAGTTTTGTTAAAGAATCATAAAACGCCATGAATTTTATTCTATCCTCCGAAATCTTTCTTTCAGAAATATCTCTAATAGAACCAGTTATTTTTATAGCTTTTCCTTCAGAATCTCTTAACGCTTTACCACAAGAGAGAATCCAAACGTACGAACTGCTCTTAGTTCTTATTCTAAATTCAGAGCTATAAACATCTGTAAGCTGATTAATATGATCTTTGAAATCTTTTTTCACTTTATCAAGATCATCTAAATGAACATTCTCATACACAAAGTTTCTCAAATTATTTATCTCATCCAACTTGTATCCAGTAATATCAATTAATTTATCAGAAGCAAAGAATGTATCTGTAACTAAATTCCATTCCCAAATCGAGTCATTTGCACATTCTAGTGCAAGTTTGTATTTTTCTTCACTCACTCTAAGTGCTTCCTCATTTTGTTGTAGTTCCTTATATTGTACTCTTAATTCTTCTTCTGTCGCTAGCAATTCCTCATAAACTGATGATAATTCCTCATAGCTTGAACATAACTTACCAATCATCAAGTTGAAAGATCTTCCTAACTTTCCAAACTCGTCATTTGAATTAATACTAGCTTTTACTGATAAATCTCCATTTCCAGCCGCTTGCATTAAAGGAACTAATTCTGTAATAGGTTTTGTTACCTTCTTAGTAACAATGAGAGTAACGAAAATAGCAAGAAATAAAACACCCACTGTTATCATAATTATTAAATATCCCATCTTACTAGCTTTGCTTTCCAATTCACTTTTTGGTATAACTGAAGCCATCTTCCAACCAGTATCCTTACATGTATAAATATTAACTAAAACAGGATTTCCATTTATATAAGTTTCAAAACTTCCATTATCCAAATCTATAAATTTATCATAGTTATCAAATGAAAATTTTGAAGCTTCATTTGTTTGAGAATATGTATAACCTAACTGATTTAAATGTAATATATTTTTAAATTTTAAATCTATATCTGGGTGAGCTAACATCGTTCCATCTTTTAAATAAAGAAAAACATAACCTGTATCTCCAATCTTAATATTTCTTATTATTTCAGATAACTTTTCCAAACTTAAATCTATGCCCATAGCTCCGACAATGCTTCCATCTTCATTTTTTACTGTTGTTGACGCACTTATAATTACATTTTTGGAATTATCAACTGCCGAAACGTAGGGATCTGAAATTACCACTTCATCGGGATTTGATAATGCTAAAGAATACCATGGTCTTGTCCTTGGATCAAATGTATTAGTACTTAATCCATCAGGCCATTGAATATAACCTCCCCATTTAGTACCAATGTACACATAAGTTGTTTCTGGATGAGATGTTCCATAAGCCTCGAGCACATTATATATAGTACCCTCTATCCCAGGTATTTGTTTTGAGTATTTTTTATTTATTAAAATATCAGGAATATTAAATAGAGCTGAAATAGATTGGTCTGCTTTTTTTGCATCTGAATAAGTTGCAAGAAACTTAGCATTGTACTTTATTTGCCCTAACATGTTAGAAAAGTTGTTATCAACCTGCACCATTTGGGCTTTAGCGCTTGAAAATAGATGCTCTTTAAGGGATTTATACATATAATTATAAGTTATTAGTGCAATCGGAATAGATATAGACAATATAATTCCTACAAAATAAAAGAATAATTTTAATCTAAAAGTAAGCTTCATAGCAATGCTCCTTGATTATTTAATTTGTATATTTTTTAATTTAGGACCTTTTCACTAATATAAAAATCAATGGTAGATAATGATATTAATATATATTTTACCATTTATACTGAATCATTTCAATTCTTTAGCTGCCTATCTTCACCCTGATAAATTATAGGTTACTTAATTGAAATATATATGCTGCAAAAAACTTCTATGTTTTCTCTTAATGAGCATTTATCTCACTAAAATTTTAAATTCAAGTTTATTATTACAATATATGTAATTTTTCTGGGTTAAATACTTTAAAATGCATTATAAAAAGCTGCAGGCCAAATATATGCCTACAGCTTTTTATAAATTTATTTAACATATTTTATACAGAAATTTCACTTAAACTACTCTCAGCTTTTATGTTTTTATTATACTTAGATGGCTTAATTGGTAGTCCCTTAGCCCGTGCTCTTTTTTCAAACCACATAGTTACAATAGGAGTTAATATTGATGTCACTAATACACTTGTAGCTATAATTGCTGTAGCTGAAGCTGCAACTGGTTCAAATTGTGCATTTGCTTGCGCTATAGCATAAGGAACCGCAACAGCAGCACCAGCAGTTGATGATGCTGCCCAACCTGCAACACCATCAGATCCAGTTAAATATCTATCAATAAGAGATAATAGTCCACCTGAAAGTGCTACCACTGCAACACCCATTATAATTCCCATAAATCCTGATTGAATAATCATTCCAAAATCCAAACTAAATCCTAAAGTAAATGCAAAAAATGGAATCAAAGCTGGAACAACTGGAGCAAACATTTTACGAAAATCATGATCTAAAGTTCCGAGAGCAATACCCAATGCAAATGGAATTAATGTAGAAACTAATGTTTGCCAAGGAAATGAGGCAATTCCTGCAATGCCCATAGCTACCATTGTCATGAAAGGTCCAGATTCTATACTTATAAACGGAAATCCAGCGGCATCTTCTTTTCTACCAAGAGTCGTCATTAATGCTAGATAAAGTCCACCATTTGTCTCATTAAATGCAGCAATAACTGCTAAAACCGAAAGTCCAGATAAAATTCCTGTTTGTATTCCATTAGCTGGAAGTATGTGTGACATTAGGACTCCTAATAATGAAGCAAATAAAACTTTTCCTATCAATAATGAAATGCCTTTCTTTGCAATATAACCTGATGTACGTAGATCAATAGTTGTTCCTATGCAGAAAAAAAATATAAATAGAATTACAGATGTTCCAGTTAAAAAATTCCCCGTAAATCCTCCAAAAAACTTATTAACATCTGGTGAAAGCGTTTTTAGTAATGTTCCAAGAAATAAAGGCACTATCATTAAACCTCCAGGAACTTTCTCAATATTTTGTTTAATTTTCATAATAACAACTCCTTAAATACTATAGTTTAACTCTCATAACTGTTTACATTTGTATTGATATACTCATAACACAACATTGTTCATACTAATATTTTTTGCAAAAAACTACCAAAGTAAATTCCCATTAGATTTAACTTATCATAACGTTTTCAATGGCTATATAAGTAATTACTTATAAATTTCTATATTTTCATTCCTCCTTTAACTTACTGTATTTTAAACTTATTTCTACATTAAAAATGCCAACCTATCATTTGTATTTAAATTTTTATATTATCGTATGTACGATAGTTTTAAGGTAATCATACATGTACTATGGTATTTTTCTTAAAACTATCCTTCTATAATAAAGTTTCTGCATTAAGCTCTTACCATATTAATCAGAACTATGTCTTATCATTTTGAAACTATATGATTATCAATATAAGTTAGAAATTAGTATGCAGAAACTTATTCTTTTGATTATTTTAAGTCTTGTATTCTTATGGTATCCATATCATCGAATGTTATATTTTCCCCACACATTCCCCATATAAATGAATAATTCTGAGTTCCAATGCCTGAATGAATTGACCAGCTTGGTGAAATTACTGCCTGCTCATTCTTCATTACTATATGCCTTGTTTCTTGTCCTTCACCCATAAAATGAATTACTGCTTGATCTTCAGGTACATCAAGATATAAATATACTTCCATACGTCTTTCATGAGTATGACATGGCATTGTATTCCATCCACTTCCTGGCTCAAGTATTGTTAATCCCATTACTAATTGACAGCTTTCACATACTGCAGGATGAATATATTGGTTTATTGTTCTTTTATTCATGTTTATTTCATCGCCACATTTTATCTTATTAGCTTTTTCTAAATCTATTTTTACTGTTGGATATGATTTAAGCGCTGGTGCAGAATTTATATAAAACTTAGCTGGATTTTTTCCATCAGATGATTTAAATTCTATATTTTTAGTGCCTTGTCCAACATATAATCCATCTCTATAATTTAGATTATATTCTACTCCATCTGCTATAACTGTTCCTTCCCCACCTACATTAATAACTCCAAGTTCTCTTCTTTCTAAAAAGTAATCTGTTCCTAATTCTTTAGATGCTCCAAGCTTTAATGTTTCTTTTATAGGTGTAACTCCACCAAATATGATTCTATCATTATGGCTATAAACTAAATTTACTTCTCCATTTACAAATACTTTTTCAACTAAATAATGTCTTCTTAAAGTTTCTGTATCATAGTGCTTAGAGTCTTCTGGATGATTTGAGTATCTAATTTCCATTTGCATAATAATCTCTCCTTACAATTTCTAGGCACACGTGTTCCTCATTGAGTAAAAAAATATTCAAAGTTTATATATACACTTTATCAAGAAGGTTTTACTAAAATTCCTAGCCTTAATATTATATAATCTTTTAGGCACACGTGTTCCTCATTTCTTAATACAAGTATATACGCTTATGTAAATATTTGCAATAGTTTTTTGTTCTCATTTTGAATTAAATTTAAAAGCTATAGCGAAGAAAACTTTTGCTTCACTATAGCTTTATATAATTTATTCTAATTTAAATCTTTAATTGAATTACCTAGTTCCAATTCTGATTCTATATATATTTTCTTAGTTGTTATATCTTGTTCATTATTTAGCAATCTTAAAAGTAGATCAGTAGCAATTCTTGCTATTTCTCCTATAGGCCTTTTAATTGTGGTAATACTTGGAGTAATAAATCTGCCAATTTCATTCCCATCAAATCCTAGTATTGAAATATCTTCTGGGACCTTTAATCCATGCTCTGTAATAGCTTTAATTGCCCCGGTTGCCATTTCATCATTAAAAGCAAATATGGCTGAAAACTGTTCATTCATTTCTATTAATTCATTAGCTTTTTCATATCCACTTTTTACAGTAAAGTTTCCATTTAACACTAGATTTTTGTTTAATTTAATATTATAGTTATTAAAAGCTTTTAAGTATCCATCTCGCCTCATTTTAGTTGAATCGAAATTCATTGCTCCTTCTATTATTGCAATATCCTTATGACCATTTTTTATCAATTCCTCTACTCCTTTATACACCCCAACACTCTCATCTGTATATACATTTATAACATCATGATCTACCTTTCTATTTATGACTACAGTAGGTATCTCTTTCTCTAATATTTCTTTAATAAAATCATCATCATCTATTTTTTGACTTACTACTAGTATTCCATCATAATTCTTAGGATTTATAGTATTTTCTTCATACATATCTATTCCTTTAACAATGACATTATACTTTTTGTCTATATTCTTGTACACATTATTTATAACAGTTTGAAATACAAATGGTGAGGTTCCATTACTTATAGTTGAAAAAAATACACCAATATTATAAGCTTTATCTATCTTTAAACTCCTCGCACTCATATTAGGAATATAGTTTAGCTCCTTAACTGCATTGAGTACCGCCTCTTTGGTCTTTTCATTTACAGATTTAGATCCAGTCAGTACCCTTGAAACAGTTGAATGTGATATTCCTAGTGCTTTTGCTATATCTTTAATCGTAGTAGCCATATTAATCCTCCAAAATCTTAATAAATAAAGCGCTTTTATCTCTAAGCAAAGAATTACTTTTTAGTACGCAAATCTAGCTAGATGTTATAAATAATTTCTTTTACTCTCAATAATTACACACGTGTTCACAATCTTGTTTATTATTTTATAGCAGTAATTAGTAAATTACAAGCTTTGTGAATATTTTTAATATAAGGATACGTTATATTGTTTAAAACTTATATGATTAACTTCTTGATTTAAAAATTAACTTAATATACAATATTAACCATAATATATTTTAGAATTTTTGGCAAAAATGTATAATAAATTTATAGATTAAAGAAGGAAATAATATGTTTAAAAAATGGGATATAATTATAATAGTTATTCTACTATGTATATCACTTATTCCTGAACTTGTTTTTGGGGTAATAATGGGCAAACATTACAATGGAACATATGCTGAGATAACTATAGATGGTAAATTTTATAAGAAAATCAACTTATCTGAGCATAGAGGTGAGGACCAAATAGATATTAAAACTTCATACGGTGATAATATAATAGACGTCAAAGATAAATCTATTAAAGTAATAGATGCAGATTGCAAGGATAAAATATGCGTTAGATCTGGCTTTATATCAGAGCCAGGCCAGATTATAGTTTGCCTTCCACATAAACTTATGATTGAAATAAAAAGCAGTGATATAATGGCAAACAGTTTGAGGTGTTTAAATGAATAAAACTTTTCGTATAGTATTTATAGGTATTCTAGTATCACAAGCTTTGGCTTTGTATACAATTGAAAGTATGATTCCTGTTCCATTTATTGCACCTGGTGCAAAACTTGGTTTAACTAATTTAATTACTGTTATAGCTTTATACATATTGAATAATAAAAAAGATGTTTTTTTAATCATAATATTAAGGCTTCTTCTTTCAACTATGTTTGGTGGAAATCTTTCTACACTTATGTATGGTGCAGTTGGAGCCTTGCTTAGTTATTATGCAATGATTTTCGTAAAAAATATTGGGAAAGATAAAGTTAGTATAATAGGTGTAAGTGCTGCTGGAGCATTTTTCCACAACGTAGGACAATTAATTGTAGCTGCAACTATAGTTCAAAATATTGCAGTTACACTTTATTTACCAATTTTATCTATAGCCGGAATTGGTACAGGTATTTTTATTGGTATAACTTCTAATTTTATAGTCAAACATATGTCCAAGCTTCCTTTCTTTAATGATTTAAATATTAGTCAATGAATTTTATCACTTTCATTAATAATAAAAATTTCCTCATACGTTTACTACAATGCCCCACTAATTACAAAATGTATAGCCAGCAGAAATATGCATTTTTTTATTTCTACTGGCTATACATTTAATAAATATTTTATATTAAATCTTAATTTAATATAAAATACTGTAAATTTTAAATTGTCACTTTTACTGTGTCTGAATTTTTATTAGCAATTAATTCATTCGCAACTTTTATTGCTCCTGTTGGACATTTTGCCAAACATGTTGCTTCACTACATTTTTCAGCACATATTTTCTGATCCACCACTGCGAGATTATTTTGAACTTGAATAGCTCCATAGCTACAATTCTTTGCACAAAGTCCACAGCCTATACAAGCAGCACTACATAACTTTCTAGCAATAGCTCCCTTATCTTTTGAATTACAATCAACTTTTACTCTAGCATTCATTGATATCATTTGAATGACATTTTTAGGACATGATTCTTCACACTTACCACAACCAGTACATTTTTTTCTATTCACAACTGGAAGTCCATTTTCTCCCATTGTCATGGCTCCAAAAGGACAACTGCTTACGCAAGTCCCAAATCCAATGCATCCATGCTTACATCCTTTTGGTCCTCCTTGTATTAGGCTTGCTGCCTTACAATCATGAACTCCTTTGTATTTATAACTTAATGCTGCTTTTTCACTTGTTCCTTTGCATCTAACATGCGCTATTCTTGGTTCCACTTCTTCTGCTTTTTTACCTGTAATTTCTGCTACAAGTTTTGCTACAGCATCCTTTCCTGGAACGCATAAATTAGGAGGAACATCATCTTTCATAACTACTGCTTCTGCATATGCTGCACATCCTGCATAGCCGCATGCACCACATTGTCCTTTAGGAAGAATATCTTCTACTTCATGAATTAGTGGATTCACCTCCATAGCAAATTTTCTATTTGCAAATGCTAAGATAAAACCAAAAACTGCACCTATTCCTCCAAGGACCACTAAAACCATTATAACAGTAAACATAATCTTTACTCATCTCCTTTATATCATTCCTGAAAATCCCAAGAATGCCAATGCCAACATACCTGCTAATATAAAAGCAACTCCTGTTCCTTCTAGTGGTTTTGGCACATCTGCATAAACCAGCTTTTCTCTTAAACTTGCCATAAGTACTAAGGCCAGTGCAAATCCCATTCCTGATCCAATTGAGAACACTACACTTTTTACAAACGAGTAGTTTGATTCAACACTTAATAATGGAACTGATAATACAATACAGTTTGTTGCTATTAAAAGAAGATATATTCCCCACATGCTGTATAATGTAGGTGCTTGTTTCTTTATAATTAATTCTAATAATTGCACAAAACTTGCTATAAGTATTACGAAAACAATAGTTGTTAAGAATGTCAAATGATATGGCAAAAGTACAAAATTATATACAACCCATGCTAACATTGAACTTAGAGTTATAACAGAGGTAACCGCCATTCCCATACCTATTGATGCATCTAAACTTTTAGAAACTCCAAAAAATATACAAAGCCCAACAAATTTTGTTAAAACAAAATTATTTACAAGTAACGCACCTATAAACAATGTAAAATACTCTCTCATTATGCTTCACTTCCTTCTATTTTTTTAGCTTCTTTATGTGCATTGTGGAGCTTTATTGCTCCTATCATGTAACCTATTAGTATAAATGCACCAGCTGGTAGTATCATAATTAAAGGCGCGTTGTACCATGAGCCTAGTATTTTAAACCCAAGAATTGATCCACTTCCTAAAAGCTCTCTTATTACAGATATTGAAAGCATAGCTAATGTAAAACCACATCCCATTCCAAATCCATCTAAGAATGATGGAAACACTTTATTTTTTGATGCGAATACCTCTGCTCTTGCAAGTATTATAGCAAAAACAACTACTAAGTCTAAATAAATACCAAGAGCACTATATAATTCAGGTGATATTGCCTGCAATGCAAGTTCTACAACAGTAACTATAGTAGCTATAAATGTAATATAAACCGGTACTCTAACCTTTGGGTTTACAAATTTTCTTGTAAGCGATACAACTACATTATTGCTTGTAATAACAAAGGTTACACATAAGCCCATAGTTAACCCATTGATCACTGATGATGTAACAGCTAATGCAGGACAAAGACTTAAGCATAACATAAATATTGGATTTTCATCGTACAAACCCTTACTAAAAATTTTCCACTTTTCCTTCATATTATTTACCTCCTGCAAACTCTGTTACTTCATGCACAGCATTTTTGACAGCTAATGTTACAGCTCTAGATGAAATAGTTGCGCCTGTCATAGCTTGAATATCATCTTTATCAGAAGCATCTTTTGTAACTGTTAAATTTGCTTCTTTTTTTCCTTTAAATTGACTTCTAAAAGGTTCTTTTGAAGCATTATCTCCTAGACCTGGAGTTTCATTATGTGCTAGTATCTTATAATCTATTACTTCTCCAGCTGGTGTAATAGCTACAAGCATTTTAATTTCTCCACCATATCCTCTGCTTTCTCCTGGAACTACATATGCAATTACTTTACCGCCTTTTTCGGCTGTAAACCAATCAGCCTTATCTGGGACAGCCTTGAAGCTATCGGCATCACTAACTAATGCTCTCATAGATTCTTGTTTTGATATTTCTCTCTTTTCAGATGCAATTGGTGCCGTAACATAATATACTAGTCCTATTATTAAACCAGATGCCAAGCAAGTTATTATTAAATTTATTGCTATCTGAAAAATAGAATACTCCTTATTAATAGCATGTTCATTGGACATTTTACTACCCCCTTGCTCCAAATTGTTTTGGCTTTACAAAACGATCTATTAGTGGTGTTACAGCATTCATAAGTAAAAGCGAATAGCAAACGCCTTCTGGATAACCACCTATTAATCTAATTAATGACGTTATTACTCCAGCTCCTACAGCAAAAATTATTTGCCCTTTTAAAGTTATAGGTGCTGTAACCATATCTGTTGCCATAAAAAATGCACCTATAATTAATCCTCCAGCCATCATATGGAAAATAGGATCACCACTAAATAAACCTGAAGGTCCAAAAATCCAAGTTATTATTCCTACTGTTCCTATCATGCATACAGGAACTTGCCACTTTATATATCCCTTATATATAAGATAAATACCTCCAATTATAAGAAGTATTGTTGAAGTTTCTCCTGCACTTCCATTTCTTGTTCCAATAAACATAGCTTTATACAATTCTGTATTGCCACCAAAAGTTTCAATCAATTTAGAATATCCTTGTTGTTTTAATATGTTCAATGGTGTAGCAGAGCTAACAACATCTACTGAAGTTGTCATCTTTGTCCATGTTGTCATTGCAACTGGCCAAGATACCATTAATGCTGCTCTTCCAATATGAGCCGGATTAAAAATATTATATCCAAGCCCACCCATAGAATGTTTGGCTATTACAATGGCTACAAACGAACCCGCTATTATCATATAAACAGGTAACGTTGGAGACACACACATAGCTAGCAATAAGCCAGTTAAAAATGCACTTCCATCAAATGCTGTGATCTTCTTTTTGCGGAATTTTTGAACCAAATATTCAAAAGCAACTGCTGAAGCTGCACCAACAACTAAGTTTATTAATGCAGGAATACCAAAATAATATATAGAAAAAATAGCAGCTGGTGCTAATGCTATGTTTACATTCCACATTATCTTTGAGATTGATTCATCACAACGAATATGTGGAGATGCTGATACAGTAAAACTATTTTCCTGTGTGTCAGCTTCTTTTGCTTTAATTCCTTGCATTTTACTTTCTTGTACTCCAATTTCGGAACTCATTTTACCCCTTCTTCCTTTACTTTTTTTGTGCCATTGCTAAATTTTGTGATTTTGAATATTTTATATACTGAACTATGTTACGTTTTGCAGGACATGTATAAACACAACTTCCGCATTCAATACAATTTAGCAAATTATATTCCTCTTTGGCCTCTTTAAATTTATGACGTTCACCTAATATGCTTAGCATACTTGGGATTAGACCCATAGGACACGCCTCAACACATCTTCCACATCTTATACAAGGGGACTCCTCACCAGAATTTATTGCATCTTTACTTAATGCTAGAATTCCAGATACACCTTTAATTACAGGAACATCTAATGAAAATTGAGCCATTCCCATCATAGGCCCTCCCATAATTAACTTTTCTGGAGTTTTGCTAAATCCACCACAATAACTTATGGCTTCTTTAAAACTTGTTCCTATTCTTAGTAATAGATTTTTAGGTTCCTTAATTGCATCTCCTGAAACAGTAGTTACTCTTTGAATTATTGGAATTCCATTTACTACTGCATCATAAATAGCTATAACTGTACCAACATTTTGTACCACAACTCCAACATCCATAGGCAATCCACCCGATGGAACTTCTCGACTTGTAAGTACTTTTATAAGCATCTTTTCTGCACCCTGAGGATACTTTGTAGGAAGAGCTACAATGTCAACTGACGTACCCTTAAAGGCTTCTTTCATAACTTTTACTGCTTCTGGTTTATTATCTTCTATTCCTATAATTCCTTTGCTAACCCCTAGTGTTTTCATAACTATCTTAACTCCAGTTACTATACGGTCAGCATATTCAATCATCATTCTATAGTCTGCTGTCAGATATGGTTCACATTCAGCAGCATTTACGATAAATGTATCAACTTCCTTGTTTGGAGAAAGTTTAACGTGTGTAGGGAATGTAGCACCACCCATTCCAACTATTCCAGCATTTTTTATAATGTCAAGAACTTCTTTCTTCTCAAGCTTTTCCCAATCACGTTCTAATGGTATTCCATCGGCCCATTCGTCTAATCCATCACTTTTAATAACAACTGATAAGCATTTTACTAACGATGTATGTGGCATTTCTGCAATACTTGTAACTTTTCCTGATATTGATGCATGTATTGGACTATGCATAAATGCTTCACTAGTTGCTATGACCTGTCCTTTTTTTACTATATCTCCAACTTTAACTATAGGTGTACATGGTGCTCCAATATGTTGGCTCATAGGAATAGTTACTGTTTCAGGTAATGGTGGTAACTCAATGGCTTTATAAGAAGTATACTTTTTACTGTCCTTCGGATGAATTCCTCCGAGAAAACTTTTTAACATTAATAATCGCCTCACAAACCTCTTAAGAATAAATTATTTACAATTAAATTTACATAACTACAATAATTCGTAAGATAATATTTAGAATACAAGTAAATAATATTTACAATATAAGTAATATATACTTGAATAAATAATAGTTCATCAATTTTTTATTTAAATATCGAGAAATAAATCTATCATAAAATGCGAATAATTACTGGCTTGGACTTTTCATTTGCAGCACTTGCCTTATCGAAATGTTTTACAATAACAATAGATAAAGCAAATATAACTACCCCACCAATCACTTGGAACATAAATTTATTAACTCCTATATATTGACCTATAAAACCTCCTAACATCACACCAATAAATAAAGCAATTAACGGCAGAATAAATACAATAAAAGCTGCTCTCAGAACATTGGTTTCTTTTATTTCAAGAATCACTCTTTGCCCTGGCTTTGCTCCTATTTTATTATTCGCTTCTAAGATTAGGCTTTCGCTTCCCGGGCAAGCACCACAGTTTTTGCAATCACTATGTCTGCCAACTTTAATTCTTGCGGAATTTCCAACCACCTCAATTACTAGGCCTTGTTCTGTTTTCATCGTTATCAAACTCCTTAAAATTGCTTATAACTTATTACACGAATACGTTTCTATTAACTTTCATCCAGTTAAAAAATATAGCATAAATAGATCACCTCACAAATATACGTTTTCATAACATTCAATATAATACATAAAATGTAATACCTTATTAATTAATGAATTATTTGGTATTTGTTTTATTATAAACCTTTATATTTTTAATTTAAAGAATAGTTTTTAAATTAACATTTTTAAGCCGTTAATTCTTTAACATTCAAATTGCTGATTAATGTTTAAATAAGTTATTACTTAAACATTAATTAGCAATTGACTATCTTTACTGTGTAAGAAATACTCATTTAACTTCAATGTCTTTATTAAATTTTAGGCATATGATTGATATTTTTTTAACATAGTTTAACATTTAATAGATCTTTTACTAAATAATAAAACTCGCTCTTTAATTTGAAATATGTATTCTGAGTTTCTCTATTAGTTAATTGAGTTGACATATAGATGATAAATAAAATCTTTAATGTTTAAATTTTGTGGATTATTTTTAGCTTTTGGATAAACTATTAAAGTATAATAGTTTTAATAAATAAATTTGAACTTTACTTAGAAGTAGAAAGGAGAATTATTTTGGTTGAGATTAAGGAAGGTAATCATAAATTTTACATCGGGGATAACGAAGATAATATAAAAGCTGTAGTAACATATATAGATAGTGGAGAAAATAATATTATACTTGATCATACTTTTGTATCACCAGAACTTAGAGGGAAAAATATCGGTCAGCAACTTGTTAAAATGGTCGTGGATTTTGCTAGACAACATAACAAAAAGATAATACCACAATGTTGGTTTGCAGAAGAGGAGTTTGTTTCGCATAAAGAATATGAAGATGTTTGGTTCAAATAAAATTTTAACTTTTCATGAGTATCTTTGCTTATTTAGAAATAGATAAAAATTAATTAGAGAGAGTTGCTATAGAAAACTCTCTCTAATTTGGTGCATAATTTTTGTATAATTAAGTTGTATGTTTCTTAACATTCTAAGTTTTTTTCCAAATCTTCACCGCCGAGTTTTTTTACTCTTATATAATATGCAATCATCAAAATCAATTCAGCTCCAAGCCAAGCAGCCACTTCTGCAAAATAGATCCCTGTTTCTCCTATTAATAATGGCAAAAAGAGTGCTACTGAAATGCGCATGCAGAGTTCAACGATTCCAGAAATCATTGGTATAATAGTGTCGCCCATCCCTTGCAATGCATTTCTATAAATATGAAGCATATATAATATAAATAACATACTACTCATGACCTTCAAATATTTATGTGCCACATCTGTTACTGACTCAACTTCTGCTGGACTTCCAGATATAAACATCATTACAAAATAACGTCCAAAGAAAAATATAATTAGAGAAAGAGCAATGGACGTTCCAACAGTCATTTTTAAAGCTGAATTCATTCCTTTACGTATACGGTCATATTTTTTTGCTCCTAAATTTTGACCTGTGAATGTGGACATTGCATAGCCTAATGCAACTGCTACTAATTCCAGTATTCCATAAAGTTTATTTGTCGCTGTAAATCCTGCTACAAATATAAATCCAAAACCGTTTATAACGTATTGAACAACAAGACCACCAAATCCTATAATTCCATTTTGAAATGATATTGGAGTACCTAAAAAAATTAATTTTCTTATCATAAACATATCGATTTTAAATTCTTCAGCAGTAATTTTTAGTATTGATAACTTCCGCACACTATTTACACAATATAAAACCGAAAATATTTGTGCTATTACAGTTGCTATAGCAGGTCCCTTAATTCCCCACTTGAATACAACTACAAACAAAATATCTAATAATACATTAATTGCTGATGCTATAACCATAGCAATAAGTGGCGTACGACTGTTTCCTAAAGCTCTTAATATGGCTGAACACGTATTATATGCTAAAATTGCAGGTATTCCACAAAAAGCAACTAGTAGAAAAGAAAGTGAATCGTTAATAATATTTTCTGGAGTATTTAGCATTATCAATATAGGTCTAACAGCAAGTAATGATATTGTTGTCATAAGAATTCCTAGAATAATTGCAAGTATTATGGCCATTGTAACAGTTTTACGTAATTTTTTTATGTTATTTTCCCCAAAATATTGTGAAATCAGTATAGAAAAGCCCTGTGTAAAACCAATTATCATATCTATTACCATCCAATTAAGCCACGCGCCTGAACCTACAGCCGCTAAGGCTTCAACACCTATAAACTTACCTATAACTATAGTGTCCACGATTGTATATAGTTGCTGAAATATATTACCAAATATTAATGGTAATGCAAAAATAAAAATAAGCTTTGAAGGTTTTCCTTCTGTCATATCTTTTATCTTACAACCCATTTTGCCATTTCCCCCTTACGTCAATTAATTACATTAATTATTCCATTTATCTATTATCTCATATTCTAATATGAAAAAAAGATATTACATCATTCTTTGTGATTTTTACCAAATTTAATCATAACTTTTAATACGATAAAAAACAAAAAACCTTATCCATAAGAAAAATAATACATTATCATTTTTCTTATGAAAAAGGTCTTCTACTTCTCATTAACTTTGGTTAATTTATGCACCAATTGTTGCTAACATTATCGCTTTTATAGAATGCATTCTATTTTCTGCTTCGTCAAATACCACAGATTGTTTTCCTTCGAATACTTCATCAGTAACTTCCAATGCAGTCATGCCAAATTTTTCTCCTACATCTTTTCCTACCTTAGTTTTTAGATCATGGTAAGCTGGTAAACAATGCATAAATATTGCGTTTTCATTTGCATTATTCATAACATCTTTGTTTACTTGATATGGGCTCAACAATTTTAGTCTGCTCTCCCAAACTTCATCTGGTTCACCCATTGATACCCATACATCAGTATAGATCACATCTGCATTTTTAGTTCCTTTATTAACATCTTCTGTTAAAGTTATCGTACCTCCAACTTCCTGAGCTATTTCCTTGCATTTTTCCACTAACTTTTCTGATGGAAATAACTCTTTAGGTGCACAAGCAGTGAAATTTAAGCCCATCTTTGCACAAGCTACCATGAGAGAGTTTCCCATATTATTTCTTGCATCACCCATATATACAAAATTAACGCCTTTTAATCTTCCAAGTTTTTCTTCTATTGTTAGAAGGTCTGCAATCATTTGAGTTGGATGAAATTCATCAGTTAATCCATTCCATACTGGAACTCCTGCATACTTAGCCAATTCTTCAACTATTTCCTGACTAAAACCTCTATACTCTATTCCATCATACATTCTCCCAAGAACTCTTGCTGTATCTGCAATACTTTCTTTTTTCCCCATTTGAGATCCTGCTGAATCTAGGTATGTAACCCCCATCCCTAAATCTCTTCCAGCCACTTCAAATGAACATCTTGTTCTTGTAGATGTCTTCTCAAATAATAGTACTATGTTCTTACCTTTCAACTTATCATGTAAAATTCCAGTTCTTTTTAACATTTTTAATTCCTTAGACAAATCTAATAAATATCTAATCTCTTCTGGTTTAAAATCCAATAACTTCAAAAAACTTCTTCCCCTTAAATTTACTGCCATGCTCATTCTCCTTCTATTTATAATATTTTTATAAATAAAAAATCTATTTTATTTAGTATATATACTGTAAATAAGTTTATACATAATATAGATGTCCAACTTTAAAACTAGACTTATGTGATAACTTACCGAAATCATAAATATTTTGATTCCGAAAAGCTATGAAAATATCGCTGAAGGTTCTAAGCAGCAGGTTGTATCCACTTTAGCATGCTCCAACTTTCAGTTTGACAAGCTAAAATGGAACAACCTACAGCTAAGAACCTTTAACAGCTCATTTTCAAATGTTTTCTTCACAAATATATTTATGATTTCTTGTGAAGATATGAGCTTAAAGTTTTAGCAACTTTGTAAATATGTTCATCTAATAAGTCTAATTCTTAAATTGTTTATCTATTTATAAACAATATATAACTTAAATTTACGTAATAATTTTTTATTTAATCCATATATTTTTTATTATATGAATAATTATACAATAAATAGTATTATTATTCAATATTTTAATACTATTTATTTATACTCCATATTTAAATAACACTTTTTCATTTAGGATTCTAACAAGTCAAGTCGTGAACGAAAAGGAGCATCGTTCATGATTAAAATATAACCATTTTGCGATACTCCCTTCTTTAATTATTATTTTTTATAACCGTATACGATATTTGTTAAATATTATAACATATTAATATTAATTCAACTTTATTTAGAAGGTGTAAGAGCTTCTATTATAGTTGTTTCTTGATCAGTTGTTATTGTTCCTGCTGTTACTAATCCATCTAATTTAGTGTTTATCATCTCTTTATATTTTTCAATTCCTTTAGATTTATCTTTTTCTCCTAATTGCTTTTCTTGTGGTTTTAACGCATTCTCTATTGCTGTTTCTTTGTCTGAAGTTAATGTTCCAGCTGTTACCAAATTATCTAAAACTGTTTTGAAATTTCCTTTTGCATCTTTAAATGCTGTTTCTATTGCTGTCTGATCATCTGCTGTTATCACTCCAGATGTTACCAGATCTGATAGTTTAGTATTAAAGAAATCTTTATGTCCTGCATTTTTAGCTTCTGGCTTTAATGCATTTTCTATTGCTGTTTCTTTGTCTGAAGTTAGTGTGCCATTTGTTACTAGATTATTTAAAACTGTTTTAAAGTTTCCTTTAGTATTTTCAAGCGCTGTTTCTATCGCCGCCTGTTCATCTGCTGTTATTGTTCCAGCTGTCACTAAATCTGATAGCTTAGTCTTAAAGAAATCTTTATGTCCTCCATTTCTAGCTTCTGGCTTTAATGCATTTTCTATTGCTGTCTCTTTGTCTGAAGTTAGTGTGCCATTTGTTACTAGATTATCTAAAACTGTTTTAAAGTTTCCCTTAGTATTTTCAAGTGCTGTTTCTATCGCTGTCTGTTCATCTGCTGTTATTGTTCCAGCTGTCACTAAATCTGATAATTTAGTTTTAAAGAAATCCTTATATACTCCATTTTTAAATCCACCTTGTGGCATTAGTGCTTCTTTTATAGCAGTTTCTTGATCTGAAGTTATAGATCCTGCTGCTACTAAAGAATCTAATTTTGTTTGGAAACCATTCTCTCTACCTTGATGTTGAACTGCTGACTTATTGTTTGAAACATTTAAAGAATCTGCTGCAAATACTCCTGTACTTGCAGATATTACCATACTCGCTAAAATAACGCCTGTCATAACTTTACTCTTAATACTTTTATTTTTCATTTAAATTACATCCTTTCAAATATGTTATTCTATAGTCCAATTATTTTTGTATTAACTTATGTTTTCTTAAATTATATAAGATAATTTTTACAGTTTTGTCACAGAATTTAGTCAAAAATGTTACAAGAATAAAAAAATTCCATAATTACTTATCTTATTATGTAAAATCAAATAATTAGTAACTTTATATTTTTTGATCATAATATGATTGATTACACAACTTTATAAGAGTATAATTTTTTAGAATGTAAATTTACAATTTGTTATAATTATGTATTTTAAGGGAGCTACAGGTGTATGACTAAGAATTTATTAAATAAGTACTTATTTAAATTAGATGCAAATATAGGTAAACAACCTAATAAAAAGACTGTTTTAATTATATTAATTTTAATTGTTGTATCTTTAGCTAGTTTGTTTTTTATTTCTACTAATGAAAATTTATATGGAAATCCAATAGCTAAAATAACATCAATAACCGAAAATGAATCCAAAGAAGAAAATTCTACTGGAAAAATAGAACCTATGAAAAATCAAAAAATTGAAGCTATTATTATGAATGGTACGTTTAAAGGAAATTCCATTGAACTTAATAATACAACATCATTTTCTCAAGTTAACGACTTAGATTTAAAAGTAAATGATGAAATTTTTATATCTCTGCAAAGTAACGATAATAATGAAATAACTTCTGCAAAAATTCTAGATCTAAAGAGGGACAAATATGTTATTTATATGATAAACATTTTTATAGCTCTGATATTGCTCGTTGGAGGAATAAAAGGTTTTAAATCTTTAGTAAGTGTTGTTGTTAATATTTTAATTGTATTTTCAATAATTGGTCTATTTTCCAAAGGTTATGACTTAGCTATACTTTCTATAATAGGAAGTATACTTTTTATAATTGCTTCTTTATTTATAGTATCAGGAAAAAATAAAAAAACAGCTTCAGCCATAATTTGAACTTTAGTAGGTACTTTAACCTCCATGCTAATAGCTGGTATTGTGATTAAGTTAAATAATTGGAGTGGAATTCACTTTGAAGAAATGGAGTTTCTAACTCATCCTCCAGAAAAGATATTTTTCATTGAACTTATTATAGGTACACTAGGTGGAATAATGGATATTGCAATTTCTATATCTTCTGCCATAGATGAGCTTTATGATAAAAATCCCAATATTGATAGTAAGTCCATAATTAAATCTGCTCGAGAAATTGGACAAGATATTATGGGAACAATGTCAAATACACTAGTTTTTGCTTATCTAAGTGGTAGTATGCCAATAATATTACTTCTGCTTAGAAACGGGTTACCTATAACTTATATTATAAATATAAATCTTTCTCTAGAATTTATGAGAGCGCTTATTGGAAGTATAGGAATAGTTTTAAGTATTCCGATAACAATTTTTACATCTATTGCTATTCTAAAAAAACATAAGATTGGAGAAGTTTAAGATCATGAATATAATACTAATATTATTAATTATTTTATTTATCCTTATGACAATTGTTGGAGGCACAAGAGGAATTAAATCATTTTTTACTTTAATCTTAAATTTCTTTACTTTTTTCTTTATGCTTATTCTAATTGGTGCAAAAATTGATCCTATTAAAGTTACTTTTGTTTGTGCAATTTTCATTAGCTTTTTTAGCTTATTTTTTATTAACGGATTTAATAAAAAAACATTATCTTCTTTATTATCTGTTATAATAGTTATTTTCCTAGTTATGTTTATAACATATAATATGAGTATGAATGCCCAAATACAGGGTTTTAGCAATGAACAGGCTGAAACTGTTGCCTTCCTATCTCTATATGTTCAATTGAACTTTTCAAAGATTGTAATATGTGAAATTCTAATTGGATTATTGGGAGCAATTATAGATGTATCTATATCAATATCATCATCAATGAATGAAATTTATAAGAATGATCCTATGTCAAGTAAGAATAGCTTATTTAAATCTGGAATGAATATTGGCAAAGATATCTTAGGAACTATGACTAATACCCTTCTCTTTGCATACATAAGCGGATTTATGACATTAATAATATATTTTAATGAACTTAATTACCCTATCTCTACTATTATAAATGAAAAAGTTTTTTGCTCTGAAGTATTTCAAGTTTTAAGCTGTGGCATAGGTATTATTCTTATCATTCCTATCACTGCATTAATATCTTCAAGACTTTTAGTTTTAAACATGCACTCAACGAAAAATATGACCGTATAAATATTATTTTAAAAAATAAAAAACTATTTTGTTGTCTATCTATCCTTTTAAATAGTTAAACAACAAAATAGTTTTTTATCTCTATATCCTTCAATTGTAGTTAAATTAACTTAATCTAAATTCCTTATATAATTTCCAAGTTCCTTCTTCCCATTTATAAATAGTTATATTATCGAAGCTACACTTAAACTCGCAATTATATCGATGAATGTAATCCCAAACTTTATCATAAATAAATTTTAAATTCTTTGATGCCAAGGTCACATGGAAAGTTTTATTTTTGCCATCTTTTTTATCAAATTTAATATATGGTATCTCATTCATTTTATCGATTAGTCTATCATGAACTTCTTTTGCCTCCTTAGACATATTTACCTTCATAAAAATTACCCTATCATTAAAATGATCATATCCATCAATTGTAAATGGCTCTGCTTTTTCCACTTTAATAAATTCATCGAGAGCATTATTTAAATCTGCAATTCCATCATCATATTCAAAAGGTGCCTTAATTGTAAAATGTGCAGGAAGTTTAGATGATTTTGCTTTAAAATTTCTAAAAAGTTCTTTTCTTAAATTATTATTAAAATCTCCTGCTTCACCGTGTACTACAGAAACTATTACATATCTCATATCTATTTCTCCTTACATAATCAAACTTACTGTAATTAAGTTTATAGCTTATAATCAAATTCTCATTCACAATTCTATTTTTTCATTACAATAAAATATTATGTAAATATTTATCGTTATTATTATCCTATCAAATTTATGTGCCGAAGGCATTTCCATGCATATCTCAATAACTATAAATTCTTTATCTTAAAAACTATTTTATCATAAACTTTTTTCATGTGTTGTTCATTAGAAAATAAATTTATTTCATCAATAGGTATCCATTTAACAGCACTATTTTCATCTGGCTTAACAATAAGCTTCTCAGTTTCATCAGCTTCAATAATATATGCTAGAGAAGCATGTAAATGCGGAGAAACAAATATTCCTTTTTTTACATGTCCAAAGACAGGTAAAATATCTATTGAGGCTATTTCATTATTAACAGGTATTAAATTTTTTACCCCCGTCTCCTCTCCTGCTTCTTTAATAGCAACAGACAATAAATCTTTCTCTCCATCAGCATGGCCACCAGTCCATGCCCATGAATTATATATATTATGATGAACCATTAAAACCTTGCTTCTAGCTTTATTAATCACAAATGCTGAACTTGTCATATGTATAATTTCATTATCTCTAGTTAAAATATCATCAAATATGCTAGAATACTTTAATATAATTTCCTTATCCTTCATTTCCTGCTCATTACAAGGATTATAATCCTTTACTGCATCAATCCACTCCATAATTTATCTCACTCTCACTAATTTTATATATTCTATAAACTACTATACCATATATTTGAAGTGTTTCAAGTTAATACTTAGTAGGTTTCAAAACTGGGTATTATTTCATATTTGACATACTATTGACACAATAATGATATATATTATATTTGAGATAGTAATTTAATTATTATTATTTCTCCCCATAATTAATAATTATATAAATGCTAACAAAGGTGTAAATAATGACTTATTCCCCTAAATAGGTCATTATTTATATTTTGTGCTCTAATGAATAAATTTTTTTTAAATATTAATAATATTATTAACATCAATAATCTATATTAATATAAATTCAAGAGGTGAAAAAAATGCTTAAAGCATTGAGTTATATAGGAAATAAGCTTAATAATTTAAATATCGTTTGGGGTGTAGGAGGATCAGTCTTACTAAGTAACTTTGGACTTTTAGATAGCCTAAATGATATATATATTTTTATTGATATAAACGATATTGAAAAAATTGATGAAATGCTTAAAGGTATAAACAATGAAAAACCAAACAAAGAAAGCAAATTATATTCACCAAAATATTTTTATAGATCTATTATAGAAGGCTCTGAGATTAACATAATAGCTGGATTAAAGATTAATCATAGAGATGGTACGTTCAAATATATTTTTCATTCTGATTCAATCTCAGAATCAACGAAAATTAATGGGATAGATATTCCTTTAATGTCCTTGGAAGATTGGTATGTACTCTATCAATTAGATCCTAACAGAAAAAAAGAAGCAGCGCTAATAGAAAAATTTCTATTAACAAATGACATAAAAAATCCAAATTTGCTAGAAAGATCATTAAGAGGTGATTTACCTATGGAATTAATCAACAAAATTGAAAGAATGTTAGTTTAATCATAAGTAAAATCTATATTGTAAATTAATATACTAAACAAACTTATCTTTATGCTCAAAAAGGATATGAATAATATCACATCCTTTATGCTTTTAATATTTAATCTAATCAAAAAAAAGTCTATTTCTTACTATTGATTCACCTCTAGTGGTGCCTCCAGTTCCTGCGCCACCGCCTGTTGTTCCTCCGGTTCCCATGCCACCGCCTGTTGTTCCTCCAGTTCCCATGCCACCGCCTGTTGTTCCTCCAGTTCCGATGCCGCCGCCTGTTGTTCCTCCAGTTCCCATGCCGCCGCCTGTTGTTCCTCCAGTTCCCATGCCGCCGCCTGTTGTTCCTCCAGTTCCCATGCCGCCGCCTGTTGTTCCTCCAGTTCCCATGCCGCCGCCTGTTGTTCCTCCAGTTCCCATGCCACCGCCTGTTGTTCCTCCGGTTCCCATGCCACCGCCTGTTGTTCCTCCAGTTCCCATGCCACCGCCTGTTGTTCCTCCAGTTCCCATGCCACCGCCTGTTGTTCCTCCAGTTCCTGTGCCACCGCTTGTTGTTCCTCCGGTACTTGGTCCTCCTAATAAAGTAGTTGCTCCTGTATTCTGCCACTGTTGAACTTGTGTAATTGCTTCCTGAGGAGTTCTTCCTAAGCCAACAAGCACTCCTAGTAAAATAGCTTTTTGATATGAGCGTCGTGCTCCAGCACCTTGCAATCCAGTTCCCTGATTATTGTCACTCAAAGAATAACTCACTATTGGCTCAACATATCTAATCCAATCATCTGGTCTAAAATTCGATGTATTTTGCTTAACTTGCCTCTTCATATTTTCATTGATATCAAAATTCATGTTACTCATGTTATTATCATCTACTAATATGCCAACTTTAGGTGCATTATTAAGAATTTGCATCATTCCATGACAAGAATTAAATTGGTCTGTTAAATCTTGACCTGCATTAAGACCATAGTGTGTCCCTCCGCTCCAATTTGATTCATTGCTTACATCATAAACGACACCTTCTATAGCTACATACGCAGGTTTTCCTCCTCTTCCATCATATTGTGATAAATCATCTAATGTAAGTTCTTTAGGCTGCCTATACGAATTGCTTCCTGTAAGTTCATTAATAGTTTTTAAATCAAAATAAATAGACATAAATACCTCTCAAATATTTTTACCTATAAAATATATGCTGTTTCCTTGAAATAAATTCCTAAAAAGTACTTAGATTGTAAATAATAAAAATGTTCCATTTATTTATCTCTTTTTCGTTCATAAACCAAACGATTATATTATCTACTTTGATTACTATTTCGTAAATTTTCTTAATATATCCATAAAAAAATCAAAATATTTTTGCTAAATTCTAAACTTTACTAGATTTTTCAGCAATTATATAGTAATATGGATATACTAAATTTGAATTTTTTACAAATGATATATACTTATTTTTAAAATAATATAGCATTATATTATTTATAGTATACAACATATTTAATTCATTTTTAGATATATATAATTTTATACAAGGGGGCTTTACAATGAGTTTTGTAAATGTAAGAAAAATACCATCTCCAGAGGAAATAAAAGAAATTACTCCTCTAGCTGACAATCTAAAAAGGATTAAAGCAGAAAGAGATGAAGAAATTAAGAAAATATTTTCAGGCAATAGTGATAAGTTTGTAGTCATAATAGGACCTTGCTCGGCAGATGATGAAAATTCTGTTTGCGACTATGTTAGCAGACTTGCAAAAGTAAATGAAAAAGTTAAGGATAAGCTTTTTATTGTTCCTAGAATTTATACAAATAAGCCTAGAACTACTGGCGAAGGATATAAAGGAATGTTTCATCAACCAGATCCTGAAAAATCACCTAATATTCTTGAAGGATTGATTTCAATCAGAAAAATGTTTATTCGTGCTATAGAAGAATCTGGTTTAACTCCTGCAGATGAAATGCTTTATCCTTCGAATTATATGTACTGCGATGATTTACTTACTTACGTGGCTATTGGAGCAAGAAGTGTTGAAAATCAACAGCATAGACTTACAGCTAGTGGGATTGATGTCCCTGTTGGTATGAAAAATCCAACAAGTGGAGACTTATCAGTAATGTTTAACTCAATCCAAGCAGCTCATGCAAAACATAACTTTTTATATAGGCATAATGAAGTAAATACTACTGGTAATCCTTATGCGCATGCAATTATGCGTGGTTCAGTTAATAAGCATGGTAATAATATTCCTAATTATCACTACGAAGATTTAATGAGAGTTTCTGAACTATATGGAGAATGTAACTTTCCATATCCAGCAGTAATTGTCGATGCAAATCATGCTAACTCTATGAAGAAATTTGCTGAGCAACCCCGCATAGTTAAAGAAATACTCTACAGCAGAGGATATAACAATGATTTAAAAAAATTAGTTAAAGGTGTTATGATAGAAAGTTACATAGAAGAAGGATGTCAAAAAATTGATGAACACATTTATGGAAAATCAATTACTGATCCTTGCTTAGGTTGGGATGCTACTGAGCAATTGCTTTACTATATTGCAGAACAAGTTTAATAAAATATATTAATTAAATAACCAAGTCAGTATGAAAAATTTATCGTATTGACTTGGTATCCTTTAGCACTACTTACACAATTTATTAAAAAGTATCGGATTTAAATTTGTATTTTTATATATAGAATCTAAAATTATTGCTCTATGACACATCCCTCAAACACTTATATTTATGTGTCTCTATCTTTACACTCTAATATCCTCTCTTTGTATATCTATTATTTCTGCATCTGTATTATTTTCTATAAAGGTTATAATGTTCTCCATAGTAGAATCAGCTTGAGCTGAATTCGAACACATTCCTGCAATACCTATAACTATTGTTTTATGAACATCCTGTTCATAAGCCTCAGATACAGATATATTAAACTTATTTTTTAATTTTTGTATTATACTTTTTACAATCATTCTTTTCTCTTTTAATGAGTGAACCCACGATGCTCTTAGTGTTACTTTCATAAATAAAATATTCATATAATTAATCGCATCCCTTTTCTTTAACTATAAATATAATTTAGTTTCAATTCTTCTATCGTATTCTGACCAATTTCCTGGCTCTGTTTTATCTTTTATTTGAGAAATTTTATTCATTGTCGCATCTATTGAATCTGCATAATTTATTATAAAAGATTCTTCCATTCTCATTTCTCTAGGCGAACCATATTCAAGTTTTCCATGATGTTGAATTACGCAGCCTTTTATTCTCATGATAAAATCCTCACTATAATATGAAGGATTTTTCATAATTGCCTTATCTATCATTTCTACACCAATAACAATATGCCCTTCCATTTCACCCCTAAGTGTATATTTAAATGGACCGTCATAAGATAACTCATAAATCTTCCCTATATCATGTAATTTTGCAGCAAGTATGGCAATTTCTGTTCTTCTACAACCATATCTTTCGCAAAGCATTAAAGTTAAATGCATAACATTTAATGTATGTTCTGCAAGTCCTCCTATGTAATTATGATGCATCGATACTCCGCCTATACCTCTTTTAAATTTATCTAGAAACTCTTCGTCTTTAAAGAAATAATCGTTCAAAGCTTTGGCCTCTTTTGAAATTATATATTTACTTGTATAAAGCTCTATTTCCTGCATAATATCCCCAACAGGCCTATTTACTGTTGGAAGATAATCTGAAATGTTGTAGTTTGTAATAATTTCATATGTTTTTACATCTAGAATCCCATCTTTAATTCCTTCAATTTCTACTACTCTTCCTTCAGCAATATCATCCTTTTTGTTTGGAAGATTTGCCTTTATTTCGCCACTTTTATCAGCCAATATACATACTATTTTTGCAGGATCCCTAAATAATATTCTCATGACCATTAATGATATCTTTATGTTTTCACCACTTTTCACGTTGCTTAAAAAATTCTCTTTTGTATTCATTATTACCTCCAAAATTTATTAGCTTATTTTATATCTTGCTTTTAAGTTAAACATAGTATATGCAAAACAGTAACTTTATAATATGAAAAATTATATCTGTATCAGTTTCTATTATCTTGTCCCCTCATTTTTAATTTAGCTTGCTCTTAATATTGCATACTATCTACATTTTATAATATCAAATAAACTGTAAAAATGGGTAATTTTATAGAATTTTAGAAAAAAAAGGGGTATAATATTAATGCATTTGTTTAATCAACTTTTGATGCTAAAACAAATTTCTGATAAATTATAAATTTAATATATATTTAGCAAAGCCTATATACATAGCTAATTATTTAAACATATGGAATAGTCACTTTTACTTACAAAATCACTATTGAATAATAAACGGTCTATTAGTAAAAATCAGCTATTAGGTAAATTAATCTTTTAGCTAAAATGGGAGGATAACATGAAAACTAATTTGGGTATAGTAATTTGTGAAAATTTTATTGAAGAGATTGAATTTGCAGTAAAGACTTATAATATAAAAAATGTTATGATTATACCATTTGCATCTACATGTTCAAAAGCAACAAACAAAAAAAATCAATGTTTAATAGAAGCTATTAATTTATGTGAAGAAAGATGTAATAAAACTTTTATTATTATTGAGGATAATTGTTGCTGCTCTAACTTGGAAGATCTTATTAATAACAAAGAAAAATGCACACTCTATAAAATGGAACACTGCCTTAACTTATTTATTAATAAAGATGTAGTTAATAATCTTTTAAATACAAATTCATATGTTATAACATCAGGCTGGCTTAAAAACATGGATAAAGATAATACTTCAGTTATATTAGATAGGAAACCCAATAAGCTTCTCCTATTAGACACAGGAATTTATGAGGACAGTATAAAAGAAATTCAAATGCTAGCTAACAACTTAAACTTACCTTACGATTCTTTTTTTGTCGGTTTAGATTTTTTCCATATGTTTATTGAAAAGATTATACTTGATTGGAAGCTCGAATTAAAAAATAAGAAAAAAATTAGCAATATAAAATTTCTCAGAGAAGAGAAATATAAAAAACTAAAAGATACTTATAAATTAATTGAAAAGAAAAAGGGGCAACTCTTATACATATTAGACAGTATTTATGAGGGAGTCTTTATTTTAGACACAAATTATAAAATACTTTTTGTGAATAAAGGCGTGGAAAAATTACTAAACATTAACAATTTTAAAAGTGTTCTAGGTAGAGACTTATTTGAAATTGGCATCGTTCATAAGGATTATCGAGATATTATACTTAATAGATTTGAAAAAGTGCTTAAGCATAATATATCAGTACCTATAATCGAAGAAAAAATGGTTCAATTCGATGGAAATATTATTCCAGTAAATATATACTCTGGAGCTATTGAATATGAAGGCAATCCATGTATACTAAGTGTTATTCGAGATATTTCTGAACACAAAAAATCTGAAAATCTTAAATTAAAAATCCAAGAGCAAAGCAGATTATTAGATAAAGCAGCAGAATATGATAAACTTAAAACAGAATTTTTTGCAAATTTGTCTCATGAATTTAGAACTCCACTTAACGTAATGCTTAGCACTCTTCAGCTTCTAAATTTAATCGGAGCAAACAAAACTAATACAGATAGCAAAGACAAAATAAGCAAATACTATAATATTATGAAGCAAAACTGCTATAGGTTGTTGAGGCTGGTAAATAATTTAATAGATATTACTAAAATTGATGCTGAGTACTTTAAACTCAACTTAAAAAATGAAAATATCATATCCACTATAGAAGATATAACTTTATCTGTAACTGATTATGCTAAAAACAAAGGTTTAGATATTATTTTTGATACAAACGTTGAAGAAAAGACAATGGCTTGTGATGCAGATAAAATCGAAAGAATAATGCTTAATCTTCTTTCAAATGCCATAAAGTTTACTTCCTCTGGAGGAAGTATATTTGTAAATATATTAGATAAAGATTCAAGCATTATGGTCTCAGTAAAAGATACTGGTGTTGGTATCCCTAAAGATAAACAATTATCTATTTTCAAGAGATTTGTTCAAGTAGATAAATCTCTTTCGCGAAAAAGAGAAGGCAGTGGCATCGGGCTTTCTCTCGTAAAATCTCTTATTGAACTTCACAATGGTACAATTAAAATCAATAGTGAATATGGCAAAGGCAGTGAGTTCATAATAGAGCTTCCCGTTAAAGTTTTGCCAGAAAGCGAAAATATTACTTCAGATGAGGATTTAGCAAAAGAAAGTAATATTCAAAGAATAAAAATAGAATTTTCTGACATATATGATTAAACATTTTTAACATCAGTACATAAGGCATATATTAAAATTTGAAATGCCTTATGCACTGTAATTTTTAATATGACTCTAATCTAAAACTCTCCCTACATACTTCATATTAGACCTGCTTAATCTGCTTATTTTAACTACATCTCCAGTACGAGGTGCTTGAATATACATATCATCCCCTATATACATCCCTACGTGTGTAGATTCTGAGGGTTTATTAAATACCAAATCTCCTGGTTTAATTTCAGATATACTAATTGCTTTTGCAAAACGCTGCTGATCTTGTGATATTCTAGGTATATATATCCCTTGCGACTTAAATACATATTGAATCAAACCCGAGCAATCAAAGCCTGCTGGTGACTCTCCTCCCCATAAATAAGGAACTTTCAAATATTTTTCAGCTTCTTCTATTAGAGACCTTTTCTGACCAGTAATATCAGATGATAATGTAACCGGAACAGTTATGCCTGTATTGGTGCTCAATAATATATTATTTTCTTTAATATATTTTAATAATTTATCTTTTTGATCCTCTAATTCTACAACTTGATTTCTAATATCGTTTTCATTTTTTTGCAAATCAGCTTTTCCTTTTTCTATCTCTTCATTTACTTCTACGATTCTTTTTTCTGACTCTTTTGCTTGTAAAATCATATTTTTATCATTTTCACATATTTTATATATTAATGATGCCTTATTCATTGCTTCTAAAACATTGCCCGAAGAAATTAAAGCATCTAAGTATTGAAGTGTTGTTGATTCAACACCTCCACTTAACTGTATACCTTTTAATCTATCAGCTAATTTCTTATCTTTCTCTTCTACATCCTCCTTAGCTATCTTTAATTGTTCTTCATTATCCTTTATTTGCTTTTCCTTTTGAAAAACTTCCTCTTTAATCTTATTTAGCTTGTCTATATTATTATCAATTTTGCTATCACATTCTTGAATGTTCTGTATAGCTTGTTCGAGTGATAGTTCAGGTTCTGCAAAAGCTGGCAATTCATTACTCATCATTGTCATAAAAAATAGTAAGGTTACTATTAATGCAAATTTACACCTAATTTTCATCTTATCCTCCCCTGGCATCTACTAAATATAAATCTCAACATTCTAAAAACAAAATCCTAATATATGAGTCTTCTCTACTAAAATAACAACATAATTTATCTGATGTCTAGTCACATTTGTCACTCACTTTTTTAAGCGTCTGATAACAGTGGCTGGACCATAGATAAGTTAGACTAAGATTTAACTGAGGATAAGACCCCACTTGAATCAAGTTTCACTTGATATTATGTAGTTATATAAACAATTATTTTACTTAATTCTCTTTCACATTATATATATTAACTATTCATAACTTTTATTACTGATATTGTTACTAAAATATATTAATTTTTTGATCCATTTTAGAAGAAATTTGTATTAAATTTATTAATTATTAACATTTGACAAACCTTTATTAATATAAAGATAATATTAAATTTATTTTTATAAATATCTTCAGAAAATTGCCTGCTATTTTACCAAATGGGAATTTATATGAGGATGCAGTTTTAATATAAATGATTTATATTATTAGTATAGAAGTAATTAAAAATTAAATATCATTAAAAGAATACAAATTATTTTTTTAAACTGGAGGGATTATTATGAATGGTAAAGCTATTAATAAATCTAATTTGAAATTGGTAACCTATACAACTAATAAAAATATTTCCCTTAATAAAGTTTCAAAAGGTATATCTAAAATTCTAACTTATGCATTTAAACTATGTAAATCTGTTTTAAATTCACTTTTCAGTAATTCAGAATATATTTATAATAAAAATTCAGCATATTCTAGAGGTAGTGAGTATAATTATGATATAACAGATGCTACTGAGCTTAGATTAATAGCATCAAGAAGAACATTTTTATAATTAACATTATTGTAGTATGTACACTGCTTTATTATATAAATTTACTTTCACTACTATAACTATCAAAAAAGCTACTTAAGTACTTAAATGAAATTGTTATTTCACTTAAAAACCTAAGTAGCTCTTTTCTCATAAAATAAATATAAATAATTACTTATTTAATAAGCTATGTATTATTCTTGTTGCATCCATGTATTTAGCAATTGATCTTCCATAATTTAATCTATTGATAATTCTAGCACAAAGCTCTGACATATCAACGCTCTTAAACCAAGCTGAGTCTTTTAACTCTTCTGGTATGTATGTTAAATTAGTAGAATATATTCTTGTCAATAAACCTTCCTCATGAGCCTTATTAAACTTTTCAAATCCTTCTGTAAAGAAAGCAAAAGTTGCTGCAACATATATATTCTTAACATTTCTTTTCTTTAATTCTTTAGCTATATCAAGAACAGATTCTCCTGATGCTATCATATCATCAACTATTAAAACATCTTTATCTTCAACAGCTCTTCCCATATATTCATGCTGAACAATAGGGTTTTTTCCATTAACAATTGTAGAATGATCTCTTCTCTTGTAGAATAAGCCAACATCTACTCCTAAAGCACTTGAGTAATATATAGCCCTATCCATCGCTCCAGTATCAGGACTTATTACAAGTAGCTTTTCTTTATCTAATTCTAGTGATTCCTCATTTGATAGGATTCCTTTTACAATATCATATGTTGGATACACATTTTCAAAAGATAGTAAAGGAATAGCATTTTGAATATTAGGGTCATGTACATCAAAAGTGATAATTTCATCAACACCTAATCTTTCAAGTTCTTGAAGTGCTAAAGCACAATCCAAAGACTCTCTGCCTTTACGCCTATGTTGTCTTGATTCATATAAAAGAGGCATAATTACAGTTATTCTCGCTGCCTTACCTCTAATTGCTGCAACAGTTCTCTTTATATCTTGAAAATGTTCATCAGGACCTTTGTGATTTTCAATCCCGAACATCTTATATGTACAGCTATAGTTTCCAACATCGCATAAAATATAAATATCCTTTCCTCTGATAGATTCAGAAATTTTAACTTTTCCTTCACCATTAGAAAATCGTATTTCATCAAGTGGCACTAAGAATGACTCAGTACAATTTCTGTTTTTTTGGATATACTTGTCTATAGCATTACCTAACTCTGAACAACTTTCTAATGCTATAATTCCAAGTTCATGATTTAATTCACTCATTTGCGTTCCCCTTTTTTAATTATTTTGTAAATCGGCTTATTATTATAAAAAAACTCAAACAATTAAAGTATACCTCAAAATTGGATATATATAAATATATTATTACAATTTTCAAGAAAATTTTATGATAATTTTAAAGTTAACCTTTTCAATTCCTTATAAAATTCCATTTTAATATAATCATTGAGATAAATTTTCAAATTCGTAGATTACTTTAACAATGTTATTGATATTTGTAAACAACATTTCATAAATGTGCTATACTATTTCAATGATATAATATTGATTAATATTCAATGAAAATAAATAGTTTGATAATATCAGAATCATTTACTAATGCATGAGCAATTACAACTCTTTGTTTTTCTCTTCTTGACAGCTAATTAAGCAAGTATATAATAATTTGTTATTAATTTTGAAACTTACTTGCACTGCTAATTTTATAATTCTTATTTTGAAATATGTTTTACGAGATAATAGGTAATAACAAATTTAAGTAAGCTTATAGATAACCCAACTTTAAGTTAGATTTATACTATGAAATATATCCCAACTAGAAATAAGAATTATGCTTTTGTGAAATGTTTCATTAGGAATTTGATGGCTTTGATTCTTAGATTAAAAGTTGTTCCAAGTATGCTAGTTCAAAGCTTGCCTTTGAGGCTAGCATCTTGGGTGCAACTTGTGAGCTTAGAATCATCCATCATAATTTCCTTAGAAACTGGAACAACAGCATAATTCTCATTTCGGCGAGATATATGCATAAGTCTAGGTCTTAGTTGGTTTATCTATATAATACTTAATTTATTATTACCTATTACATTATTAATTATTGATATTATTAAAGTCTTAATAATATATCATTTATTTCTTCACTTACTTTTAATCTTTCATCATAAACCCATTGAACGTCTAGTTTTAAATTAAATATTTTAGAAAATGAGTAATACATATTTATCTTCTGATAATAAATTTCTAAATCATCCAAACCACCATTAAAGTTTTGGGGTTTAAATAACTCTTTCTGTTTATTCACAAATAGTTCATCTACATAATTTAAAAATGCATCCATAAGTTCATCTCTAGACACATCAAATGGAACTTTCAATAAATCCCATTGAATTTCCTCATTAAGCTTGTATTTCCTTAGTCTATCCAAGATCAAAATATATTCACTTACATCCATCTTAGTATAATAATCTAATTTTTCTGTTCTTGTGCTCCAAAGAGCTAATTTTTCATTTAAAGGCAGACTTCTAATCTTAAGTATTGCTTCTGATGGCCCTATAACAGCTTGTTTTATAACCTCGTCTTCTGTTTCTAATTTAGATTTAATTATATCTGCATTGCCGCCAACACTGGCAATATAACCAACATCATAAATACCAAGTCTACCAGCACGCCCTCCTACTTGTTTTATTTCCTGCGAAGTTAACTCTCTTACTTCTTCTCCATCAAATTTCCTTATACTCATAAATATAATTCTTCTGATAGGCAAATTAACTCCCATCCCTATCGCATCAGTAGTCACAAGAATTTTTGTTTCTTTATTAATGAACTGTTCGTATTGCATTTTCCTAACTTCAGGTGGTAAATCACCGTAAATTATACTTGCCTTAATGTTTCTACTTGAATATTCCTCTGCTATTTCTAATACTCTTTTTTTAGAAAAGACTACAATAGCATCACCTTCCTGAACATCATTATAACTAAAATTCTTATATTCAACTTCTAATGGTATAGCTCTTGTATATTCTCTTATTTCATATTCATCTTTACAATCACTTATAATTGTTTCTAATATATATTTAGCATTTGCAGCTCCACATATATGTATTTCATCACATTGGAGCCCTAGTAGAGCTTTGCTCCATGCCATTCCACGAAAAGGATCACTTATCATCTGAATCTCATCAATTACAGCTATATCATAATGTTCTTTTAAATTAACTTTTTCTATTGTACATGATGTGTGAGTAGATCCCACATTTATTATTTCCTCTTCACCAGTTAAAAGATCACAAATTACTCCTTCTCTATTTAACTTTTCAAAATTTTCTAAGGCTAGAATTCTAAGTGGCGATAAATAAACACCTTTTTTTGCACTTTTAAGACGTTCTAAAGCATTATACGTTTTACCTGTATTTGTATCTCCTAAATGTATGTAGAACTTTCTTTTCATGCTTCGTGCTTGACGATACTCATCTTTAGGATTACTTGGGAAATTTTCTTCAAATTCTTTTGCAACTAATTTAGGAATATGTTGTTTGGTTAATATTGTCATTAATCCTTGATTTAAAAAACTATTATAATTTCCACGCACTACTTCATAAAAATCAAAACTTGTATTATTACTTTTATTATAGTAGTCAAGCATTTTCTTTGAAACAGTTTCTAATAGCTCTTCATATCTCTCATAAACCTCATTAAAATCTCTTAAACTCTGATTTTCTAATTCCTTAAGATGTCTAAGTTTCTTTCTTATTGAGCTCTCATGCTCTAATAATGCTCCTGGCTTTGAATGCTCAACTATTTCTTCTATTTGATTTATCTGACCCTTATACTTTTTAAATTCTCTTTGTGCTGCATTATTTTTCATTTATCCCACTCCATATACTAATATAATATTTAACTGCAAAAATATTTTCTATTAATAATATAACTATGATTAAATATATTTATTCCTTTATAAGATTATATGAAAATTATACCATAACTCATATCGCTGAGAAAAATTACTTTAATATTATTATGTAATATTTCATAAGCTAGACTCATATACTTAGTTATCAGTAAATTTATTTAATACTTTTATTTTAATTAATAAGTATAAGGCGGTGCGTTCATGGAATTAATGTATGTAAAATATATAAATGGCGAAAGACATTCTATAATAAAGAACGGAGATGATATTATAATGAGCAATTCAAAAATAATAAAATTCGATTCAGCTAAAAAACAAAAAACAAATGAACATACTCCTTGTTTAAAAAAGAAAAATAATCAAGTTCATAATAATTCTAATGATAAAATTAATGAAGAAATTACCGATTTTTTCTTTAATGCTATTCACAAGAACTACCTATCTAATAGAAATAAATAGAATAGCTCGAACAAACTGTATTAGTAATTTTTATAAGATTATAAGAATAATAACTTAAATCTATTATTTATAGTAATTTCTGTATATTCTACAAACCCTGCTGTTTCCTATAAATTATTAACTTTTTAAGTTTTTTTATTGTTAAAAATTTAAATTCTTATATTTATCTCATATTTCGCTGAATGCTATGCATTTCAGTGAAATATCTTTTCTTTATTTAAAGTTTGGAATAATATATATCTATATGTGAATTATTCCATAGTAAATTTCTAAACTATCCCTAATGGAATCATTATTAAATTTTTTGAAATATATACTTGTTAAATAGCATGTCCAACAAAAATACTTTCATCCAAACCTAAATAATTCAATATCTGCCGTTGATTATCTTTTAGTGGTTTTTGAAACTTTCTTATACAATTGTTATTAACTTTAATTACTTGTATAGGCACATACTCAAAGATACCCATTATAGCTTTTAAACTCGGCTTGGACATTTTTATTTTTCCAGGTCCAAGTATAATCGTATTATCTTTCTTCATCTCACGTCTGACTACATGTTCCATTACTGATAAAATCATTAAACCAATAAGTATCATGTATGTTAAGGCTTCAACTCTTTTGGGAGTTTTTACAAAAAGGTCATCTATAAACTCTGGTGCTTTTAGCTGCTGAAACTTTTTCTCTACGCTGCTTTGAGTTTTGTATTCTTTCAGCATTTCTTCACATGAAATATCAGAATCATTACTTGCTAAGATGAAAGTACACTCTCTTTCAATTGCTGCTTCAATTTTTGAATCTTCACGGTTAATTTCTAAATTAATAGTATATTCATATTCCTTTTGTGAATCCTTATTATCAGCTTTTTTACGCTTACGTTTTTCATTCATTTCAATATTCAAATTAACAGAATGGTATTTTAATTTTTTCCCTTTAGTCTTTAAAAACTCTTCTATTTCTTTTTGTGAATCTGCTTCGCACGCGAAGCTACGCTTGGAAAATACTTTGATTTTTTTCTCTAATTCGGCATATTCTTTTTCTGCATGCCTAGAAATAGTTTTCCTTTTGGTTTCTTCAAGAGTGAAGGAATAACAGACTGCCAGTTTAACTGGAATCCCCTTATATTCTGATTTATAATCTAATACTTGATATTTAACTTTTTTACCTTGGGCATTTTCAAAAATAACATCTTTTGTTAACTGTCTTTCACTAAAAAATTTACCAATATAGATTTTAGACATATTTGTTGTTTCAGGAGCTCTTGTTATAAATTTTATATCTCTACCATTTGCTTTATTAATATTTTCTTCTGTAAAAAATGCACTATCTGCAACATAGTAGAATGAATCTTTACTAGTTTTGGATTTTTTTAAAATTTCATCAACATCATCTATAGCGTCATTATTATAAGTTTTATCATCTGTATTACCCGAAAGAACTTTTGCGTCTACAACTATACCGTTAGCTGTTCCAATTCCAATTTTTATTTGTTTCTTATCATTTCTTTTATCTTTACTATATCCATAATCAATTGATATTTCATCTATTTTACCTTCTTCTGTTTCATACTGGCCCCACATTACCTTTGAGGTAGTATCGTAATTAATATTCTTTATACTCAATCCATACGTAGCGAAAGCAGTCATACTTATTTCAGAAAAAATTTTTCTTGGACCAGCTTCATGAAAATTATCAAGAAAACAGCCAAATCTATCATCTGTAAGATTATGAGGCTTCGCATCGCTGTTAAATGTCCCTTCAATATCAATATGTTCAAAATACTCATCCATAAGATATAATGGTCGTCTTGAATGACAAAGATTTGCTAACATCATTTGAGCCATTATCCCATAAGCTATATCAGGCTTTCTCCCATTTTGTTTAGTCAAATATTGATCAAAGATGTTGATAACTCCTAGTTTCTTACACATACCTGCTACAAGCGTCGCTTTTCCATGGCTATATGCTTCCATTTCAATATTTTCCAATAACAACTCTTTATCCATTCCAATCCCCCCATTAAATATTATTTGCATACCGTAATCATAATAATTTTTAGTCAAATAATATAGTGAATAGTTGAGGTTAAATAGGAAAAATTAGTTAGGCGGAATATGAGATTTATTTATTCTTAAATTCTTAAATTCTTTAATTTTTAACTTTTTAAAAAGTTTCATTTAAATACATCTTCCATTAAAAAAGTATTTATTGGTAAGAACTTATATATTTTCTGCATTTTATAAAATAATATAATAATACCTCAGGCTCTTAATGTAATTAAAAACCTGAGGTATCATATTTAATTTAATAATTCATTTTTTATGATCTCATATTTTTGCTTATAATATAATCTAAAATAATTTTTTCAAATTAATATCCCATTTATTAATTTGCATATCTCTTTAGAATTTCTATTATAATTTCAGTACAGATGTCCATACTCTCAACTGCAATATGTTCGAATTCGCCATGGAAAGCATGGCCTCCTGTTCCAAGGTTAGGGCATGGAAGTCCCATATAACTTAAAGTAGCACCATCAGTACCGCCCCTAATAGGCTCTATTATTGGGGTAACACCTAAACCTTTCATAGCATCTGTAGCGTTATCTATTAAATGCATACAAGGTTTTATAAGTTCAACCATATTTTTATATTGATCCTTTAATGTAACCCTAACTGTTCCTTCACCATATTTTTCATTCAATAATTTTTCTATTAATTGCATTGTTGATTTTCTATTTTCAAACTTTTCCTTATTATGATCTCTCAAGATATACTTTAGCGATGCATGTTCAGTATTTCCATTAAAACTATCTAAATAATAAAAACCTTCATATCCTTCTGTATGCTCAGGTCTTTCACATGATGGCAGCATAGAATTAAATTCAATAGCTACATTTGTTGCATTAATCATTGTATTCTTCGCAGACCCTGGATGAACTGATACCCCATGAATATTAACTTCAGCTGCTGCAGCATTGAAATTTTCATATGAAATTTCACCTTCCTCGCCTCCATCAATTGTGTATGCAAAATCTGCCCCGAAATTTTTTACATCAAATAAATGCGCTCCAAGTCCAACTTCTTCATCTGGAGTAAATCCCACACATATTTTCCCATGAGGAATATTTTCATTTATTATAGTTTCACATGCAGTAAGTATTTCTGCAATACCTGCTTTATCATCAGCTCCAAGCAACGATGTTCCATCTGTAGTAATTATAGTCTTACCTTTTAAGTTTTTTAAATGTGGAAATTTTTTAGGTGACAAAATGCTATTATTTCCTTTTAAAACAATATCGCCGCCATCGTAATTTTCTATGATTTGTGGTTTTACATTTTTTCCATTAGCCGCTGGTGCTGTATCCATATGAGCTATAAGCCCTATACTTGCTTTATTTTCATATCCTTTTGTTGCAGGGATAACTCCATATACATAACAATGTTCATCAACTTTACAATCTTGAAGTCCAATTTCCTTCATTTCTTCAACTAATATATTAGCTAGATCAAATTGTCTTTTAGTTGTTGGATGTGTTTCTGAAGATTCATCTGAGGTAGTATATACCTTAACGTATTTTAATAAACGTTCATAAGCTTTCATATTTTTGTCTCCTTCTTATTTTATATAGCTTTCCAATAAAGAATTTCATATATTGGAAATTAATTATATATCTATTTTACTTTTTAGAATGACATAAATCAATAATTGATTTAAGAAAGTATTATACTCCCTTTATCCTAATAAAGTATTTTATTTTATATCTCGTGTATATTAAACACAAAAAAATGAATTCTATTGTAAAAAAGTTACTTAAAAAATAATTTTTTTATAGCTTTTTAATAACTAATAGATAAATTAAATACTCTATAAAATATTAAAAGTTGTTCAACTTTGCTTGTATTATGCAAAATTGAACAACTCAATTTATAAGACCTTTATTAAACACTCTTTAAAATGCTAATAAGAATAATTTAATTTTTACTTTGTAATGAAAATATAGATATCACAATCATAAACTATACTTAAACTATGAAATATCTTCCAACTAGAAATGAGTAATATACTTTTGTGGAATGTTTCATTGGTAATTTTGATGGATGTGATTCTTTGGCTATAAGTTGTTCCAAATGTGCTAGTTCAAAAAGTGAGAATCGAAATTTTATATTTCGTTCTTCGAACTTTCTCTGTGAGCGCTTGTTCTTTGAGGCTAGCACTTTGAGTACAACTTTATAGCCTTAGAATCACCCATCATAATTACCTAGAAACTGGAATAAAAGTATATTATTCATTTCGGTGAGATATACGCATAAGTATAGATTATAGTTGGGTTATCTATACTTTATTTAACAAATTCTATTATGCCTTTTGATAGTTTCGCTATTCTTGCCAAAGAGTATACATCATATCCTTTATCCTTAAGCATTTGAGCACCTTTTTGGAATGACTTTTCTATTACTATTCCTATTCCAGCAACTTTTGCTCCAGCTTCCTCTATCAAACGTGCAGCTCCAAGTGCCGCTTCGCCATTTGCTAAAAAATCATCTATAACTAATATATTATCTTCATCATTTATATATTTTTTAGATAATGTCAACTCATAATCTAAGCTTTTAGTAAATGAATGTACAGTTGTTTGATAAACATCACCATTCAGTATTTTTGAGTTTTGCTTTTTTAGAGTAACCATAGGCAAATTCATTTGCATTGCAGTCATCACAGCAGGTGCTATACCAGAACTTTCAATTGTAAACACCTTTGTTATTTTATGATTCTCAAAGTAATTTTTAAAGTATGTACCCATTTCGTACATTAATTCCGGATCCACTTGATGATTTAAAAACGAATCAACTTTCAGTACATTTTCTGATAATGCTTGTCCTTCTTCTAAAATTCTTTTATGTAAGCTTTCCATTCTATTCTACTCCACTCTTTTCTTGTTTTAATAATAAATTTAATATTAGCGCTGCAATGGTTCCAGTCGAAATACCTGATGAGAAAATCATTTTAAGACCTTCTGGTAATTGACTTATAAAATCAGGACGGAATGTAATCCCAACACCAAGTCCAATTGCTGTTGCTATTATTAATAAATTACGATTATTCAATTCAACTCTGCTCAAGGTCTTAATTCCAGATGCCGCAACTGTACCAAACATTACAATACCTACTCCACCCAAAACTGGTTGAGGCATTATATTTATTAGTGCTGCAAACTTTGGTAAAAACCCTAATATTACTAATATTATCCCAGCCATCATAGCGACATATTTACTTGCCACTTTTGTTAACGGAATTAAACCTACATTTTGGCTAAAACATGTATTAGGGAAAGTTCCAAGAATACCTGCAAGCATGCTTCCAAGTCCATCAGATAATACTCCTGCTCCAATTCTCTTATCGCCCATTTCAACCTTTGAAACTTCTCCGATAGCTTTTAAACATCCTACTGTTCCAATTGTTGTAACAAAATAAGCAGGAATGAATGGAAGTACTAATTTAGGATCAAAGTTAACTCCATGCTCAAATATCTTTGGAAATGATACAAAACTTGCTGAACTTACTGATGAAAAATCAACCATTCCAAGAGGAATACAAACAATGTATCCAATTGCCATTCCAATTAATATTGAGGCGCTACTTACTAATCCCTTTCCATATCTGTTTAACAATAAAGTTATAATCATTACAATCATAGCAATTGAAATATTAGTTAAGTTTCCATAATTAGGCGAACCACTACCACCAGCAGCCCAATCCATAGATACAGGTAATAGAGTTAGTCCTATCAATGTTATCACTGTTCCTGTAACAAGCGGTGGAAATAATTTCATCATAGGTCGTATTACAAAGCTTAAACCTATTCCAACTAATGACCCAAGTATTGTTCCACCTAATATGCCTGGAAGTCCGTAAATACTACCAATTGCAATTGATGGAGCTACAAATGTAAAATCTGTCCCCATTATACATGCAACTCTTGCACCAACAGGACCAATACCCCTAGATTGAATAAAAGTTGCTATCCCGGCTGACAATATAGTTGCACTCATAAGTGCTGTTGACGTAACTATATCAAATCCCAATGCACTTGAAATAACTAATGGAACTACTATAATTCCTCCAAACGCAGCAAATATATGCTGAAATCCTAGCAAAATTTGTGTAGATAAATTAGGCTTGTCTTCAACTCCATATAGAAGTTCGCTAATTTCTTCATTTTTACAGTCCAAATCTTCGATTAAAATCTCTTTGTTACTTAATTCCATTTTCTTTCAATCTCCCTATGTAAAATTTAATCATACATAGACACGCAAATTCTTTATACATATATTCAGAAAAGTTTTCAAAAAAATACAACACCCCATCTTAAAGTTGAGGTGTTGTATTTATATGCGAATATAATAATACTTAGCACTAAAACACTACCTCGTAGTCTGCTAATTTACGGATAGCAGGTAGAGACTTTCCAACCATAATATCGGAAATATACGAGTCTTTTGTATGAACTGTTGACTTATTATATCACATATATATTTTTTAGACAAATACTTACTTATTATTTTTATAATTCTTTAATTTTCTCCAAAAATTCTTTTAAAACAAGCATTTTTTTAACTTACCATGCTCTGTATCTTTTTACATTTTTAGAGTCATTAGTTTTACAGTGCCGTTTTACCAAATTCAATTGCCCTTTTCTCACTATTAAAATATACATTAATATTTTTCAAATCTTCATCCAATGTAACCTTTGTCCTACCAAAGCAAAATACTGTGTTTGCATATGCTTTAGCAGCAGTTATTCTTCCATACTGTGGTACCATTAGCGTTGTAGGTATATATGCTCTGCTTCCTACTACTCCTAAACTTATATTTTGCCCGGCAGATAAGACACCGCCTCTGGCCACCGAATCAGATCTTGTAAAAATTATATCCTTCATTGCAGTTAACTTTGAAGTATATTCACCTTTACCGCCTATGATAATATTTCCTGTAGATTTTATCTCGCACTCTTGGCAATAACCTATCCTAATATCTAGCGGGACTATTATATTCTTATCATAATAATCTATTTCATTGTCTAATATATTAAGTAATGTTTTTAGATCAAAGATTGATTTTATTTCCAATATATTAAGTCCTAATATCTTTCCTTTTATAAAATCTACAAGTTTACTGCGTTTTGTTTTATTTTTTATATTTAAAGAAATTATATTTAATGCTACTTTTTGAAAACTCCCAAAATTCTTTTCAGTCAATGTCTTTACAAAGTCTTTTCTTTCAAAATTTTGTAGATTCAATCCGTTAATATACTCTATCATACTAACTAAAATATTTTTAAATTCAGTAAGCACATCCGAGTATTCTTTTTTTCTTATATCTACTTGTCCTGATAATATCTTTGAATTAATTGTGTTCCCTAAGATTGTTATTTCTCCACCTGTCACAACATTCGCCATATTAACATTTTGGCTTACATCTAATGATCCTCCAGCACTAACAAACATATTATCCTGTACACTATCATAAACCTCTACATCTCCATAAAATTTAATATTGCAAGTTTCCATATTTACTGATTCTACGGTGTAAATAGGATTTACGCTAACGCTTCTATTAGCAATATGTGCTTTTCCATCAATAAGCGCTATAATATCATTATTCTCAATCTTACATCCTTTTGATGCATCAATTGGTAAGCTTCGAATATATTCGCGCTCTATAACTTTACCAAAAATATTCATTCCATTTTTTCCTAGAACCTCAGGGATTATTTCTGCGATTTTATCTCCAGCATTAACATTGGAAATTCTAAATAAATTTTTAAAGTCTACTTTCTCATTAGAATCTGGTTCCGGAAAAACCATTTGAGTTGGTGTAAAAAACAACTTCACCTCGCTTGGTGTATCCTTAACTGGCTCCAATCCTTCTGCGACTAAAACTTCACTAGAACACCCTTTTAAGATCAACTCTAAAGATTCTTCTTTGATTCCAAAAACTATTCCTTTTTCTTTTAGTTTTTTATATAACTCTTGAACAGTAAAGTATTCAGGTTCTTCTGCCGACAGAACTTCAGTAGATACAGCTAAATTTATGTAAAATTCTCTGTCTTTTATTTTATATTCAGTCTTAGGTGTATACTCTACTGTCATATAAGCTTTCATTTTATCTTCAGATATAGTTATATTTACTTCTCTCTTTGCAGGAGTTGCCTCACAATTATAAGTAATCTTATCTTTCGAACTTACTTCATATGGTTTAAACCTTTCACATTCTACATCATTAATAAATAAATTTACATTTTCTTTAGCTTTTATAGTTATAATTTCCCCATTTATCCCATCAGCTATTATTATTTTCCCGTTAACAACTTTAGCGCCTACTTCTTTTTCCATTCGTATCTATCCCCCAAAATATGACTTGGTTTTATTTTGTGTTAAATTCTTTATTGATTTCCAGAATATCCATAACTAAGTCTTTACTTATCTCAGGTGGAGTAAATTCTGGTTTGCTAAAATAATATCCTTGGAGATAGTCAACTCCAAACTCTATAAGTTTCGTTAATTCTTCTCTTGTTTCAACCCCTTCAGCTACAACTTTAATTTTTCTTTGTTTAGCATAAGATATGAGGTTTTTTGAAATCTGCTGCCTATTTAAATCTTTATCAATTCCTCTTACAATTTCCATATCTATTTTAACATAATCCGGTGTAATTGCTAACAATACTGCTTCATTATTATATCCTGAACCAAAATCATCAATAGCAAGTTTGGCGTTCCACTTTTCAATTACTTTTCTTTTTATAGAAATGTTATCTCCATTAGAGCGTTCATTTTCAAGTAGTTCTATTACTAATCTATCAAGATGTTCTCCATACAATTCTTCAAACCGCTTTGTATCTTCATATGATAAGACATAGTTCGGCAAAGAATTTATAAAAAGTTTAGCATCCTTGAATTCCTCTTTATTCCTTACAAAACTCTCAAGAGCTTTAAAAAATGTAATTTTTTCTATTTCGTATAATCGTGAATCGGCTGTTGCAAGCTTTATTATATGAAGAGGATTTCTAAGGGACTCTAACTGTGACCGCATAAGAGCTTCATACGCAAATACTTTTCCTGTTCTTGCATCTATTATTGGCTGAAATGCATACTTAATAAGTTTTTCATCAAGTAATTTATTTAAATCTTCTTGACTGCTAAACAGGAAAGAATCCTCAGTATATTCTTCTTTGTTAAACTCACTTATATTTCCTTTTACTGTTTTCTTAATTTTATACATTGCGAAATCTGAATACTTAGCTAAATCATTAAAAGTTACAGCATCATACGGATACCATGCTATACCTGTTGATATTCTTATTTTCAGCTCTCTGTTATTAGGTAGCTTAAGTACTGAATTCTCTATACCAGAGTGAATACTTTTTACAATTTTCCTAATTTCGTACTTATCTTCATATCCGTATAAAAATGTATAGAATTCATCTCCTGATCTTCTTCCAACAATTCCTCCATATTTCTCAAATTCCTTTAATATTTCGGATGCTTTTCTTATGTATTCATCTCCATAATCATGTCCATAAGTATCATTTACATATTTTAAGTTATCTAAATCCCACATTATAAATGCTCCAACTTTAAGATCATCGCTTTCTAATATTTCTTTTACTGTATTGTGAAATGCTCTTCTATTTAACATATTAGTAAGTATATCATAGTCTCTCTCATACTCTATTTTTTGCTTTTCTAAAATTTCTTGTGTAATATCACTTACTACTCCTAATGTTCTAGACTCTTCCTCTAAAATTTTTAATTTAATCCACTTAGTTTCTTTATTCGCTCCTTTAATCCTATAAGTTTCTTCTTGAAAACTTTCTTTCTCCTCTGTTATCTTCTTTATAATTTTACTGAAATATCTTTTATCTACATATGAATCAAATCGCTTTGATTTTTCAATTCCTATTACATCGAAAAATGTGTCGGTACATAGCACCACTTCATGTCCTATTTTATATTCAAAAGCCCCTATTGGCATATTAAATAATTTTATAATTTGAGACATTTTCGAAGCGGAGTCTGCTACGTTAGAACTTAAAGTCATTATTGCTGATGACAACTCATCGATTTCTGAGATACTTATTTTCCCAAGTTCTATTGGTTTACTAGGATTACTTTCTCTAACATCCTGAGCTAAATTTCTTATTGGCTTCGTAACCCTTTGACCTACAATAACAATTACTATTATTCCACCCAGAGTCGAAATAATTAATGATACCACTAGAAGCCTTTCAAATCTCTCTGAATAATATAGAAGATTATCCTTTTCTATTATTCCAATAATTGCCCAAGTATCTTTTTCAAATGGTGTATTTGTATTGTATAAATTAATATATTTTGTTGATGCATAGGCTATATTTTTTGAATCTGGTTCTTTTATCTTATATATTGAATCATATATTTCTTTTTTATTAAACTGAATGTTTTTTTCTTCTCCAAGTATTTTTCCTGCTAATGGTCCTGTCGTTGTAATCTTTTCAAAGTTCATATTCTTGTTATCGTCAACGCCTACTAGATAAACACCTTTACCATTAGAATCTATTTCATCATATGAAAGTAATGAATTTAGGTAATTCAATGAAATAGCAATTCCAAGAACTCCATATGGTTTGCCATTTTCGTCTAACAATGGAACAGAATAAGTAACAATCTGTATATCTTTATCATTTAATGAAAATGGTTTACTCCAATATCCTAAATCCTTATAAGATAATCCTTTATTATCTGCAGCTGCATTAATAGGCTTTGAGAAAAAGTCTTCTGGAGATGAATTCTTATTTTGACTAAATATAAACCTATTATTCCACCATGTATCTAAAGGAATCCCCAAATTTTGTGCAATAGAAGCAGGACCTCTTTCCATCAATAAATCTGAATTATCACTTGGATTTGAATTAGGGTCTAAATCTCTAAAATATAATCCTACTTTTTCTTCAGAATCATTATCAAGTATTAAAAATGCTCCTGTTACATAATTCTTTCTAAGCATAAATATCAAATTACTCGAAACATCTTCTAACAACTCCTTAGTGAATTGTGTGTTGTTGTCCAAATCCTTTACCGTAATACCCTTACTATGAAGCTTGTGCAAAATATTAGCATTAATCAAGCTTTCAGATTCACTAACATTACTCCAATGTTGAATCATCTCGTTTTGAACGTAACTACCTCTTGATTGAATTTTCTGGTTTAACAAATTAAATGAATTATTTTTAAGAATCCCAACAATTCCACTTAATAAAACCACACTTACAAAAAGCACTACCTGTGCTAATACAACAATTACCATTGGAATAAGTAACTTTCTAATTATAGAGTTCTTATTTTTTATTAAGAACATTATTTCACCCCGCTCGCAGTGACTTTGAACCATTTTAATTTTATTGATTACAAATAAAATTAAGTAACTGCATTAATGCTTTTCCTTAAATCTTCAAGCCAATTATTAAAATTATCATCTGTATTAAAACTCTTTATAGCTTGTCCTCTAGAAATTCCCTTTTTCAATAAAGCTTTTACCTTTTCTCTATCTATTTTTGCTTTTTCCAGCATAGATTTTTCTAAAATATCTCTTGCTTCATCTGCGCCATTAAAAGCTTTACTTGTATAAAACTTATATGTTCTTTCCTGATCTATAGCTTGTAAAACAGCTTCTTGTGAATTTTTTGGGGCATCCAAAACATCGTTATTATTAATTTTCCCCTCAATAAATTCACTATGATTTGCTTCTTTCTTAACAGGTAAATATCCAGCTGCTATTGAAAACTTAGCATTTCTATCAGAATCTGTAAACCACTTTAAAAATTCTGTAACTGCATATTCATGTCTAGAGTCAGATTTAATCATGACCATACCTGCACCTTGTTGTGGCATATACGCAACTTTTGAATCTTTAAACTTAGGAAGCGGTAAAATCATCGATTCAATTTTATAGTTTTGATCGTCATTTGTTATAACTGAATCTGGAAAGTATCCTGCTCCAGACGTAGATCCTACTAATGCGATTATATTTCCTACCTTTGCATCATCAGAACGAAATCTGCCATATGCTCCGTAATATCCATTTATATATGGCACATAAAAATTATCCCATAGCTTTCTCATAACCTTTTCATTAATATTAACCTCTAGCTTGCCATTAGTAACCTTAAATATCTCCTCACCTAATTCTTTACTTCCAATTATCATGTAATTTGCCATAGCATCTCTGCCGAAAAAAGTTTTCCCGTCATCTTTAGCTTCTGTTTTTCTATCAGTCCAATCATAGTATTTTTTAGCTAAATTTGCTATTCCTTCCCAAGTATTAAACTCACTTATATCTGCATTTGTCTCCTCAGAAAACGTTTCCCAATCTGTTTTGTTTACCATTAAAATTTCTGTAGATTTAGCTAATGGAAATATAGTTAGCTTGTCTTCACTATCCAATTTTCCTTCATTCATGTAACTGTCTATATATTTATTTATTTCATTCTCTGACATATATTTGCCAAAGTCTGATAAAAGTCCTAACTTCTCTATCTCATAAGCTGTATCCGGATATGCCATAAAAGCATCTGGCATTTTTTCTGCTCCAACTTTTTTCTTTGTGATATCAATAACCTTATCCGTAAGTTCACTTACGCTTCCTTGATTAAATGCTTCAACAATTATTCCTTTGTCTTTACCTACGCTTTTATTAAATTCCTCTACCATTTTATCAAACTCTATTTTTTGTATTCCATTATAATAATGCCATACTTCTACTGCAACAGGATTGTCCTTATCCAGACCATAATTGTCTCTTGTATCAATTTTACATCCGGTAAAAGCAATAGAATTTATTAATAACATAACTATTGTTATAGATAATCTCCTAAAGTTTTTTAACATTTTCTCCTCCCATTATAATATATTCATTATGTACTATATAATTATAGGTTAAAATTCATATAAATTCCATAAAATAATAGAAAAAACCATGTATATAAAAGAATCACTTATACTCACACATGGTTTTTCATATAAACTATAATTTTATTTTCCCTCCAATTATTATGCATTTTGAACTTTTGTTATGACCAATTTCACTAGTTTTTACAATTGGAATATTAGAATTCCCTACTATTTCTTTAGTAATTTCCAAAATATTTGGAAATTGTTTTTCTCTTTCCATTTCACTAAATTCACCAAGAATTATTCCTTTAACTTGCTCAAATACTCCCAGTTGTTTATATTGTGTCAAATACGTGAACATTTTTGGAACGTCACCACCTAAACTTTCTAAGAAAATAATTTTATCTTTAAAACTCGGCATATATTTTGTACCTGCCAGTTTTAATAAACATCTGAGATTTCCGCCTACCACAATTCCTTCCATAGAACTTCCTTGCACCCATTCATAATTAAATGTTAAAAGTTTACTTCCATTATCCATAAATGTATTTTTAAATTCTTCCACTTGAACTTCTCTTCTAGCATCAATTAAATTCCTTATTTGATATAAATAAGTCTGCATATTCGTTTGAGAATATATGGCATTAATAACTACGGACAAATCACTATATCCAAAAAATGGTTTAACATTATTTTTTATCGTTTCAAAATTTAAATAATCTAAAATACCATTAGCCAAGTCACCACCAGATACATCAAAAATCCCCTTAATATCATTATCTATAAAAAAATTCATTAATATTTCAGCTTTTTCTTTATTACTTCCATTAAATACAGAATAATTTTTATATAAATTATCGCTAAATACAGGTATAAGTCCTAATTCTTCTAATGTTTCTCTTAACTCGTTCATCTTTAATTCATTACTTTTATCTAAGCCATTTGAACAAGCAACAATTCCTACTTTATCACCCTTACTAAATAACTTCATAAATATTATCTCCCTCTAAATTTATATAGTATTAACGGCAGTAAATGTACTGCCGTCAATATTTTAGTATATAATTTTAATAAAATTTGTACGCTATTTTTCTAGTATATTTAGACTTTTCTTATACAAGCGTACACTCTGGTATCTGCTAAAGTGCTGCTTTAAAAATATTTAATATATCATTTTCATCTAATGGCTTAAAAGCGTACTTAAAATATGGATTCATAGCCTTTTTTGCCATTAGTTCTAACTTATCTTCTTCAATACCAACTTCTCTTAAAGTGCTTGGTATACCCAATTCCTTAAAGAATTCAGATGTCTTTTCTATTGCTTTATTTGCTATTTCAAACTTATCTAAGTTTTTATCTATTCCCCAAACATTTATTCCATATTGAGCAAACTTAAAGACAGTAGTATCGTCTAAAGAATATTTCATCCAATGAGGTGTTAATATAGCCAAACCAACCCCATGTGTTATATCATAAAAAGCACTTAATTCATGTTCCATTGGATGTACCACCCAAGGTGAATTTGTTCCATATGAAATCAAGCCATTAATAGCCCAGCTTGAAGCCCACATCAAGTTTGCTCTTGCATCGTAATCCTTTGGATTCTCTATTGCAATCTTACCATATTTTATACAAGCTCTGAGCAATCCTTCGGCTGTACTATCTTGGATATCCACACCCTTTGTATGGTTAAAATAAGTTTCAAATATATGACTCATAATATCAGCAGTTCCAGCCGCAGTTTGATTTTTAGGAACTGAATAAGTGTACTCAGGATCTAAAATTGAAGCTTTTGGTTTCATATTTTCATGACCTGTACCTAATTTTTGATTAGTTGTCATATCAGAAATCACAGCATGTGGATCCATCTCAGAACCAGTCGCTGATAGTGTTAATATTGTTACTATAGGCAATACTTCATTAATTTTTTGTGGAGTAGTTACTAAATCCCAAGGATCTCCTTCATATTTTACTCCTGCTGCAATAACTTTCGCACAATCTATTGTACTTCCGCCTCCTACAGCAAGAACTACTTCAACATTATTTTCCTTACAAATTTTAATTCCTTTTCTTACTGTTTCAATTCTTGGATTTGGCTCTATTCCTGAAAGCTCAACATATGATATTGAATTATCATTTAATATTTTAATCATTTCATCGTATAACCCAATTTTCTTAATACTTCCTCCACCATATGCTATAAGTATTTTATTACCATATTCTTTAATTATGGCAGCAAGATTTTTAATTTGACCTTTTCCAAAATAAACTTTAGTAGGTATTGAATAATTAAAATTTTCCATAAACACTCTCTCCTTATAATATATAATTTAATCTATAATTATTAAAAACAGTAATCCATGAATCTTGTTTCTAACTCCTCAATCTATATTATTTTTTTAATTTCATAATATAAGAATATAAGGTAATAAATCCATGAATATGAACCTTTCCTATAAATTTTACACCTTAGAGTTAACTTTATGTCAAGCATATATTTATTATGTTTTCTAAAATGAAAAGTTAATTTCTTGTTTGAAAGGGTAAATTCATCATTAAACAATTTACTATTGAACTTAACGATACTTATTATGTTTAAAATTTTAAATATCATTATCTTTTATCATCTTATAAATAATAATTTTATCATCTTTCATTTTTCCATTTAAGATAAATTATTATACCTTGCTTGTTAAATATGAAGATCAATCCCTTTCTATTCAAAATAAAAAAGACAAAACTCATAGCTTGATTGATTAAATCAAACATAAGTTTTGCCTAAAAATTACTTATAACAATCTATTTTTCAATAGACTATTGCATAACACCGTTCCAATCAAGATAATAGCCGCCTACATACGTATTATATGCCATAGATCCATCTGAATTTAAATAATACCAGTTGTTCCCATCGTTTATCCATCCAGTCTGCATTACTCCATTAGAATCCATGTAATACCATTGTCCTCTTACCATTTTCCAACCACTTACCGGAACACCTTGTTCAATCAATATCCATTTTCCATCTGAAGTCTTTCCCCAAAAATCTCCTCTGTTTCCTGTGCTCGGTGAACTGCTTACGATAGCATTTCCTACACTTGTGTCTACAGCAGTTGTTGTACTCGAAGTATTATCTTTGCTTTTTGTATCGCTAGTATCATCATCCTTTGTATCTGGTGTCTGCGTACTTGAAAATGAGTTTTTATAGGAATCAACTTTATAGTTACTTTTGTCTATGTCTTTTGCATCCCATCCCGGAGTTAAATTGTTTAATTCATCTTTAGTATAATCACTCTTATCTGAACTTGCTGCATAAGTACAAGATCCTTGAGCCAGGAATGCTAATAAGGCTAAAGATAAAATTCTTAATTTGTTATTCTTCATTTTGCTCATCTCCTAGAATATTTAATGTAATTTAATATTTATGTCTCAATTATATTCTTATAATTAATTATCGATTATAGCTATTAACACTTTAGCCTTTTTTATCTCTATTTAACACTACTTAAGCTAATTTCCATTTTCAAGAATCCTAATAATTAAATTCTACCGAATTTTATTTGCCTATATCACTTCTGCTCAACATATGACATATTTCTTTAAATCATATACTTATCTAACTTTTCTGATTAAACTTTTTACAAATCTCTATCATATCCTTCTGTGCATTAACTATTTTACCTTCACTTTTAATTTTTGTATAAGAACCGTCTTCTAGCAATATCCTACTTTTAACATTATCTTTTATATATAATTCGAGCATTTCTTTAAGTTCCTTTTTTATAAGATGATCTTCTATTACTGTCATTGTTTCAACTCTTTTGTCTAAATTCCTATACATCCAATCAGCGCTTGATATATATATGTCTTCTTTTCCATTATTATAAAAGTAATATATTCTGCTGTGTTCCAAATATCTTCCTACAATGCTTCTCACTGTTATATTTTCACTTAAGCCTTTAACTCCAGGTCTTAATGAGCAAATTCCTCTAACTATAAGTTCTACTTTAACTCCAGCTTGTGATGCCTTATATAAAGCTATCATAAGTTTTCTATCAACTAACGAATTCATTTTTGCAATTATTTTTGCTTTCTTTCCATTTTTAGCATGCTCAGTTTCTCTTTCAACTAGATGCTCCAACTTTTTTCGTAATCCGTACGGTGCAATAGTTATTTTGCTCATATTTTCAGGTTTAAAATATCCTGAAAGCATATTAAATATAACTGATGCATCTTCGCCATATTCAGACTTTGATGTTATTATCCCAATATCTGTATAGAATTTAGCCGTTACATCATTATAATTTCCAGTTCCTAAATGAACATATCTTTTAATACCCTTTTTTTCTTTTCGAACAATCAATAATATTTTACTATGAGTTTTTAACCCAATCACTCCATATATAACATGACATCCTGCTTTTTCAAGCTGCCTTGCCCAATGAATGTTATTTTCTTCGTCAAACCTAGCTTTAAGTTCAACTAATACTGTTACCTGCTTTCCATTTTCCGCCGCTTTTGAAAGTGCAGCTATTATAGGCGAATTTCCACTTACTCTGTATAGGGTTTGCTTTATAGCTAGTACTTTTTCGTCCTGAGCAGCAGTTTCTACTAATTTTACTACTAATGAAAAACTTTCATATGGGTGGTGTAGAAAAATATCCTTCTTGCTTATTTCTTGAAATATATCGTCTTCTTGTAATTCCTTGACTTGCAGACTCTTTATTTGTTCAAACTTAAGTTCACTATATCCCTTAATACTATATAATTTATTTATAAATGTTAAATCTATTGGCCCTTTTATAGAGAATATTTGATCCTCCGAAATTTCAAATTCTTGTTCTAATTTATTTATAATCCTACTATCATTTGTCTCTTCGATTTCTAATCTTACGGCAAGCCCCCACCTTCTCTGTTTAAGAGATTCTTCTATTGTTTCAAGCAAATCTTCTGCGCCTTCTTCATTTAAACTCAAATCTGCATTTTTAGTTATTCTATAGCACGCTGTTGTTAATACTTTAAATCCAAACAATTCCTTTATATGTTTTTTTATGACATCTTCCAATAATACAAAGTTTTCACCTACACTCCCTGGTATAGGAACTAGTCTTCCTAAAACTGATGGTACTTGAATTGTAGCAAATAGTTCTTGTTCACTCTTGCTTTCTTTTAATATAACCCCTATATTTAGTGTTTTATTTAACAACAAAGGAAATGGTCTGCCTGAATCAATTACCATAGGTGTTAAAACTGGATATAATATATTTTTATAATAGTCATTTATAAATTCTAATTATTCTTCATTTAACATATCATACGTGAAAATTCTTATATTTTTAGAACCTAAGTGGTCATATAAATGCTCATATGTATGATATTGGTCCTTAACCATCTCCCTAACTCTATAAAGTATTTTGCTAATTTGTTCACTTGGTGTTAATCCAGAAACTTCTCTTTCCTCAAATCCTGCTTGAATTTGACTATATAATGATCCAATTCTAACCATAAAAAATTCGTCGAGATTGGAACTCGATATGGATAAAAATTTTAATCGTTCCAATAAGGGGTTTGTATTATCCTTAGCTTCATCTAAAACTCGTTGGTTAAATTCCAGCCAGCTAAGTTCACGATTAAAAAAATTTTCGTAATTATCATATGTATAATTTTCATCCATAATTATTCTCCTCATCCTATAAACTAATCATTTTCAACTTAATTTAATTATTTGTAAATATAGTATTTTAAATACACATTGAATAATGTAATATATTAAAATGTATACTAATATAATCTAATATTTTTGTTAACTTTAAGTTAAAATGTTATTATATGCAAGTTAACTTTTTATCACATTATTTATATAGAGGAGGAGTGCACAATGAAAAATATCGCAGTTATTGATATAGGTTCCAATTCAATGAGAGTTCTAGTATATGAGATATATGAGAATAATTCATTTAAAATAATTGATGAAGAAAAAAGAATGACAAGACTTGGTCAGTTTATTGATGAAAATGACAATTTGTCAAATGAAGGAATAGGCAAATTATTAATTACTTTAGAATTCTTCAAGATTTTATGCGAGAAAAATGATGTAGTCGAAATAATTGTAGTCGCTACTGAGGCAATCAGACGTGCAAAAAATAGAGATCATATTTTATCTTTGGTAAAGGAGAAGACTAACTTAGACATTAGAGTTCTTAGTGGAATTGAAGAATCAGCTTATGGATATATAACAATCAAAGCTACCATGGATATAAAAGATGCCTTACTTATTGATATTGGTGGTTCAAGCATGGAAATCACTTTAATGAAAGATAAAAAAATACTTAATGGGGTAAGCTTACCTCTTGGATCCATACCACTAACTAAGCTATTTCCTTTTGATGTGCCAGCAGATAAAAATACTATTTCAGCATTTAAGAAATTTATATTCAATGAATTTGATAAGTTACCTTGGCTAAAGCTCGCTCAAAATTTGCCTTTAATTGGAATTGGTGGAACAGCTCGTTCGATTGGTAAAATTCATAAGAAATTTATTAAATATCCACTTGACCTGCTCCATAATTATACTATGCTCTTTGATGAAGTTAAAATAATTCATGAATATGTTCTCAATCTTAATATGAACCAAAAGGCAAAATTAAAGGGATTACCTAGAGAAAGATCTGACATATTTACCGCACCTTTCTCGGCACTTGTAATGCTTATGAACTATTGCAATTGTCCTGCTTTAAAAATTAGTCAATATGGAATCCGTGAAGGTGTTTTATACGAAAAACTATTGAATAAAGATCTTGATAATATTGATATTTTAGATTACTCATTAAACAATATCTTAACAAATAATGACTTAAATATTTCACATGCTGAGAAAATACGTGATTTATCTCTTGTATTTTTTAAATACCTTGAAAAACCAAATTATGAATTTTTAGAATTAGAATATAAACTTCTTGGTGCAGCAGCTAAATTGCATGATTTAGGGGTAAGTATTTCTATAAAACATGCTTATAAACATAGCTTATATATCATAATTAACTCCTTAATTTCAGGACTTACACATAAACAAATATTAATGCTTGGTTACGCCATAGCACTAAGCGGTAAATTTGATTACAAATTATCAGATGAATATAAAAATATCCTTAAAAAAGAGGAAATTCTAATATGCAAAAAAATTTCAATAATATTATGTCTTGCTCATAAAATTGATAAGTATTTTTATAATAGCTTATCCGAAGTCACAATTATTAATCAGAAAGATACTTTTAAATTAACACTTCCTAAGAGTAGTGTTAAATACATGCAAGATAGTTTACCTGTAGAAATGGATGAAAGCTTTAAGAAATGTTTCAATAAAAAGTTATCCATTATCCCATTATAAGTTTTGCTTAAATATTTATGTGATATATTTGCTTTAAAATATGATATAATTCATATAATAGTAAATTAAGATAAAGTAAAATAAGGAGATAATACCGTTATATGAAAATTGAATTTGATAAAAAATTATTCAAGTATTCCATATATATAGTTATTACAGCCGTTATACTATATATAGCATTTTTAATTATTTTAAATATGGGATTATTATTTAGATCTGCATTTGACTTTCTAGGATATTTAACTAATTTAATTAAGCCACTGCTTTTCGGTATCATAATAGCATATCTTTTATATCCTATAACTAGAGGCCTTGAAACTTTTCTAAAGCAGAACAAATTATATAAATTAGAGAAGGCATCTACTCGAAGAATTATAGCAATTATGATTACATATATCTTAATTATTGGTATATTTTCAGGATTAATCTTAGGAATCTATTTTATGATAGGCGGTCAGATATCAAATAATACTACTATTATAAATATTACTCAACATATTTCCCTATACTTAAAGAGCAATTCCTTTTCAACCGAATCAATAAAAGGAACTTTAGATAAGCTGGATAATTCTTTTATAGATAATATAAAACCTTATATTATTAGCGGAATTATATATTTACAAAGATATGTTGAAAGCAACTTAGGAAATATGACCTCATATATAATGTCAATTGGAAGTGGTGTTGCAACATTTTTTATTGCACTTGTAATCAGTATATACCTTCTAAAGGATTCTGAATATTTTATAGGACTATGGAATAAGCTTTATTATTTAGTATTTGGTAAAAGTATTTTAGGCAATAAAATTATTTACGTTTTTAGAGTTGTTCATGAAGTCTTTGCTAAGTACCTGCGCGGTCAATTGCTGGAAGCTTTTTTCGTTGGGGTATTATCAGCGATAGCACTTTCAATTGTTGGAATAGATTACGCTTTTGTAATTGGTATAATCGCAGGAATAAGCAATATGATTCCATATGTAGGCCCAATTATTGGTACTATTCTTGCTGCCATTATGGGACTTTTAAGTGGTACTCCTATAAAAATACTTTACTCCATAGTTGCTATGCTAGTTGTACAACAAATTGATAATAATCTTCTAGCCCCTAAAATTGTTGGAAATAGCGTAGGTTTGCATGCGGTATTTACAATGATGGCTATACTAATCGGGGGAAATGTAGGCGGGTTATTAGGCATGCTCCTTGCAGTACCAGTTGCTGCTTCATGTAAAGTTCTATTTAATAATTGGTACGAAAATTACATAGAAAAGCAAAAGCAGTCATAATTCTTTATGAATTAATTTATTAAAAGAGGCAGTTCAATTGACTGCCTCTTTTAATATAGTATATATTCTTTCACTTAATTCTTTTTAATACACTTTTAGCTACTTTACTATTTTATAAAACTTCTTCTTACCTAACTTTATTATATCTCCATTTTTAATTGTTGTATTATTAAAATCAGTTACTTTTTGCATATTTATATACACTCCACCCTGACTTACAAGTCTTTTAAATTCGTTATACGATTTTACTAAGTTACTTTTAACAAGAACTTTTCCAACATCGTCTAATAAGCTACATTCAGGAGATATATTTATCTCAGGCACTTCATCAGGCATACTTTTATTTTTAAATACATTTTCAAAATATTCAAGTGCGAATTTACTTTCTTCTTCTGTGTGATATAATTTTGTTATAATTTTTGCAAGTTCAAATTTTACATCTCTTGGATTTTTGCCATTATCCAACTCTTCCTTAATTTCTCTAATTTTATCTGGATGCTCATCCGTAGCAAGTTCGTAATATTTTATAATTAGATTATCAGGAACCTCCATTACTTTCTTAAACATTATTTCTGCTGGTTCTTGTATTCCTATATAATTTCCTAAGCTCTTACTCATTTTTTCCTTCCCATCCAGACCTTCTAATATAGGCATAAATATCGCTATTTGCTGCTCCATTCCAGCATTTTTTTGCAATGTCCTCCCCATAAGAATATTAAATGTCTGATCAGTTCCTCCTAATTCTATATCAGCCTCTAATGCTATAGAATCATAACCTTGCATTAGAGGATAAAAAAATTCATGGATTCCAATAGCCGTGTTAGAATTATATCTCTTTTTAAAATCTTCTCTTTCTAGCATTCTTGCAACTGTTGTAGTCGCAGCCAGTTTTAAAACTTCTTCAAATGATAGTTTAGATAACCATTCACTATTAAATTTAATTTCTGTTTTATCTCTATCTAAAATTTTGAAAATTTGCTTTTGATACGTTAATGCATTTTCTACTACTTCTTCTTTGGTCAGTGGCTTCCTAGTTTTAGATTTTCCGGTTGGATCCCCTATTTTACCCGTAAAATCCCCAATTATTATAACTGCTCGATGCCCTAAATCTTGCATTTGCTTAATCTTTCTTAATACAACCGCATGACCTAAATGGATGTCTGGCGCAGTTGGATCTAACCCTAACTTAATTATTAAAGGTTTATCTTCTTTTGCCGATTTAATAATTTTTTTCTCCAAATCATCAATGCTAATTATGTCTGTAGCTCCTTTCCTTATAATTTTAATTTGTTCTTCAGCATTCTTTTTCATCTTCTTAACTCCTAAATATTTCTTATTTTTAATATAAGTAAGCGTTACAAGATTCAATATTTACAACAAAAAAACTCTTGTCCTTTAAAATATAAAGGACAAGAGTCTAGCTCTCGTGTTACCACCTTAATTCATTAATCGCTCACACGATTAACCTCTTCAAGTACGCCAAAATTTTGGTTATACTTTAGCACTATAACGGGTGCAGGGTTCCGTCATCACCTACTCAAAAGAAATTTTTTTTCAGCTTGAAGCTCTAAGATGTATTCAAAACCAGCTTCCATGCACCTCTCATCAACCGGTAACTTTCTGTATGGCATCACTAATTTCTACTTATTCTTTTCATTGCTTTTATTGAAAATCTAGAATAAAGAAATATAATAAATTACTTTCTTTATTATGCGATATATTAAATTGTTTAAATTGTACAAAAAACTTAAGCTTTTGTCAATATAAACTTTATTGTTTATTTGCTACAGCTATGATATCCATGCTCCATTTGAATCAACTCTATATTTTCCATCAATAACAGAATTAAGAGCCATAGCCCCACTTCCAGGATAGCAATAATACCATTTTCCATTAGAGTATATCCATCCGGTTTTCATTATGCCATCATTGCCTAAGTAATACCAATTATTATCTATTACATTCCATCCAGTTGCATAACGTCCTGTATTTTCTAAAAAATACCACGCAGAATTAACTAAATTCCACTTACCATCTTTATTTGACTTAAGCTCAGATAATAATCCAGTATAACTGCTTGCCTTATTATTCTCATAATTATAATCCTCAGAGCATTCTGGATAATCACTTTCTTTCCATGTAAATCCATCATTTTTTAGAACCTTATCTTGTCTTAGAAAATATTTATTATTTCCTAATGCATCATTATTTGTGACATCTAAATGATACCACTTATTATTTAATTTAACTAAGTTCCATCCATGAGGAACGCCATCTAAATTTCCAATAATAATTTTATTCTCTACACCTGCTAATTTAAGCATTTTATAAGCAGTCATGGCATAACCTTGACATGTAGTTTTTCCAGTTGTCAATGCAGAATAGGCATTATTAGATACAAGACTATCATCATATTCAAATCTATTTATTAAATATTCATTTATTGCCTTGACCTTATCAAAATCGCTCATTCCATTGGTAGTTATAGAATTAACTATTTTAGTTAGCTCTTGATTAATATATAACTCTTGATCTTTAGTTGTTCTATAAGTAACCTTTAATGTTGCTTTATCTCCAACTCTTTCATAGACCATTTTCTCTAGTGATCTCATTAAGTAATCATCGTCTTTTGCAATATTTTGTACTACTTCTAATACATCAGATTTATAATAATCAATTTGAAACTCTGTGTCCCAGTTTTCTAAATGGTTATATACATATGAGTTTAAATCATTATCTGCTGCAAAAACAGGTTGTCCCATTATTGCTGATATTATTATTAATCCAAGTAATAGATTTCTAATAATGTTTCTCATCAATAAATCCCTTCTTTCTTCATATGAATCCCATTGGAATAAATTTTTGTTAAAATTATGTTATAAAGCAGCACAATTCAGTACTTTCCTCCTTCCCAGATTATTATTTACCTCCAAAAACATATATATCTATTATATCAGAATATTATTAATGATGCTAAATTCAAATATATATTCATAAAAATAACTACCTAAAATATTAAAATTTCTAGGTAGTTAAGACTATTTTATAATTCAAAAGTGCTGTTATCAATCCATTTATATTGTGGTCTTATGACTTTTATATCTTTTACTAATTTATACAGTGCCTCATCTTTCTGCTTACATTCTAGCATTATATCAAAATCCCTATCTAAAACCTTAGCTTTTTCTAAGAATTCAACAAGATCCTCTGCATTTATATAATCAGCATGTTTTCTATCTTTATCGTGGTCTTTAGGCGTTGAAAAATGTATTTTAGGCGGAAAAAATTCATTATCCCATGTATTAAAAATCTCCTCGAGTAAGTCCTCTATATTTTCACCATTATTATTGCAATTGTGATGATGAACATCTAATACCATCGGAAGATTTAAAGTTCTGCATATATCTAAAACTTCCTTTGCAGTATATATTTTATCATCATTTTCAAGAATTAATTTAGATCCTATTTCTTCTGGGATTAGAGAAAAATTATCAATGAATCTGCTTATCCCTGACTCTTTTCCACCAGTTGCTCCTCCCACATGCAAAACCATTTTTCCATGTAAATACCCAAGATCTTCAAACCATTCTACTTGGCGCATTAAATTGCTGATAGAGTTTTTAACAATCTCATTACTTGCACTATTTAAAACATTAAATTGATCTGGATGTGTATCGACTCTCATATTATTTTCCCTAATTATTCTACCAATAAATTCAAAATCCTTTTTAAAAATCTCTCTATGTCCCCAATACCCAACATCAGGATGGGTAACTAGAGGAATTAAAGCAGATGTTATTCTATAAAAGTGTATTTGATTCTCCACATTATACTTAAGTATTTTCTCTAGATCATTTAAGTTAGATAGTGTTATACTCTTTAGTTTATCTAATTTATTCATTTCAGAAATAATTTTATTATAATTTGTAAATGTAACTGTGCTAGAACTAGAAATCTTTTTACCCAACCTCATTGAAATTGCTACATAGCCAAACCTTATTCTCATAATTCTTCTCCTATGTACTTAATATTTCTTGAACATAATAAAAGAACTCCAAAGTGGAGTCCAATTATATGTAAAGAGATTAATGAGTATTAGAGGTTATGTTAAAAGTTACATTAATATTTAATGCTTTAAACTTTTAAACACTCTATTACTTATTATAATCTCATCCGTTATTATTGTAAACATTTTCTTTTAAATTATAACTATTTTTTTAATATCTTTGCAAATTTCTTATAACTATACAAAAGAAGTTATCTAAAAATAATAAAAATTAATGTTAATCATCCATTATTATTTTCCTATTCTTAGATAACTTCTTTTAACTATTTTAATCAGAAATTCTATGCTTAAGCCAGTTATTTCCCCTAAGCCTAAAGCAGTACATAAGTCCACGTACAATCCAATCAATATACATAGCTATCCAAATTCCTAAAACTCCAATTCCTAGAACAATACCTAAAATATAGCCTGCAAATATTCTAAATATCCACATACCTATAAATGCAGTTAACATAGTATATCTGGTATCACCAGCTCCTTTAAGGCCGGATGAAAGTATGAAAGATATCCCCCAAGCAATTAATGCTATACTGTTACTTCTAGTTAATGTTGATGATATATTTATTACCTCCGGAACATTTGTATAAAGAGATGCTAACCATTTTGATATAGGTATAAAAATCAATCCCAAAGATACTAAGCAAATAGTACCAAACTTAGTCAAGTATATTAATGTACTTTTTGCACCTTTAATATCATTTCTCCCTACATACTGTCCCACAAAAGTTGTTGCTGCTAAACAAAGCGAATTTCCTGGAACATTTATCATTATAGCAATAGATGATGAAATTGCATTGGCAGCAATAGATGCTGTTCCCATTGTTACTATAAACATCTGAACTATTAATTTTCCTGCATTAAATATCACTTGTTCCATACCTGCTGGAATTCCTATATTAAATATATTTTTCTGTATTTCCATATCAAATTTAAATGGAAATATATTTTTTAATTTTATAATTTTACTTCCTCTAAATAAAACTAACATTATAATTAAAGTACCAATAAGTCTAGCAATTGCAATTGCTACTGCTGCACCAGCTATTCCAAATGATGGTATGTTCAGTGTATTAATTCCAAATATCAATGTATATCCTAAAGCAATATTTATAAGATTCATAAATATTGTTATTTGCATAGGAGTTTTTGTATCTCCACATCCTCTGAGTATACCATTAGCAATTTGTTCTATTGCTATAAATGGATACGTAAGCAAAGTAAACTCCAAATATAGTTTTGCATCGATTTTAACTAATTCTTCTGCTGAACCATAAAGTACATTAATTAATTTAATCCTGAAAATCCACAAAAGCAATGTTATAATTAATGATACTAAAATACCTGATACAATAGCTTGTTTAGCTGTTTCATTTGCTTTCTTAGGTTTATTTCTTCCTATCTGCTGCGCAACCACTACCGTTGCACCAACTGATAAAGCTGCAAAAAATGATATGAACATATTGTTTATAGAATCAACCATTCCTATTGCTGATACAGCTTGTTCACCAATATGTCCTGCCATCATTGTATTACATGTACCTAATAACATAACAAATGTTTGCTCTATCATTATAGGTATTGCTAACTTTAAAACATCTTTTCTTATTAACACACAATATCCTTCTTCCTTCTAGTAAAACACCCAAGTTACTAGTTTTTTCTGTTAACGTTAAACAAAAATTAAAGCTATATATTTATAGCTATTACCCTTGTCCATTTTCAATTCACATTATATATCTTCATATTCGTCTTTATATCACTCCTCGCTACTCCAACAATTTAATGCTCATATATTCAATAATAAATTCCATCTTCCATAATGTATTCTAATACACGCTATCCCAAAATCAATAATTTATAATACATTTTTTATAAAAACACACAAATAGAATGACATATCGTTAATATTTCATAAACATATATCATTCTTTCTTTGATATAAAATTTTTATAACTATTTATAATCTTATCACTTATTACTAAAAATCACCACCTTACTCTACATACTTTATCACTAAAATAAGGTATTTAGATTATTCTTCTTTTGACTAACACTTGTTTTTATTAATATTCTGTGCAATATGAATTAATTCATAAAGTTTCTTACATTTCTTTCGAGCCTTTTTAATATATATTCTTTAATTAAATTTCTACATTTAAATTGCGTATGAGTATTTCACTTACTAAAACTTTAAATATAAATTTATTACAGCAATATATACGCATTAATTATTATGTTATTTTATTAAATCTATTTATATAATCTTTTATCACTTTTAGCACATAAGTTTCTCTAAAAATCCAGTTTGGAATTGTTTCTACTCCTGATGATATTATTTTTTCATTATTATTAATAGCATCTTCTATTTGTATCCACTCTGGCCTAAATTTTAATTTAGCCTCATATGGATCCAATTTTTGAGCTTTCCTTACATTTGATACTTCTGCTAAGTAATAGTAAGAGATCATCTTAAAAACTCTATTATTAACATATTTATCTTTGCTTCTTTCTGTTATAATTCCAAGTTGATCACCAATTTTACTGCAAACATATCCAGTTTCTTCTTCCACTTCTCTTTTCAGAGCATCTATATGCCCCTCATCCTTTTTCATTCCTCCTCCTGGAAACTTATAATCCTTATTCTTGGAATGTACCATTAGAATCTTTTTATCCTTTATTATTATTCCTCTTACTGCTTCCCTAAAATTGATTTTTTCAATTGAATCACTTACTTTATCTATTTCAAAAAGTTTGTTGAACATAATATTCATTTTCTCACATCCTTATTCTTCAAAATTCCCTATACCATAAATAATTTATCTATTAATCTTTGATTTCGCCTAGATATTGTTAAAATAATAATTAATTTAATTAGCCACTAATGATGTTTTTTATATTTTTTACTATTTTACAGAAAAATATCCTTAAACAAATTATACTTTAATTATCTATCATTGTAAAAATTTATTAAAATAAATTTAACCTTGATACTAAAATATTTCTATTGGTTGATAAGAATTAATAATTATTAAAATTTTAGACCCACAAAGTTTTTGTAAACCTTGTGGGTCATATTTGAATTTTATGAAATGTATCTACTTTATTATATTAAATAGAAATTATTCGTTTGTACTATTTGTGAAGATATTTATAATGGTGTGTGGACATTATAAAATATCGTTTAATCATAATACTTAGTGGTGTGTGGTCACTAAATATTAAACTTTTGGTGGTTAATTACTCACATTCATGGTAGTGTGCGTTACCAAGAATATTTTATTTTGTATTCAAAATTTTGATAAAACTTTTTTAATTATATTAATCAATTTTAATAATCTAAATCATCTATTTGCTAAATACAATTTTTATAATCAAATGTATAAAGCGTTTTTATAAAAGGAGTTTTTTATACTTAAAGCGAGGTCACGCGATAAACTTCCCTCAAGCATATTATTTATTGTATATTCTTTAACTGTGTCATATGTGTTAAAAATCATCTTTGCTTTCTTACTATCGTTATATACCTTCCAGTACCCACATAGTAAACATTTTTTAGTAGTACATTCCATAAAATCTTTAACATCTTCAAATGGTATTCCTAGGAATAATCCAAGCTCATGAGGGCAGTGATATTTATTATATCTAAATTTTAATGTATCAATATATCTATCTATTTTTATTTGAGAAGGATACCCTATGTTTACTAAAAAATCTATATGTGATTTTTTATTTAATTCTTTTTCTAATATATTTTCATCATAAATCATTATTATCATACAATCATTATTTTCTCTTAACTCTATGAACTTTAGATTTATATTCTTTATAAATTTTTTTCCGAAGTCATTCCAACCAATATACATCTTTTCATTACTTTTTTTCAAATTTATAGTTACAGCTGGTTTAACCCCTGCGATTACTAATGATGAATTATATACCAAGAAATTTTCTATATATTCCTTCTCGTCCATCAAATCTAATCTTTTGTAAAAATCTAGATATCTCATATCATATCACCACCAAATTTAATTATATATTAGCAATCTTCTTACCAAAGTCTATACAATCTTGTTCAGCTTCATCTGGTTCATTTTGAACTATTAATGGTGTTTCTACTACAATACAACCATATCCGTTCATTCTTTCCTCAAAGTCTCTCATCCATTTTCCATCGCCCCAACCATAAGAACCGAAAAGTGCAACTTTCTTACCCGATACCTTAGTTGAAATTTCCTCTATAAATGGCTCAAACTCTGACTCTTCTAATACTTCATCTCCCATTGCTGAACAACCTAGAATAAGTATATCCTCATTTAATAATTCGTCTATATTTACATCTGAGACATTTATAGTATTAACATCTTTCCCACTTTCTATGATTCCTTTTGCAATTAATTCTGCCATTTTTTCTGTGTTTCCAGTTCCTGACCAATATACTATTTTCATTACTTGTACCACTCCCTATTTAATTAAATAATTTTGAAAATCATTCTCAATTAGATAATATTATATCTATCCACTTTTGTCAAGTTTTATTAATAAATTTTATATTTTTTTCCTTAACTAATATTTTTTATATTACTTATAGTCAATCTTTATTGTATAAAAACATATATAAAGATGCACTGAAGATAATAATATATCCTATAAAACTCATGTAATCAGGAAGAATTCCAAATAAACATAAACTTATTATTGCTGAAAAAATTATATTTGTATAATCAAATATTGATATTTCCTTTGCTGGTGCGTACTTATATGCTAAAGTTATTCCAAATTGTCCAAGACTTGCAAAGATACCAGCTAAAAGCAAATAGATAAGTTGCATTATATTCATATTTTCATAGTATATTATCATTAATGGAAAAGTAATTACACTAGAAATAAAAGAAAAATAGAATACAATAGTTTCTGGATGTTCTTTTCCACTTAAAGCTCTAACACATGTATAAGCTGCTGCTGCAGTGACACCACCTAAAATTCCAGCTATTGCAGGCATTATTTCTAAGTTTAATGAAGGCTTTATTATGAATAAAGTTCCTATAAATGCTATAATTATTGCTATAATTTGTTTTATATTCACTTTCTCTTTTAAAAATATTCCCGAAAAAATAATTACGAAGAAAGGGCTCAATTTATTTAACATATTAGCATCTGATAGAACTAGTTTATCTATAGAGTAGAAATTAAATAAAATGCCTAAAGTTCCAAATATCGACCTGAGCAACAATGTCTTCTGATTATTTTTTTGACCAAAAAAGTTTCCTCTATGTTTTGATATTAGTGCGAATGCCACCATGAGTGATACTATATTTCTAAAAAAAGTTTTTTGAAACGATGGCAAATCACCAGAAATCTTAACAAATGCTGACATCATTGCAAATCCAAATGCAGATGCAGTTATAAATATTATTCCTTTCTTTCTGTTACTTAAATTTGTTAATTTCATTTTTCCTCCTATTATTATCTATTTATTAATATAAAAGCGCATAAGCTACTATAAATAAGTGCCCATACGCTTATATTTTATTCAATCAATTCTAAAACCGGTCTATACCCTACAGTTTCATATTTTAAGTCTTTAACTGACTGCTTAGAATATGTTGTTGAATAATATCCTCTTATTATACAGAATTTTTCACTTCTTAAGCCTTCGCTTTGAGTAAAAGATGAGAAATTATACAAATGCCATAAAGCATTATTATTTCCATTAATCTTCTCATCATCAAATTTCTTTATATTATTATCTACATCATAATCTTCACTTGGTGGAAGTCCATCAATTTTGTTGGAATTTACTATATACTTATCCCATTCATTATTCTTATAATTTTTCTTTTCACTATATCCAGTTAAGAGCCTTAAGATGTATTTTTCCCCTTCTACTATTACTACTTTACCAAAAACTAAATTTTGATCATTTAGTTCATTCCATGAAATATTTTTCAAAATATTTCTATCACAAATCAATAATTTCTTACCTGCATCATTTATCTCTATCCAAGATAATTTATAATCATCATCTTTATCAGTATCTTTAATTTCTATTTTTTGACCTGCAAATGAAGCAATGTCTTTGAACTGCACGAAATCTCCTGGCACCTTCTGCTTTTCATCATTTAAATATAAAGTACCAAAACTTCTAATTACACCTGTAGAATATGTCTTAATATCGATGATCTTTTTTATTTTTTTATTTCTAAACCTCTTCCCCATTGCTATGGCACCACTTAATGCTGCCATGGATCCAACAATGACTCCTGTTCCAATTAATTTATTTTTTTTACTTTTATCCATAAATTCCACCCCTTTTACCATTGATTTTATATTTACATAAATTTAATTATATGACTTTTTTTATATTTTATTCTTTTAAAACTTATATGAATTATTATATCTTATTATGATAGATCCTTAAATACAAAAATTTCTTATATTTTTGTATTATCAAAATCATGATTATTTGGCAAAGTAGTTTTTATTAAGCATATTATTGCTTAATGGAAATTCTGTTTTCTCCAATCTCGTACTTTGTTAACTTATTTCCATTTATAGAAATAATCCCTTTAGAATAAGATTGCAGAAGATCTCCTTCATACTTAATTGTCTTCTTACTAATAAGCTCTAAAACACTTCCTGCAGATTTATCATTGATATAAACTTTTCCTGAATAATCCACAATTATATCTTCTTTACTTACTGGCTTAGGCAAAATCAACATATTCCATTTTATTTTCCCTTCGTTTAATGCTGAATAATATATTTTAGTAATATTTCCGCTAACTTCTTCACCAAAATATACATTATCATTAATATCATTTCCTAATATTTTTATAACTTTTGCATTTGGTATTTCTATATTGTTTGGGCTATTTAATATGGTTGCACCATTTCCCATTTCCATTACCGCATTTGTACTTGTAGTAGGTACTATTATATTCCCAATTTCTTTATTTGATCTGACTTTCTCTAATTGATTCATTACATTAGCATAATATAAATCACTTTTTCCATTGGCTTTATTAATTTTTATGTAAAGACTATGTGTTGCAGTAGAAAATACTACATTGTCTACTTTATCGCTTGCATTCTTTGTATCTATTTTCAGCTCATTTAAATTAAAGTCTGCAAGTTGTCGTGTTTCACCTTTCTTCGCATCAAAAGATACTGGCTCAAAATAAGCTCCTCCTTTTTTTTGCACTTTTTGTATAACGATTATATTGTTCTCATTTGTTAACCATTTATAGAACACTACATCTCCGCCGTCTTCACATTGGAATTCTTTTTCACTATTATCATTACTATCTAATACCTTAAGTTTACTATTTTCTATATAGGCAACAAATCTGCCATCTGAGGATACTGATGCTTTAGAAACTCCATCCTTAATGTTAATTTCATTTTGCTTATTATCTTTTGGCATTTCCTTTTCTTCAACTTTTTCAGCTTGTATTTTTACATCTGAAGCTAAATATATATTTTCCACATATAAAAATATACCTTGTTGAATTACTATTGCTACAAGTGTCCATACTACTATTCTTATCAGGTTTTTCATTAACTATCCTCTCCTACAAAGATACTTCAAAATTACTTCTACTTTTGTGTTATATGTACTATTTATTATAATAATTTTTCACAAACTTTATTTTACTCAACGTAAAAAGCTGTGGCAACAGATCTTTCACCATCCCAAGCATTTGGAGAATTTATAACTTCTCCCTTATAGTACATTGTAGAAGAATAACCACCATCAAGAGCACCCGCATTAATCGCACCTCTATCTAACATTATTTCTTGAACATCATACAAACTTGCTCCAGGTGCTGTGATTTTTCGCCCATCAATAACCAAAAATATAACTGTACCATCCTCTTTTTGACCCACTGCAGTTCTAGGATTAAGCCCATCAGATGTCTTATCTTTAACCTGAGGCTTACCATTTATAATAATATTAGGCCTTCTAAAGCACATTGCTTCCTGCACTCCTAGTTTTTGAAGCTCATTAAGAGTATGATCTCCCACAATAAGCTGACCACCTTTAGTAAAAGCTATAACATTTTCAACATTATTTCTATTTACATTGTTTTTAGGATATACAACTTTTCCACCTGATATAACAAATCCCCCTGGCTCTGCCCCAGTTCCCGCATAAAGGGTTCCATCAGAAGATTTATCTACAAATGACCCACCATTAATCGCTGCAATAGCATTATTCTCTTCTGCCATTTCACTAGTTTTCTGTCCCATTTTTCCTAGATATTTTGTCATTGCAACTTTAACTCCTAATGGATTTTTTATTTCAAGTATATATCCATTATATCTGTCTGTATGTATATCATATCTAGTTATCTCATTTCCACTAGTATATTTCACCTTTACCTTATTTAAATCTGTTTCTGTATTTTGAGTACTATCATCCTTCAATTCTTCTGTATTTTTGTTAACTCCTAGGATCTTATTTATTTCTTCCTGGGACATAAAATCTGTTAATAGATACGCATGTCTTGTTCCAAGTAATGTTGAAACAAATACTTTTCTTGTATTTTCATACGGTCCAAAAAATAACACTAGAGGCGTACTTATACATAGAAAAACAATTATGTATACTATCCCTAAAAAGAATACAAGCGGTTTAAATTTTTTATTTTTAATTTTCTCTTTTTCTTGATGATTACTTTGCGTATCCATCGATTACCTCCTAATAAATTGCACATTATTTTAATAGCCTATAAAACTGTACAATAACCATTGTATAAACTAAAAGTAACATAAAACAATAATTGTAATAAAAACAATTACATGTAAATTCCTTCAAAAGCTTTAATGCATAATGTACGTTAATTATAAATTATGTACATTATGCATTATAAATACATGATTATGCTAACTAAAACATTAAATTTAACACAATTTAATTAAATATTGTCTTCAAGTGTTAAACCTGCCTCATTATGAAATTGCTGCTCCACAATACTTTCATTTTGTTTTTTATGATATTTAAGTTCATCACCTAAATTTTTAAAGGCAACTGATAACATTAGCTTAATTCTATTTAACTGGTTTACGTTTGAGGCACCAGGATCATAATCTATTGCCACTATATTTGATTTTGGATATCTTTCTTTTAGTGCTTTTATCATACCTTTTCCAGTAACATGATTAGGCAAACATGCAAAAGGTTGAAGACACACTATATTACTTGTGCCAGACTCAATAAGCTCTATCATTTCTGCTGTTAAGAACCAACCTTCTCCAGTCTGATTTCCAAGAGAAAGTATAGGTGATGCCATGTCAGCTAATTCTTTTATGTGTTTTGGCTTAGAAAATCTAGTACTTTTTTCTAATTGTTTTTTCATAGTTTTTCTATATGTTTCAATATAAGAGATAGCCATATTACATAAATTTTTTGAAAGTTTACTTCCTGCCAAATATTTTGCTTTAAAGTCTGCGTCAAATGCTGAGTAGAAAAAGAAATCTAGAAGATCTGGAACGACTGCTTCTGCCCCTTCATTTTCTAAAATACCCACAATATCATTGTTTGCTGTTGGATGGAACTTAACTAATATTTCTCCAACAACACCAACTTTAGGTTTTTTTACATTTAGTAGTGGTAATTCATCAAACTCTTGAATGATTTCTTTTATGTTGTTATTAAACTCTCTCTTGCTTCCGTTTACTAAATTTAATTTTACCTTTTCATTCCATTTCTTATAAATATCATTGGCAGATCCTTTAACTTTTTCGTAAGGCCTTGTCTTATACAACACTCTCATGAATAAGTCTCCGTATACTAATGCCATAATAGCTTTATGAAGCAATTTTGGAGTAATCTTAAAACCTGGTTGTTTTTCAAGTCCTACTGCATTTAATGATATAACAGGTACTTGTTCAAATCCAGCATGCTTTAAAGCCATCTTTAAGAATCCAATATAATTTGTTGCTCTACAGCCACCGCCAGTTTGAGATATTATAACTGAAGTATTATTCAAATCATATTTTCCAGATTTTAAGGCCTCAATTATTTGACCAATTACTATAATTGATGGATAACAAGCATCATTATTAACATATTTTAATCCTTCATCAACAGCTTTCATGTCCATTGATGGTAAAACTTCTAAGTTATAGCCTGATGCATTCACAGCTGTCTCAATTAAATCAAAATGAATAGGTGACATTTGAGGACATAAAATTGTATGTTTCTTTCTCATCTCAGGTGTAAATACTGGATTTTTGTATACTATTTGTTCTTCAACTGGTTTATAATTTTTTCGTTCTCTTTCGCCCATTGCAGCTTTTAATGATCTAATTCTAATTTTAGCAGCCCCTAAATTATTTCCTTCATCTATTTTTAAAACTGTATATATCTTTCCTTTTGAGGATATAATTTCAGAAACTTGATCTGTAGTAACTGCATCTAATCCACAACCAAAAGAATTTAACTGAATCATATCTACACAAGGCTCATCAGCAACAAAAGCAGCTGCTCTGTATAATCTTGAGTGATACATCCACTGATCTACAACTCTAAGCTTATCTTTTAATACTCCTAAATGAGACACGCTATCTTCTGTTAATACAGCCATATCAAAAGAATTTATCATATCAGGAATTCCATGATTTATTTCAGGATCTACATGGTAAGGTCTTCCACTTAATACTATTCCTTTTTTATTATTCTGTCTTAGATATGAAATAACTTCCTCACCTTTTTTTTGAATATCCTTTTTGAAATTCTCTCTTTCTTTACTTGCTTCTTCCACAGCTGTTTTAGCCTCTTGTATACTTACATTAAATGCCTTGAATTCATCTACAATTCTTTTTGCAAGCTCCTTTTCATTATCTAAAGATAAAAATGGTTCCATGAAATTAATGTTATTTTCCTTTAATTCATCCATATTATTTTTTATCGCTTCTGGATAAGAAGTTACCATAGGACAATTGTAATGATTTTGAGCATCCATGAACTCTTTTTTCTCATATGATATACAAGGATAAAATATATTTTTAATTCCTCTATTTATCAAATTCATTATATGACCATGAGCCAATTTTGCTGGATAACAAGCTGATTCTGATGGAATTGTTTCAATTCCAAGTTCATATATCTTCTTACTTGAAGGTGCTGATAATTTAACGCTAAAGCCTAAGTTAGTTAAAAGTGTAAACCAAAATGGATAATTCTCATACATGTTAAGAACTCTTGGAATTCCTATAACTCCACGTTTAGCTTCTTCTTCTTTTAAAGGCTTATAACCAAATGTTCTCTTGTACTTATAATCGAATAAATTTGGTAGTTTGCTTTCCTTAGACTTCTCTATTCCAAGCCCTCTTTCGCACCTATTTCCTGAAATGAACTCCTCATCTGTAGAGAATTTATTTACAGTAAGCAAACAATTATTTCCACACTTTCCGCATCTTCTAAATGATGCTGTCATTTCAAATTTATTTATTCCATCTCTAGGTAATAAAGTTGACTTTTCTCCTTCAATATATCTTTCCTTTGCAATAAGAGCACACCCAAAGGCTCCCATTAGCCCTGAGATATCTGGTCTTACTGCTTCTCTTCCTGATATAAGTTCAAAACTCCTAAGTACAGCTTCATTGTAAAATGTTCCACCTTGTACTATAACTTTTTCACCTATGTCTTTTTCATCTCTTAACTTTATTACTTTAAACAAAGCATTCTTTATAACTGAATATGAAAGGCCAGCTGATATATCCGAAATCTCAGCTCCCTCTTTTTGAGACTGTTTAACTCTCGAGTTCATAAATACTGTGCACCTAGAACCTAAGTCCACTGGAGCTTTAGATTTTAAAGCTTCCTTTGCGAAATCCTCTACCTTCATATCAAGAGACTTAGCAAAACTCTCAATAAAAGATCCGCATCCTGATGAACAAGCTTCATTTAAAAGTATTCCATCAATTGCATCATTTTTTATCTTTATGCACTTCATATCCTGCCCGCCTATGTCCAAGATAAAATCTACACCTGGCAAGAAATGATCTGCAGCCTTATAATGTGCAATTGTTTCAATTTCTCCTATATCTATATGAAGCGCTGCTTTAATAAGAGCTTCTCCATAACCAGTAACAGAAGAGTTTACAATCTCTATTGTTTCTGGAAGTTTTTCATATAAATCTTTCATGATTTCTACAACTTTGTTTAGTGGGTTTCCTTCATTGCTTCCATAGTAAGAATACAAAAGTTCAGAATTTTCACCTATAAGTGCTACTTTAGTAGTTGTTGAACCAGCGTCTATTCCTAAAAATGCTTGTCCTTTATATTCCCTTAACTCTCCCCTTTTTACAACATTTTTATCATGTCTCTCTTTAAACTTATCGTAATCTTCTTTATCTTTAAATAACGGTTCAAGTCTTGGCTCAGTATCATCCTTTATATTAGAAATATCAGAAATTTTATCTACTATATTTTTTAAAGATGTTGATTTTTCCTTTGTTGACAATAGAGCTGCTCCCATCGCAACAAAAAGTTGAGAATTTTCTGGCGCAATAATTTGTTCATCCTTTAAATTCAATGTTTCAATAAATCTGTTCCTTAATTCTGAAAGGAAAAATAAAGGACCTCCTAAAAATGCCACATTGCCTCTTATCGGCTTACCACACGCGAGCCCTCCTATAGTTTGGTTAACTACAGCTTGAAATATTGATGCAGCTATATCACTTTTTTTAGCGCCTTCATTTATCAATGGCTGAACATCTGTTTTCGCAAAGACACCACATCTTGATGCTATAGGATATATTACTTTATATTCTTTAGCATACTCGTTTAACCCCATTGCATCAGTATTCAATAATATGGCCATTTGATCAATGAAAGCTCCAGTACCGCCGGCACAACTTCCATTCATTCTTTGCTCTATTCCACCTCTAAAATATGTAATTTTTGCATCTTCCCCGCCTAATTCTATTACAACGTCAGTCTCAGGAATAATTGTTTCAACTGTTTTTGAACATGCAATTACTTCCTGTACAAAACCAAGATTAAGCCATTTTGATACTGACAATCCTCCTGAACCTGTTATATTAATTTTGCAGTTAATATTCCCTAATTCTTCATAGCATTCCTTTATTAAATCAATTATTGTACTTCTTATATCTGAAAAATGCCTTTTATATTTACTATATATTAAAATGTTCTCATTATTAAGAACCACTAATTTTACTGTTGTCGATCCTATATCTAAACCAATTTTATAATTTATCATATTTATTTCACCTACTCTGTTTTTTCAATGTACATATTGGTTATATAATTTTAAAGCTTAGGTACATGAAAGAAAATAATTCCTCATGTATACTGGTCTGTTATTTTTTTAATTATGCCTTAATAAATACTTCCATATGTATACTAATATAAAGTATTGTCTATAATTATAAAGAATTTAAGTTAATATTTACAATTTTGCTATTGGAGGTCACAAATGAATTATTTTACTGAAGGAAACAAATTTTACAATATGAAGGATTACGAAAAAGCCATGGATTTTTATAAAAAGTCTGCATCAGAAAATTTAAACACGGCTTGTTCATACTATAATTGTGGAGTTTGTTTAATTAAACTCAAAAAATTTGATGATGCAATAATTATGCTTAACAAAGCAATTTCTCTTAAGCATGAAAGTAAATACTTTTTTAATCTTGGATATTGCTATGTCATGAAAGAAAACTTTAATACAGCTTTACGTTTCTTTAATTTAGCATGGTCAATAGATCCTAATGACAAAGATTGTGAAAAGGCCATAGACCTTATTATTTCAAAATTTAAAAAAGCAAACTAATTTACCATTCACCAGCAATTTCTTCTACATTATGCTTATTAAATAAATTGGAATCAAAATAATTTCCTCCATCATAGAAGGTTGTATCTACATTGATCCATTTATTTTCATCCTCTAAATAAACTTGGTTCCATGCATGGCCAACATATTGTTCTCCATCATAGGCTTGGCCTCCTAAAAGCCTAACTTTAAGATTAGCAGCTCTAGACATCGCTACATAAAGACATGCCTTATCAAAACAAATACCTGTTCTACTACTGAACGCTGGTATTGCACCGCTTTCTGGCATTTTTTCAGTGTCGCCTCCACTTAAAACTTCTTGAGCCTTTTCATTATCGTACTTTATATTACTTCCAATCCAACTATATAATATTTTTGCTCGTTCCCTATCAGTTTTAGCACCCTGAGTTAATTTTAGCGCTTTATTATCAATTTCTTCATTTGATTTAATACCGTCTTCTATAGTAACTCCATTATAAATAATAATTTCTTTTGATGATGCATTTTTAATTGACTGTATGTTCTTAAATAATTTACTATTTACAATCTTGCTATTTTCACTTGGTGAATATTCTTGTTTAAGAACATTTTCTGTAAATGAGTGAACTGACGTGGAATTAAATATTATACTAGGAAAGACTAATAGTGCAATTATGATACTTACTTGAATGCATCCTGAGATGATTCCATTAACTACTAACATAGCTTTATTTTCATTCATAATTTTTCCTCCACAAATAATATTTTCACCCTATTATAATGTATATTCTAATTATATCAAAAATGAGAACATAAGCATATTAAAAATACATCTAAAATATGCGCCTTAAATTTCAACGAGCGAAATATAAAAACACTATTAAAAATCATCCACGTCTACAGCCATAACTTTTTTGATTACTTGACTAGTAATCTCTGTATTATATCCCTTTGAAATTAAATACCTATATAATTTTCCTGAAATCTTATAAGTATCGGTCTCTTTATTCTTTATTAAATTATATTTTTTTTGTGCTATATCAAATGCAACATCTTTTTCATTTTCTTTATCTAGATTTAATAATTCCTCATCAATGATTTCTTTGCAAATTCCTTTGCGAAGCAATGTATATTTTATTTTCTGACTTCCCATTGATCGTAATTTATCTCTTATAAAAATTTTTGTATAATTGCCATCATTTATAAAATTATATTCTTTAAGAAATTCAATAGCTTTGTCAATAGATAATTCGTCATACTCTTTAAGCCTTAGCTTATCTCTAACCTCTTTTTCGGTTTTATATGTTTTTTCTATTATCCTCAAAGCAGATTCCTTACACCTCATAAAGTTTTCACTTTCTGCTAGTGCCCTCAATTTCTCAGGATTTATTTCACTATTTACTTTAAGACTTTCTTTATAAACTAGTTCTGCTGAAATAGAAAATGCATACTCACCATCTAAAAATAAGTTAACTCTTTCTTTGTTTCTCTTTTGAATTTCTATTTTCGTTATTTTTGCCATAGTTAAAACTTTCACCTTTTTTATTATTTAATTTACTAGTTAGACTTTAATATGTGTATGGTCGGTTCTTTTAAAACTTTTTTTCCAACTTCATTAATCTTTAATATATCCAACATATTTAATCTGTCCATATCTTTAACAAATTCAAATATATCCTCGCCCTCTAATGCTTGATGAAGCATGTAATTACATAACTCAGACGAATCCTCTAAAGTTGATATTACAGCCGTCTTATGGACTTTTTTCATTATATTTAAATCTCTATCTCCTATTTGAATCTTTCCTTCAACTACGTTTTTTATTGTTTCATCAATAGCCGCTTTAGCTTCATCAATGTTTTCCTCACTAACTGCTGTGTATACATAGAGGGTTTTTATATTATTGGTTATTTCTAAGTGAGTATAAATATCGTAAGCTAATCCCCTATTCTCTCTAATTTCTCTAAAAAGAAGTGAATTCGAACTTTCCCCAAGTCTGTGATTCAGAATTCTTAGCGGAAGTTCATTTGATTTTTCTAAATCATTGAAGGTATATAAATAGACTATAGTGCTTTGCTCTATATCTTTCTTATAACTTATTCCTGTTGTTTCTTTATTTTTTTCTATTATGATATTTATAGGTTCAGGCTTTTGTCCTTCCCATTGACTGAAATAATTTTTCACTAAGTTTATAGCTTCATCATGCTCTAAGGGCGATACCATAGTTATAAGAGAATTTTGAGGTGCATAATACCTTTTATAAAAAGATATCAATTTCTTTCTGGTGAATCCAGAAACATTCTCTTCAAGTCCAGTAACCTCATATTTTAGAGCACTTTTATTAAATGCAAGTTTATTTACATTTTTAAAACTGAAATCCTCTATATCATCTTTGCTCATCCTTATTTCTGATAAAATTACACCTCGTTCTTTTTCTATTTCATTTTTATCAAATGTTGGATTTACAATCATATCAGCCAAAAGCTCTGTTGCTTTCTTAAATTCTTCCATCAAGCAGCTGATCGTATAAACAGTAACATCATAATCTGTATAAGCATTATATTCTCCGCCTAAAGCCTCTAATTCATCATTTAGCTCTTCACCAGTTCTATTGATGGTTCCTTTAAACAAAGTATGTTCAATAAAGTGACTTATACCTTTTTCTTTCATATTCTCATATAGAGCACCGACCTTAACTCCTATATTAATAGATGCAATTTGAGTATCCTTCTTAATAGTTATTACTTCCAAGCCATTTTCAAGTGTATGTCTCTTCACATCAAAATTTAATTTTATCATTCACTATTCTCCTAATTACATATCAAATATCCTGATACTTTGCGATCTTTTCATTTAAAATAACACTAGTAATGCTAATCACGTTTTAAAGTATAAATATGCCATTCATAATCATATCACAAAACAAAAGTAAATTTCTATAATCAAAAATAATCTATACACCTATATAATAACACAAATATATGTTCCAATTCAAAATTAGTATTATTATCCATGCGATATGTCTGACGTATATTCTTAAAAATCTTTTTTATTTCTTCCAAATTCATGATAATCATTATAAATTTATTATTTATAGATAATTATTATCCAATATAATATATGAGAGCATTTAAGTTATTATACTATAATGAATTTAATATATACCTTGTAATTGAGCTTGCAGATTTTAGTCTTGCTTAGATCTTGTTTTATTGCAATCTTAAATGTAGATTTACTATTATAACATACATATTGATCTTTATATGCTAAACTTAATATAATATGTATATTGCAATTCACAATTACACCCAAAATTCTTGTAGTATTTTTAGAATTATGATAAAGGATTATTTTTGCAATATTATATTGCGCTTAGAACACAAAAAATTGTACAATGTGATATATAATTGTAATAGAATTGCCTTATTTGTAAGGTATTATGTTATTATAAGCATTGTATGAATTTACACGTTCACATATAAGGAGATGAAAAGTTATGAGAAAGTCTATTTTAATTGTTGAAGATGAACTAAGAATTAGGTTTTTACTTAGAGATTATTTAATAAAAGAAGATTTTAATGTTTTTGAAGCCTCAAATGGCGAAGAAGGATTATTTGTATTTAGTACACAAAAAATTGATTTAGTACTTTTAGATATTATGATGCCTGTTATGGATGGATTAACTATGTTGGAAAAATTGAGAGAAGTCTCCACCGTTCCTGTAGTTTTACTCACTGCAAAAGGTGAAGAAGAGGATAAACTTCAAGGTTATGATTACGGAGCTGATGATTATATCACAAAACCATTTAGCCCTAAAGTTTTAATTGCTAAAGTTAAGGCTCTTCTAAAAAGGACTAGGGAGGATCTAGATTCTAGCTTTCAAGATTTTAACGGTTTAACTATAAACAAACTTTCACATGAAGTAAAAATTGATGGCAAAGAAATAATATTATCGCCAAAAGAGTACGAACTTTTGATGTACTTAGTTACTAATGAAGGAATTGCTTTAAGTAGAGATAATATATTGGATAATGTTTGGGGGATTGACTACTATGGAGATATACGTACAGTTGACACTAACGTTAAAAGACTTCGTGAAAAGCTGTTAGATAAATCTAATTATATAATTACAGTTCGTGGCAGCGGCTATAAATTTGAGGTTAAATAAATGAGGCGTAGTTTATCTAAAAGGCTATTTAGCATAACATTAGGCCTTGTTCTTGCATTAATGTTCATAACTTACTTTGCACAAGCCTTTTTCTTTGAAAGTTTTTATTCTTACAAAAAAACAATTTCATTAGTTAAAGAAGTTAATAAGTTTCATGATTTATATTCACTTCATATAGACAATGATGCTGACTTGTATAAGGCCTTGCAAAAATTTGAGAATGATAATAATGCTAAAATTATCATTACATCAACAAATGGAGATATAAAATATTTTTCTAACAACATTTATAGTGATAAGGAGAGTTTTGACACCCTAACTTCTTTTGGTAAAGAATTAATAAATAATAGCGATTTGATTAACGACGTTATTACTCATTCTCAAACCAAGTATACAACTTTTACTAATGAGAGCAGCGGCTTAAGTAAGATTGGTGTAATTAGTCCTATGTCTATAACCACAAAAAATGATAGTCTTATTTTTTGCGTTGCTTCCATTCAGCCAATAAAGGAAGCCTCTGAAGTTATGAGTGAATTTTTTGTATATTTGTTTTTTGGATTGATTGTTATATCAGTAATACTTTCTTCAATTTACTCTAACCTTATATCTAAACCTCTTGTAAACTTAACCAATACAGCAAACAAAATATCTCATATGGATTTCTCTGCAAGAGTTTATGAAACTGACAGAGATGATGAAATAGGAAGCCTTGCCAAATCGCTAAATTTTTTATCTAAAAATCTACAAGCTGCTTTAGTAGATTTACAGCAAAAAAACAAGAAATTAGAAGATGATATTGAAAAAGAAAGACAATTAGAAGATATGAGAAAAGATTTTATATCTAACGTTAGTCATGAACTAAAAACCCCAATAGGAATTATAGAAGGATATGCAGAAGGCATTAAAGATGGTATCGTATCTGGCGAAGACGCTAATTTATATTTAGAAACCATAATTGATGAGTCGAAAAAAATGACTGTATTAGTCACTAATATGCTAGAACTTTCGAAACTTGAATCCGGGATTATAAAACCAAATTTTGAATCTTTTAATATTAATAGATTAATTACTAAAATATTAAAGAAGCATAAGCCAGACTTTGAAGAAAATAAGTTTAATGTAAACTTTAATTCATCAATACCTTATAGCTATGTTTACGCAGATCCATTTCAAATGGAGCAGGTTTTAACTAATCTTATAACAAATGCAATTAAATATACTCCTCCTGGCAATGACATAAACGTAAATATTGAAGAAGGTCTAGACAAGTTTAAAATATCTGTTCAAAATATGGGAGTAGTTATTCCTGAAGCTGAAATAAGCAAACTTTTTGATAAATTCTATAGAATAGATAAATCCAGAGAAAGAACTCAAAAGAATAGTACTGGCATTGGCTTATCAATAGTTAAAAATATACTACGTCTTCATAACAGTGAGTTTAATTTACAAAACATCAATAATGGTGTAGAATTTTATTTTTACTTAGAGAAAATAGTATCACCTGAAGGTGAAGAAGAGTAAGCGGATATACCTTAAATATATCCACCATCTGCTCTTATTATTTGCCCTGTTATATACGATGAATCTTCACTAGATAAAAATACAGCAATTTTACCAATCTCACTTGGAAGCCCAAATCTTCCTAGAGGAATTTCTTCCTCTAGGGATTTTTTTTCATCTCCTTCTAAAAATGAGTTCATTTTTGTATCTATTACTCCTGGAGCTATACAATTTACTCTTACATTAGACGGCGCTACTTCTTTTGCAAGTGCTTTTGTAAATGAATTCAATCCGCCTTTGGTAGCTGAATACAACACTTCACAAGAGGCTCCAACTTCTCCCCACATAGAAGAAATATTTATGACAGTTCCACTTTTTCTAGAAATCATATTATTTAGGACATGCTTTGTTAAATAAATTGCTCCTAAAAGATTTGTATTCAATATCCTGCTTATTTCTTCTTCTGTTGAATCCATAAATAAACCTATATGACTTATGCCTGCATTGTTTACTAGAATATCAATCTTCCCCATTACTTTTAAAACTTCTTCAACTATCATTTGGCATTTATCGAAAGCTGATATATCTCCTTTTACTATAACTCCATAGCCGTTTATACTCTTTATCTCTTCCAAAGTTTCCTTTGCACCTTCGTCATCAGTAGAGTAATTTATTATAACGCTTGCCCCTTCCTTTGCAAGCTCTACTGCTATAGCTCTTCCTATGCCTCTTGATGCACCTGTGATTAGTGCAACTTTACCCCTTAATTTATTCATAACAAACCTTAGTCAGATATTATATAACTGAATATCTGACAAATTCACCACCTTTTAAATTTTCATTGTATTCTACTATATAAGTTATTAACAAAATAATTTATTTTCTATAAAATTATTTAGTTTGTATTGACTGATAATTTAAGATAAAATTTTATAAATTAAAATTTTTTTATAACACATGCATTTCAAGAATTTGGTCTTAATTTTCAATTGCAGCATATATATGAATTTTTATTATTTAAAGTTTTCTTCAAAAACTCTTAGGACATTTTTATAAAATATTTTTTCTATCTCTGATTCCTTAAAATGATTTTGTTTAAGTGCCAAATATAATTTATTAAATTCTGAAGCGTTTTCTATTTCCACCTCATTGTGTATTCCATCAAAATCGCTTCCAAGGGCAAGTACATCAATTCCTCCAATGTTCCTAATATGTTTTATATGACAAATCATTTCTTCTATTGAAGATACACTTTCATTTCCTAAAAAATCAGAACAAAAGTTTATCCCCATTACTCCACCCTTTTCAGCTAATAATTTTATCATATTATCATCTAAATTTCTAGGATGCTCTGTGATCGCACGTGCATTAGAATGTGAAGCTATAAATGGTTTTTTGCAAATTCTAATCAAATCATAAAATCCAGCATCTGATAAATGAGATACATCAGGAATTATGCCTAAGGCTTCACATTCTTCAATAACTTCGACTCCTTTTCTAGTTAATCCTTTATTTCTATAAGTATAACCTGCGTTAGGATACCCTAATGAGTTTTGGTAATTCCAAGTAATTGTTATGATTCTAATTCCCATATCATATACAGTTCTTAGCTTTTGTATATCTCCTTTAATGACTTCTCCTTCTTCTATAGATAAAAAAGCCCCAATCTTACCTGATTTTTCAACATTTTTTAGCTCAGCTGTATTTCTTACAATTTCTATCTCTCCTGTATTTTTACTTATTTCTTGAGTAAAGCTATTATATAATTTTATAAATTCATCATATGGATCTTCAATTGATTCTTTCTCTATGAAAAATGCAAAAACCTGCCCTAAATTTTCGCCTCTTTTTAAATTTTCAATATTAACTTTACACTTCTTATGATTAAGATTTAACTTTTCATAAAAAATTCTACTTGCAGTATCACAATGTAAATCAATAAACTTCATATATAATCTCCTTTTAAATGTTCTTCTATGCTAAAACTGCTTTGCATAATAAAAGTATTTTTCTAAATTTTCAGGACCTCCAATTATAGTTTTATTAATGTATAAAACATCTTTACTATCAACTTCTATAGCCCACTTAATTAATGATATTTTACCATCTGTCAATTCAATACAAGTTACTGCTGATGGAAACACACAGCAGCCATCATTGAAATAAATTCCCTCATCAGCCTCAGGGAATATATCATTGTGAGTATGCCCGCAAATTATAACTTTTTTTTCCTTACGAGCTAAATGTCCAAGTATATGATCTATTTTGGTTCCTTTGTCATAATTACTTGCTGGACTGGTTGGCGGTTTAAATCCTGCAACCCCCTCCATAAATCTCCATACATGCCTTACTAGAAACCTGCTAGTTTTCCACATCTCACAATTAATAAAATCTACTTGATGCCCATGAAATGCAATTATATCCTCTTTTGATGGCATATATCTAAGTATGACGCCTTCATAAAAAGTTATATTAGAATATAAGTTTATCATCTCACGTCCAAATCCATTTCCGGCATTTGCAAAAAGTCTTTCTTGCCGTTTTATGAATTCTGGGTTAGCTTTTACTATATCATGATTTCCGTATACCAAGCACAACCTATTATCATCATAAAAGTCATTAAGCATTGAAAAAACATCTTTATAATTATAGGCGATATCTAAACAATCTTTATTTTTCCATAATTCATCTCCATCACCTAATTCTATTAAAGTATATCCATTTTCATAATAAAATCCAAGAGCAGCTTTATAAATGTTTCTGTTTTGTCTTAAAGAATCAGCATATCCACCGTCACCTCTATGAACATCACTTATAAATACTATTTTAGATTTTTCATCAAATTCAATTAATTTACCAGTTTTATATATTCTCTTAAAAAAATCATTGCTTTCTGTACATTGTTCTTTCATATAAAAAGCCCTATAACATTATATTGATTTCATTTATTATATGAATAAGAACTTTTATTTGATGACTAAAATATTTCTTAATATCCAAATTTAAAACTGCATTTATGTGGTAACTTACCGAAATCATAAATATTTTGATTCCGAAAAGCTATGAAAATATCGCTGAAGGTTCTAAGCAGCAAGTTGTATCCACTTTAGCATGCTCCCACTTTTCTACTGAAGCTCGACTCATTACATTCGCTGAGGAAGTTCGAGAACCCAAAATAAAATTTTGGACTCTCACTTCACAAGCTAAAATGGAACAACTGTTAGCGGAAACTCGACTCACGTTCGTTCACTGAGTAAGCGATTCTCACCAAATCAAAGATTTGGGTTCTCTGCTTAAGAACCTTTAACAGCTCATTTTCAAATGTTTTCTACACAAATATATTTATGATTTCTAATGAAGATATGAACTTAAAATCTTAGCCCCCTATAAGCCAGCACTTTGGGTGCAACTTTATAGCCTTAGAATTACCAATCCGAATTACCCAGAAACTGGAACAAAAGTATATTATTCATTTCACTGAGGTATACGCATAAGTATAGATTATAGTTGGCTTATCTATAAATAAAAGGTAAAGATAGCATTTTTATAAACTATCTTTACCTTAAGTATAACTTTTTCAATTCGTATGAGATCTATGAAACATTTTATGCCAAACTACATGTAGTTGTATTTTTTATAATATTTGAATTAATACTCTGCAAATATTCTCTTTATTTCAGAATAGTCTTTAGTCTTAGTAAGAGCTAGTGTAAGCAATATCCTAGATTTTGGAGGTGATAATGTATAACTAGGAATGCAATTTGAGTATTTATCTATAGTTGAATCTGTTAATATTATTCCGTTTCCTATTCTTGAAGATCTAACAACTGGAATCCCCTTTGTTTCAAGGTTCCTGATTTCTTCCAACCAATTTGAGCTGAAAGTACCACTTCCCGCACCCGCTATTACAATTCCTTCAGAGTTTTGAGCAAAATAGTTAATAATCGAAGGATCAGCGTCAATATGGAAATATGCGATAGAAACCTTAGGCAGCTCAGTTAAGCCTGTAACATCGAATTGTGAATAAATTGTATGTGGTTTTATTGACTTATTAAAAAAGAATGGTATATTGTCTCTCATGTAACCAAGACATCCAAATTCAATTGAGTTAAAAGCATTTGTTTTAAAAGTGTTGATTTTTTGAACATTTCTTCCACTATAAATTCCATCTGAAAAAACAACCATCGCTCCATGCCCTCTTGATAAATCGCTAGCAGCTAATGCTACTGACTGATATAAATTTAAAGGTCCATCTGCACTTGTTGCTGTTGACGGTCTCATTGCTCCTGTCAATACGACTGGTTTATCTGTTTTAACTGTTAAATCTAAAAAGTATGCTGTCTCTTCTAATGTATCAGTACCATGTGTTATTACAAAACCATCCACATCGTCTTGCTTTGAAAGTTCATTTATTCTATTAGCAAGAGTTAACCAATGATTCATAGTTATATCATTACTATCAACATTAGCAATCTGCTCACCATATATATTAGCTATTTTATCAAGGTTTCTGACACTACTAACTAGTACTTCTATATCTATGTTACCTGCTGTATAATTAGTAGTCTTCCCCTCTTCTCCCGTACCAGCTATAGTTCCTCCAGTAGCTAGAATTATTATATTTTTTAATTCAGAATTTTTCGGATTAATTTGTATCATTTTTATCCTCCCCAATTTCTATGTGCCATATTTTCTAAAACAATAAATCGAAAATATATGTATTTCTTTATATATTTTAACGAGTTAGTGTATAGATTTATTATTCTACTTATAATACCTAATAAATATAAATTATAGCATATTAATAAATAAATCAAGTAAAAAACCATGAAAAATATATAAAAAGAACATTGTTTCTCAATATCATTAAATATTGAAATTGAAACAATGCTCTTTATTTCTCATATAATAAATTTTAATTGTTAATTACTTTATCTAAGAACTCTTTACATCTATCGCTAGTAGGTGCAGTGAATATTTCTTCTGGAGGACCTTCTTCAACTATATATCCTTGATCCATAAATATAACTCTATCAGATACATCTCTAGCAAAATTCATTTCATGAGTTACTACAACCATTGTCATTCCTTCTTGAGCTAAATCTTTCATAACCTTAAGCACTTCACCAACCATTTCAGGATCTAGTGCGGAAGTTGGTTCATCAAATAACATTATCTTAGGATTCATTTCAAGAGCTCTGGCAATTGCAACCCTTTGTTTTTGTCCACCAGATAAAGTATCAGGATAAACATCCTTTTTATCTTTTAATCCAACTTTGTCCAATAATGAAAGAGCTTTTTCAGTTGCTTCAGCTTTGTTCATCTTCTTCAATTCTAAAGGTGCTAATAACATATTTTGAAGAACTGTTAGGTGTGGGAATAAATTAAAAGATTGAAACACCATTCCGATTTCTTCTCTTAATTTATTTATGTCCTTATTATTTACAAGCTCTTGGCCTAGTATTGTAATACTACCTGCTTGAATTTCTTCTAAACCATTAAGACATCTTAAGAAAGTACTCTTTCCTGATCCTGAAGGGCCTATAATGCAAAGAACTTCACCTTCTGTAACATTTACTGATATATCTTTAAGAACTTCTAATTGTCCATAACGTTTTTTAAGATTCTTAGCGCTTATTACCATAGCTGATTTTCCTTTCTATATAACTTGATATTAAAGTCAATACTGTTATTACTATAAAATACATACAAGCTACAATTGCATACATCTGAAGTGCCTTAAAGTTTCTTGCAATAATAATTTGTCCTGATGATGTAAGTTCTCTTATACTAATAACTGTTAATATTGATGTATCCTTCAATGTAACAATAAATTGATTTAATATAGATGGAATCATAATCTTAACAGCCTGAGGCAAAATAACCTTTCTCATAGCCTTTGAGTAATTAAGTCCCAAACTTCTTGCAGCTTCCATTTGACCATTATCTACAGCTTGTATTCCTCCTCTAAATATTTCAGCCATATAAGCTGTTGCATTTACAGTAAGAGTTATTACACCTGCAACTATAGGGTCAAATCTTATACCAAACGCTTGTCCAACACCAAAATATAAGAATAAAGCTTGAACCATAAGTGGTGTTCCACGGACAATGTAGATATATATTGTAGATATACCTTTTAAAATTTTTGAAGTACTTATGCTAAATATTCCTAAAATTATCCCGAATATAACTGCTAATATTAATGATATTACTGCAACTTCTATTGTTACTGAAAGCCCGCTTAATAAACTAGGTAGACTATCTTTTAGTAATTGAAAAATCTCCATTTTTAATTCTCCTTACTATTTTCCTATATATTGACCAACAATTTGGTCATACTTTCCATTATCTTTTAATTTCTTCAATCCTTCATTAAATTTCTTTAATAGATCTTGATTTTCACCTTTTTTAACTGCAAATCCATAATTTACAGCATCTAATTTATCTCCAACAATTTTTAATTTTGCTCCACTGTCTACTTTAATCTTGTATGCAATAACTGGGTAGTCTTCCATCAAGAAATCAGTATTTCCATTCTCAACAGCTTGGAACATTGAAGGAGAATCCTCAAAATAATTTAACTTTAATCCGTACTTAGCTTCATTATCTTCAGCAAACTTTGCTCCTGCTGTTCCCTTTTTTATTGAAGCACTTTTTCCATTTAAATCATTAACTCCATTAATTGAAGTGTTATCCTTATTTGTAACTATTGATAATCCTGATACAAAATATCCATCTGAAAAATCTAATGTTTGTTTTCTTTCATCAGTTATAGTAATAGCTGCTATTGCTCCATCCAATTGATTAGCTGTAAGCCCTGGAATTATTCCGTTAAAATCCATTGGTTTTAATTCATATTCAAAATTTTCTTCTTTTGAGATTGCATCTAAAAGTTCTACATCTATTCCTTTATATTTTCCATTATCTTCGAAAGAGAATGGTGCAAATTTTGCATCACATGCAATCACATATTTTTTATTTCCTTCACCTGATCCTGTATCACTCTTTGATGCACCGCATCCAGTCATTAGCCCTATAGACATTACTGATGCTAATAAAATACTTAATAATGATCTTTTGTTCATTTTTCCTTGCCCCTTTGCAATATTTATTTAATTTTAATTAAAAAATCTAATTTATTGCACTCTGGAAAAACTATTCCACACAATAAATCCCAAATGATTTTTCACTTCATTATGAAACTTATTATATAGTTTAATTCAAAAACTGTCAATGCATTAAGTATATGTATAAATATAACAAGACATATAATAAAATAGTTATACCTAATATATATGCGCGTTTATAGGCAATATTTACTGTTTCAAAGCAAAGATTTTATAAAAGCTATGTATTCCTAATTATGAATCAAGTGATGCATTCTCCTTCATTTTTCATATTTAATACTTATTTTATGAATTAAGTTTTTATTTCAGTTTCAAATTCAATTTTAATAGGAAAAAGCTATAAATTAGAAACATCGTTTCCTAAGTTCATAGCTTTTTATTTTAAAATAAACTCATAGCTTATTTTAATCATTAGTAGTTCATATTCTATCTACTATTTATTTAGCAATATATTGATCAACGATCTTGTCATATTGCCCATTTTCTTTTAATTTTTTCAAACCTTCATTGAATTTCTTTAATAAGTCTGCATTTTCACCTTTTTTAACTGCAAATCCATAGTCAACATTTGTTAGCTTATCTCCTGCAATTTTTAACTTTGAATCAGGATCAACCTTAATTTTATATGCAATAACAGGATAATCTTCTAATAAGAAATCGCAATTCTTATTTTCAACAGCTTGGAACATTGATGGAGAATCATCAAAATAGTTTAGCTTCAATCCATATTTTGATTCATTATCTTCAGCAAATTTTGCTCCTGCTGTACCTTTTTTAAGTGATGCATTTTTACCTTTTATATCATCTGCACCTTTTATATCAGTGTTATCTTTATTAACAACTAATGATAGCCCTGAAACAAAATATCCATCTGAGAAATCTAAAGATTGTTTTCTTTCATCTGTAATACTCATCCCTGCAATAGCACCATCTAATTGATTAGATGTAAGTCCAGGAATAATTCCATTAAAGTCCATTGGCTTTAAATCATATTCAAATTTCTCTTCCTTTGCAATTGCATCTAAAAGCTCTACATCTATCCCTTTATATTTTCCATTTTCCTCAAAAGAGAATGGTGCATATTTAGCATCACATGCAATTACATATTTCTTGTTTCCATCACCACTTTTTGCTGAATCATTTTTTGATGACCCACAACCTGCCATTATACCTACTGTCATAACTGATGCTAGTACAATTCCTACTAACGATTTTTTGTTCATTTTTTTTCCCCCTTAATTAATTTAAAAAATCTTTATTAATAATTCTTATTTTTATAATAAGTTAAAATTTTTACACATTCTTTTAAATATAGAAGTTCTTATCATACCTTTACATTCAAAAAGCAAAACTCTTCTTCTAACTGAAAGCTTACCCTAAATTTTACTTCTTATACTATAATACTTTCATTAGTATTTACTCTTGATTCCAGATGCATAAGATGCTCCGTTATAAGTTTTTCTGCCATTTTACTATCTCTCTGAATCAGCGCTCTTGCTATATTTATATGTTCTTCTTTTTCATTCACAAACTCTAAATGTTTGCTGTCTGTCATTAGTATCCGTGATAAATTTTCCATAACTCCTTCACACATTTCAATTAGAAGAGAATTGTGAGTTGCCTTTATAATGGACATATGAAACATATCGTTTAACTCATTAAACCGTGTAATCTCATTTTCCTGCGAGACTTCTGGAAATTTCTCAGCTAATTGCATTATATTTTGCAATTCCGAATCACTAGCCAGTTTAACTGCTAAACTTACAGCTACTTTTTCAAAAATAAATCTCATTTGAAAAGATTCTCTTATATTTTTCTGTGTTATAGGTTTTACTAAATAACCTTTTCTAGGTAAAGATTTAAGATATCCTTGAATTTCTAAGGCTCCTAGCGCATCTCTTACAGGTGTTTTACTCACATTGTACTTATCTGCCAGTTCTGATAATGTAAGAAAATCGCCATCCTTTATTCTTTGGTTCAAAATATCTAACTTAATTTGCTTATATATTTCTTTAGCATACGACTTTTCAGCTTGACACAGATTTATCTCTCCTTTCACTGAAATTCATTGAAATCCCACTGATATATCAGCAATAATAAATAAAAAAAAGCAACAAAACACCTATATAAAATAAATGCTCCATTGCTTTATCTATGTCTAATTATATCTTTAACACTACCATTTGTCAATATTTTATTGATATTTTTTTATATCTAACACAAAACTTATTCATATATTAAGAATTTAACAATTAATAACAAACAAATCTAAAGTCCCCTTTATGTGCGTTCTAAAAAAATACATAAAATAAAAGCTGAAAGCTATAAATATTATACTTTCAGCCTATATCTTTATATAAACAGAATTAATTATATACTAAACATTTTCTCTCTATAGATAACCCAACTATAATCTATACAGGTTTCCATAATAATATTCAAACTTGTGAAAATTCAATATCACTGTTATTTAAGAAATTGAAAAACTAAATATGTATTATCAATACGGAACCCTATAAGCAGACCAATTATAAGTTAAATCTACACTATGAAATATATCCCAACTAGAAAGTAGAAACATTTTTATGCAACAGGCATTGAAAATGAGCTGTTAAAAGTTCTTAATTGTAGTTTGTTCCATTAACGCTTGTCACAATGAAATTGGGAGCAAGCATTAGTGGTGCAACCTGCAATTTAGCACTTTCAGCGAAATTTTCATAGTCCTGTGAAATAACAATGTTTCTTCTTTCGGTGGATTATTGCATAAATTTTAAACTATGCAAATGGATTTTCAGTTTTGTAAAGCATACCTTTTGGTTGATTGAATCCAACTTCTTTAACACCTAAATATCTAAATAAGTTGTAAACAGCTTTTCCAAAGTGTCCAAATGCAACTGCTCCATGATGAGGATATCTGCCTTCTACTAATACGTGACGATAGAATCTTCCCATTTCAGGAATTGCAAATACTCCTATAGCTCCAAATGAACGAGTTGCAACTGGTAATACTTCACCTTCTGCTACATAAGCTGTAAGTTCTGCATCTGCATTACTTTGTAATCTGAAGAATGTAATATCTCCTGGTACTATGTCTCCTTCAAGTGTTCCTCTAGTTATATTTGGTTCTTGATTTGGTTCAAGGGCTCTTGCCATAATCATTTGGTTTTTCATTGTTCCACATGTTAATTTACAAGCTGCTGTATTACCACAGTGGAATGCCATAAATGTATCATTTAATGAATAGTTAAATTTACCTTTAATTTCTGATTCGTACATATCAGCTGGAACTGTATTGTTTATATCAAGTAATGTTACAACATCTTGGCTTATGCAAGTTCCGATGTATTCACTTAATGCACCATAAATATCAACTTCGCATGATACTGGGATTCCCATAGCTGTTAAACGGCTATTTACATAACATGGTACAAATCCAAATTGTGTTTGGAATGAAGGCCAGCATTTATTTGCAAATACGATGTATTCTCTTGAACCTTTATGTTCTTCCATCCAGTCTAATAATGTAATTTCATATTGAGCAAGCTTTGGTAAGATACCAGGCATTTTATTTCCTTCACCTAATTCTTTTTCCATGCTAGCTATAACATCTGGAATTCTTGGATCATCTTTATGAGCATTAAATGCAGCAAATAAATCTAGTTCTGAATTTTCTTCTATTTCAACACCTAAATTGTATAATTGCTTAATTGGTGCATTACAAGCTAAGAAATCTTGAGGTCTTGGACCAAAAGAAATTATCTTTAAGTTCTTTAATCCTAATAATGCAGTAGCAACTGGTACAAATTCAGAAATCATTCCTGCAACTTCTGGTGCTGTTCCTACTGGATATTCTGGAATGTATGCCTTAATGTTTCTTAAAGCTAAATTGTAGCTAGCATTTAACATTCCACAATATGCATCTCCACGTCCGCCTATTAAATTATCTCCGCTTTCTTCTGAAGCAGCTGCAAACATAACTGGTCCATCAAATTCTTTAGCTAGTAAAGTTTCTGAAGTTTCAGGACCAAAGTTTCCTAAATATACAACTAATGCGTTTACTCCAGCTTCTTTAACTTCAGCTAAAGCTTTTCTCATATCTTTTTCATTTTCAACAGTTGTTTGACATTCAAAAATTTCTCCATTAAAAGCTTCTACTACTGCTTTTCTTCTATTTGCTGATAATTCCATTGGGAAACAATCTCTGCTTACTGCAACAATTCCTAATTTTACTTGTGGTATATTATTCATTGTCTAATTCCTCCATTTTACTCTGATCTTTTCATTTCATTTAATTATTTAATTTATAATGTCTTTCTTATTTCTTATAGTTTATTCTTATAGCTTATTCTTATAGTTTATTTAATAATTTTTATGCTTATTAAGTCTTCTTATAGTTTATTTAAATTTATTATTATCAAGTAAATATCAGCTATATTTCTTTGCTGATTTATATAATAAGCAAACATATTTAAATCATAGAGTCCATATGTCTGCTTAGATTCAAAACAAAATTATGGATTTTAATTTCTATTTATAATCTATTTTATTGAGATATTTTCTCCAACTAACCCTATAAATGCTCCTTGTTCACCTAAATCTGTATCCTTGTGACCAATTAGCCATTTATTTCTAGCAAATAATAATGCATCTTCTCCACTTTTTTCAACCTTGTTTTCTAAAGGTAAATTTGTATCCCTTGGTAGAACTACAACGCATCTAAAACCTTCTTCATTTACATTACAAGGTGCATAATGAAGAGTAGTTGCATATACTTCAATTGCAGTTCCAGCTGGAACTTTGAAAGCTTCAATTTTAGATGTATCATATGAGTAATCGTCTTCAATATCTTGTTGACTTCCTATAAGTAATATAAGATCAGTTGCTGCGATATTAATCTCAGATGAACGATGATATTCTACTGCATTTAACATATAGTTGTTACCATTACAGTATCCTATTTGTATTGGTAATTCTCCATATTCTCTATCTTGTAACTCTTTAGCTATAGCTAATTCTTCAAGTTCCTTAATTGATGGTTCATATATTACATCTTCTGGTAGTGGTGTACTTTTCATTTTTTCGATTATTTCTGTACAATCATAGTTTTTTAGTACTTGTCCATACTTTTTAAACTCTTTATCATTAACATTTTTAATAATCATATTAATCTCCCTTTCTTAAATATACATTTATTAAAAATCTATAAATATATTTCTAACCAATAATTTATTATTGTAGTTACATAATTTCACACTAATCTTTTCACACATCTTTATACATATCTTTTAATAATTTTAACTTTTATAATAATGAATAAATTGGCTTTAATATATTTATAGATTAATTAATTTACACACTTTTAATCCAAATCTTTTTATATCTGTTTCGCTATATTTATTAATATTTTAAGGTTAAATCTATTTTTCCAAAGTTTTACTATAATCGCTAAATTTTCTCTACTATAATCGTAGATTTAATTACTGTAACTTCTATTTCTTTGCTACACTAATAGCCTTTTCAACAACATTTTCAACAGTGAATCCAAATTTCTCGAATAGGATTTCAGCTTTACCTGATGCTCCAAAAGTATCTAAAGATATAACATCTCCATCAAGACCTACATATTTGTGCCATCCAAAGCTTGTTAATGCTTCTACTGCAACTCTAGCACGAACTTTATTTGGCATAACTGATTCTTTATAAGCTTCATCTTGAGCATCAAATAATTCAAATGATGGCATACTTATAACTCTTGCATCTATTCCTTTAGATTCTAACTCAGCTGCTGCTTTATAGATTAATTCTACTTCTGAACCTGATGCCATTAAAAGTACATCTGGAGTTTCTTTCTTAGAATCTTTTAGTATATATCCACCCTTTAATGCTCTCTTAGGACATCCATCATATAGTGGTAACTTTTGTCTTGTTAACACTAACGATGTTGGAGTAGTTCCATTAGTCACAGCATAGTACCAAGCTGCTGCAGTTTCTTTTGAGTCTGCAGGTCTAAATACTGTCATGTTTGGCATACTTCTAAGAGCTGCTAATTGTTCTATTGGTTCATGAGTTGGACCATCTTCCCCTACTCCAATACTATCATGTGTTAATACATAAGCTACTGGAAGATTCATAAGAGCTGATAATCTCATAGCACCCTTCATGTAATCACTGAATACAAAGAATGTTGCACAGAATACTTTAAGTCCTCCATGAGCATACATTCCGTTAGCGATAGCTGCCATAGCATGTTCTCTAACTCCAAAGTGAAGGTTTGATCCAATTCTATCTTCTGCTGAGAAATCTCCTCTATCGTTCATATGAGTTTTGTTAGATGGAGCTAAATCTGCTGATCCTCCAATAAAGTTTGGAATTAGTTTAGCCAATCTATTTATCATTATTCCTGAAGATTCTCTTGTAGCCATTTCTTTATCAAAGCTCCAAAGTTCTTCGTTGTTTAATAAAGCTTCTTTATCAAGTTCTCCACTCATCCATTTAGTATATTCTGCTGCAAGTTCTGGATAAGCTTTTGCATATGCTTTGAATAACTCATTCCAAGCTTCTTCAGTCTTTTCACCTTTTGCTATGTGTTCATTCATATTTGTGTACACTTCGTCTGGTACGTAGAATGCAGGCTCAGTCTTCCATCCTAAGTTTTCCTTCATAGCAGTTACATTGTCTGCTCCTAAAGGTTCACCATGTGCTGAAGCTTTTCCTTGTTTTGCTGGACATCCAAAACCAATTTGGTTTTTAACTATTATAATAGATGGCTTTGCTGTTTCTGCTTTAGCTGCTTCTATTGCTTTTTCTATAGTATCTATATCATTTCCATCTGCTACTTTTAGTACTTGCCATCCATAAGCTTCGTATCTCTTAGCTACATCTTCTCTAAATGCTATGTCTGTATTTCCTTCAATTGAAATATTATTTGAATCATATAATACAACTAATTTTCCAAGACCTAAAGTTCCAGCAAGAGATGACGCTTCTCCTGAGATACCTTCCATAAGGCATCCATCTCCAACTATAGCATATGTATAGTGATCAACTACGCTATAATCTGGTTTATTGAATTTTTCTGCAAGATGTGCTTCTGCTATAGCAAAACCTACTGCATTACAAATCCCTTGTCCAAGTGGTCCTGTTGTTATTTCAACACCTTTTGTATGGCCATACTCTGGATGTCCTGGTGTTAAACTTCCGAATTGTCTAAAGTTTTTAATATCTTCAACTGTAAGTCCATATCCAAATAAATGTAGCAATGAATATTCAAGCATTGAACCATGTCCTGCTGATAATACAAATCTATCTCTGTTATCCCATTCAGGGTTCTTTCCATTATGATTCATCTTTGTCCATAATGTATAAGCCATTGTAGCCGATCCAAGCGGTAAACCTGGATGTCCTGATTTTGATTTTTCAATAGCATCTGCTGATAATACTCTTATTGCATTAATAGATAATTTATCTAATTCTCTACTCATCTTTATCCTCATTTCCTAGACATATTTTTTATAATTTCTTAGTTGTGCTAATTAAGTCCCATGCTGCGCTTCGCATTCATTTCAAACCTGAAATAATCTTAGCTATCCTTAATTCACTTTTCAAAAGGCACCTATTTTACTACACCTTTTTAAATTGTTTTATGTTTTCATTTATAAATTCTTATATTGTTAAATTCTTAAATTCCTATATTCTTTTATTCTTAACTTCTTATATTCTTGTATTCTTATATTCTTAAGAATATATATTTTTATCTCTGTCATTTGGAACATGAATGAATCATAAATGATAGTCATACTTTTGCGAAAGCATTGTATCAAAATATTTATCCATAAACATTTATGCTTTCCTAATTTCAGAATCTATCCATCATAGCTCCAAATTACTCTTGTATTTTTAAAATGTATCCCATAGATATTAATCTTTATATTATTACTATACTTTGAAAAATATCTATGCTAGAAGTAAGGAACATGTTTTGTGAAGTGTTTCATTAGAAATTTTGACGGTTGTGCTTCTTGATTATAAGTTGTTCCAAAATGCTTGTTCAAAAAGTGAGAGTCCAAATTTTATATTTGGGTTCTCGAACTTTCTCTGTGAGCACTTGTTTTTGAGACTAGCATTTTGGGTACAACTTATAATCTTAGAAGCACCCGTTAAAATTTCTTAGAAACCGGAACAAAAGCTTGTTCCTTACTTCGGCAATTTATTTTCCAAATGCTGCTGCCCAATCTGCTTTGAATCTTTCTAATCCTTGATCTGTTAATGGGTGTTTTAACATTTGCATTACTAAGCTATAAGGTACTGTTGATATATCTGCACCTGCTTTTGCTGCTTCTATTACATGAATTGGATTTCTTACGCTTGCTGCAATTATTTCTGTTTCTATTCCATGAACTGCAAATATTTCTGCCATATCTCTAACTAAATCCATACCTATCATTGAGATGTCATCTACTCTTCCAAGGAATGGGCTTACATATGTTGCTCCTGCATTTGCTGCAAGTAAAGCTTGTGTTGCTGAGAATATTAATGTTACATTTGTTTTAATTCCTTCACTAGCTAATACTTTAGTTGCCTTTAATCCTTCAGCTGTCATTGGAATCTTTACTATCATATTCTTATGAATTGCTGCAATTTCTCTTCCTTCTTTTATCATTCCTTCAGCATCTTCACTTACAACTTCTCCACTTATTGGTCCATCAACTATTTCTGTTATTTCTTTAATAACTTCATTAAAGTCTCTTCCTTCTTTTGCTATTAATGATGGATTTGTTGTTACACCACATATTACTCCCATTTCATTTGCTTCTTTAATGTGTTCCACATTTGCTGTGTCTAAGAAAAATCTCATTTTATTAACATCTCCTCTTTGTTTAATTGAAAATCATTTAATATATAAGGTTATCTCAAATAAGAAATCTTAATTTCTTATTTAAGACTTACCTTTATGTAAATATTTATTTAGTAACACATAAGAAATTTGCTCTTAATTCGGAGTTCCAATCAAAAATCAAAAACATAAATCTAATATGAAATAAATAGATATTTAGTTTTATATAAAAGGCTTGTCTTAATCTGGAGTTCCAATCAAAGATTAAGACTCCCCTTAATATAGCTATGCTCACATAACTTTAAAAATATATTTTTAAAATTTATTTAATAAGTTTTTTAAATAATAGAGTAGCCTTCACCACTCCATTATTTAATTTCTAAGAATTCTTCTATAGGCATCATAGCAGCTCCTAGTAGATAAGATTCTTTAAAGCTTGCAATACTTATACTGCAATTATTTTCATTTGTAAATAAATTATCTTTATAAACATCTTTTTTTAGCATATCTATCTTATCATTAAGTAAGTTATTTATATCTCCACCTATTACTATGCTGCTAGGATCAAATATCATAACCAAATTCGATAAGCCTAAAGATAATGTTTTTAAATAATCATTTAATACATCATGAGCATCTTTATCATTTTGATTATATCTTTCTTCAAATTCATCAATGTCACTAATATTTGAACTATTAGCTTCGTTATAATCATCAATCAGAGAATTCATAGACGCATATGCTTCTAAGCAGCCTCTAGCTCCACACTTACACTTTTTCCCATCAATTGCTATCTTAGTATGACCTAATTCACCTGATGAGTTATTGTCACCTCTGTAAATTTTTCCATTTATTATTATACCGAGGCCTAACCCCTCTGTTATTGATACGTATAATAGATTTCTTAGTATATCTCTTTTATTTAAAAACTCGTAGTAAGCAGATAAATTTGCTTCATTATCTACATATACTGGAATGTCTAAGTATTCGAACTTTTCCTTTAAATTGAAATCTTTAGCTCCTAACAAATATGAATACTTTATTATGCCTTCTTTAAAATCTACAGTTCCAGGTAATGAAATCCCTATTCCTAATAAATTTGCTGAACATAAATTATATTTCTTCATTAACAAATCTATATTTTCATTAAGTAAATTTACTATGTTCTCTATTCCATCATTATTATGTCTAACTCGCATACTTTCAATAACGTTTTTCTTTATATTTACTAATGATATCTTTATATGATTCGGTGTTAGTGCCACTCCAATTGAATATCTACAGTTTTCATTCAACTTAATAGCAATTGCTTTTCTTCCTCCTGTAGATTCCAAAGACCTTACATCTTCTACAATACCTTCGCTTTTCAATTCTGTAATATTTGTAGAAACTGTTGTTATACTTATATCTAATAATCTAGATATATCTAATTTGGTGATCTCATTTTTCTTTAATAATAATGCTATTATCTTTTTTCTGTTAGTTTCTTTTATTTTACTGTGATTTACTTCTATCAAACTTTAAAATACTCCTCTCGACTATTATCAGTAATAGTAGCTTTTTCTTAAATAATATCACTATTATTATTTTTGTTAAAGTATTTAAAAAACTATATAATTTTTTTGCTAAAATTCGATACTACTACACACCCTTAATTAATTCTATAATTAATTAACTAAGATGATGGATTTCTATCTTTAATATAATTTAAATATCTTTTATTCTTGGATAAGCTGAATTATATGTTTCATATACTTTTGAGTATACTTCTCTTAATTCTTCATTTGGAGAAACTTTCTTGTTTCCTTTTACTATTCTATCACAAGCATCTTCTACAGAATCATAGATTCCTGCTCCAACCCCTGCTAATATTGCAACCCCAAGTGCACCACCTTCAGATGCTTTAACTGTAGTTAATGAATATTGGAAAATATCAGCTAATATTTGTCTCCATACAGCACTTTCTGCTCCACCGCCACTTACTCTTATCTCATCAATGTTTACATTCATGTCTTCGATTAAATCAAGGCAGTTTTTCAAACTAAAGCTAACACCTTCTAATATACTACGTACAAAATCATCATGGTTATTTATTAGTGATACTCCTAAAAATGCACCTTTTACATTAGGGTCTATATGAGGTGTTCTTTCTCCCATAAGATATGGTAAGTAAACAATACCATTAGAACCAGGTTTTGATTTTGCTGCTTTTTCAGTTAATAAATCATAGATATCTCTTCCTAATTTTTCGCTTTCTTCAACTTCTTTAGCGCAGAATGTTCTTTTAAACCAGTTCAATGATAAACCAGCTCCTTGAGTAACACCCATTATATGCCACTTACCTGGTACTGCATGACACAAAGTATGAACTCTTCCTTCTTTATCAAATCTAGGTGTATCAGTTGCTGCAAATACTACTCCTGAAGTACCTATTGTTGTTGATATTATTCCTTCTCTTACTATTCCATTTCCTATTGCTCCTGCTGCTTGGTCTCCAGCACCACCAACAACTGGTGTATCTACTGCTAAGTTTGTTAATTTTGCAACTTCCTCTGTAACCTTTCCACTAACAACTACTGATTCATAAACATCTGCTAATATGTTTTTATCTATATTTAACTCATTAAGTAATTCTTCGCTCCAATTTCTAGTATTTATATCTAACATTTGCATACCACTAGCATCTGAAACTTCTGTTGCAAAAACATTAGTCAATTTAAGTCTAATATAATCTTTTGGAAGAAGTATTTTGTAAATTTTATTATAGTTTTCTGGTTCATTATTTCTAACCCACAATAATTTTGAAAGAGTAAATCCAGTTAATGCAGGATTACCAGTGATCTTAATTAGTCTTTCTTTTCCGATTACTTCTGTCATGTAATCACATTCTTTTTCTGTTCTTTGATCACACCAGATTATAGAATTTCTAATTACATTAAGATCTTTATCTACCATAACAAGCCCATGCATTTGGCCACTTAATCCAATACCTTTAATATCAGAAGCTTGTACACCACTTTTTTCAATAACATCTTTTATTCCTTTTACACATGCCTGCCACCAATCTTCTGGATCTTGTTCTGCCCATCCTACTTGTGGTTGGAATAAATCATATCCATAAGTTGCAGTTTTTATTGTAGTTCCATTTTCATCAAAAAGAGCTGTCTTTGTTCCTGATGTTCCAATATCCAATCCTAATAAATATCTCATTAATAAACCTCCTAAGTTATATATCTTTTCTAAATTAACATAATTACAAACTTTTTACTCGATTTTTTAAATAACTTTTTAAATGTATTTTAATAAGTTTATTATACTTCCCTTTTTCTTTGCGGTCAATAGTTTTTTGAATACATTTTCATTTTTTATTTTACTAGTTATTTTTTGTATTTAGGAAGTTGCACTTATTAGAAAATATCTACCCAAATAGAGTCCTAAATAAAAAGAAACTTCTTGCAACAATAATACTAAAAAATATTACAAGAAGTCCTTTTAACTATAAATTTACAAGTTAGAAGTTATTTCAAATGTATCTACTTAGAGCTTGCCTTTGGGTACAACTTCTAATCTTAGAATCATCCATAAAATCCCACACAAGTCGGAATAAAAGCATGCTTCTTATTTTGGTGAGATGAATAAATCTAGATTACATATTATTTATTTATGATCCTCAAATATATATTGATTAACTATAGATTCTAACAACTCTTGTCTTCCAGATTTATTTATTATAGGGTTGTTGTTTAACGCATATGCTTCTAATTCTTTAAAACCAACTTTTCCTTCAACAATTTCTTTACCGATTCCCTGTGTAAAGCTTGAATATTTTTCTTTTATAAAGTCTTCTAAATCACCATTTTCTAAAAGTTTATAAGCTACTCTCAATCCTTTAGCAAATGTATCCATTCCAGCTATATAAGCCAGGAATAAATCTTCTTTTTCAAATGATGCTCTTCTAACTTTAGAATCAAAGTTAACACCACCTGGTGCAAGTCCTCCATTTTTAAGGATTTCATACATAGCTAATGTAGCATCATATATATTTGTTGGGAACTGATCTGTATCCCATCCAAGTAACGGATCTCCTTGGTTAGCATCTATGCTTCCTAAGAAATTATTGATTCTTGCAAAATGAAGTTCATGTTGGAATGTGTGTTGTGCCAAAGTAGCATGATTTGCTTCGATGTTAACTTTAAAATACTTATCTAGGTTATAATTTTTAAGGAATCCTAAAACTGTTGCTGTATCAAAATCATATTGGTGCTTTGTTGGTTCCTTTGGCTTTGGCTCTATTAAAAATTGTCCTGTAAATCCTATTTCTTTTGCATAATCAACAGCCATTTGAAGTAATCTAGCAAAGTTGTCTAATTCTAAGCCCATATCTGTGTTTAATAGAGTTTCATATCCTTCACGTCCACCCCAAAAAACATAGTTTTCTCCATTTAATTCTTTTGTTATTTCAATTGCTTTTTTAATTTGTGCTGCTGCATAAGCAAATACATCCGCATTGCAGCTAGTACCTGCACCATGAACATACCTTGGATTAGTAAAACAGTTTGCTGTTCCCCATAAAAGTTTCTTATTATACTTTTTCATTAAACTTTTACACAACTCAACTATCTCATCTAAATTTTTATTAGTTTCTTGTAATGTTTTTCCTTCTGGTGCTATATCTCTATCATGGAAGCAAAAATATTCTATGTTTAGCTTATCCATTAATTCAAATGCTGCTTCCATTCTTGCTTTAGCCAAATCCATTTCATTTGTTTCGCTATCCCATGGACGAATCATAGTCCCTACACCAAATGGATCTGCTCCAGTAGCTGTTAATGTGTGCCAATAAGATAAAGCAAATCTTAGATGTTCTTTCATTGCTTTATCCCCAATAATTTCGTCTGGATTATAATATTTAAATGAATATGGATTTTTAGAATTTGCCCCCTCGTAATTTATTTTTGAAACATTTTCAAAGTATTCTCTCATATGATACCCTCCTCATTTTTTCTATATTGAATATAAATTATTCCTAGTAAATAGCGTAATAATTTACTAAGCCATTTATCTATCTATTTATAAAAGGCAACGTTAGTAATAACTAGCCCTTATATATAAATCAAAGTTGTTTGATTTTAATGAATATTCTGAATTTTATTTTGTATAATAAACTTTAATCAAAATAATTATTTAAGCAAGTCAAAGCACTTATTCTTTTGATATTTACTACTTAAAATATATTTTGAAATAACTTTTTAAATGTTGTTTTATAAGCTTATATTACTTTCTTTTTTTTATATAGTCAATAGTTTTCTGAGTACATTTTTATGTAATTTTTTAATAAAATAATTCATGATAATTATGTATGTTTCATACCTTTTTATGTTAAACAAAATATAGAATTAATATACCATATATACAGATAACAGCAGACAATATTAATTATAGCCTGCTGTTATTCAAATGATTTGTCGTCACTAATTTATATAAAGTTTTAATTAAGAGTATATAATCATTTTCAAAGAATTATTTCTTGTTTTTAGATGATATATCCATCCATACTGCTATTAGTAATATTAAACCTTTAACGATGTATTGCCAGAATGTTGGGGTATTCATCATACTCATACCGTTATCTATACTAGCCATTACAAGTGCACCAACTAATGCTCCAGCAACTGTACCACTACCACCTGCTAAACTTGCTCCTCCAATAACGCATGATGCAATTGCATCCATTTCTGCGTTTTGACCTGCTGAAACTGATCCTGCATTTAATCTTGTTGTAAGTAATATTCCGGCAACTGCACAAAGTAATCCAAGTACTGAATATATAACAATAATATGTTTCTTTACGTTTATACCTGATAATCTTGCTGCATCTCTATTTCCACCAATTCCATATATTCTTCTACCAAATATAGTCTTTGTTCCTACAAATGCTAGGATTAAAGCTAAAAGTAGCATTATGAAAACTGGTATAGGAAATCCTTGATAGTCATTAAGAATTAGTACTAGCACTAATGATATAACACCAATTCCTACTATTGTAAGTACATCTAAAGCCATTGGTCTAACTTCAATATTATATTTAATCTTATTTTTTCTATTTCCTAATATTAAATATGCTGAACCTACAATTGCTATCACTACTAATATATAACCTACAACTGTTGGTAAATATGCTTGTCCTATAGCTTTGAAATCTGCTGTTAATGGTGCAACAGTATTACCACCTGTAATTCCTATTAATACACCTCTAAAAACAAGCATACTTGCTAAAGTAACTATAAATGATGGAACATTTCTAAATGCTATCCAATATCCATTCCAAGCTCCCATAATAACTCCAAGTATTAATGTTATTACTACTGTTGGGATAGCTGAAAAACCAAACCAAACATTTAATATCGCTGCAATTCCTCCAAGTAAACCTAAAGTTGATCCTGCCGAAAGATCTATCTCACCTAAAATGATTACAAAAACCATACCTATTGCAAGTACACCAGTAATTGACATTTGTCTAAATAAATTTGATAAATTTCTTGTTGTTAAAAAATTTCCATCTGTTAAAAACGTGAACAAAACCCATATTGCTGCTGTTGCTATTAATATTGCTGCCATCTTAGATTTAAATATAACGCCTAAACCTAATTTCTTTTCTTTTTCTGAACTTGTACTTTTACTTAATTGCATCTTATATTCCTCCTACAGAAGTTTTAGTTTCTTCGCTATAACTCTCACTAACTTCTTCATTTTTCTTTCCTACAGAATAATTCATAATCATTTCCTGAGTTAACCCATTATTCTCAAGACTTGCCTTTATTTCCCCTTCATTCATTACTAGAACCCTATCACTAATTCCAAGTACTTCTGGAAGTTCTGATGAAACCATTATTATAGATATTCCTTGTTTAGCTAGCTTAAATATTAACTTATAAATTTCATACTTAGCTCCAACATCAATTCCTCTAGTAGGTTCATCTAATATTAATATTTTAGGTTCAGCAAGAAGATTTTTTGCTAGTATTACTTTTTGTTGATTTCCACCACTTAGATTTTTTATTGCTAATTCAGTTGATGCAGTCTTTATTTTTATTTCATCAATAAATTTTAAAACATCCATCATTTCCTTATCTTTATCTATTACGTTTAATGGCCTTTTATATTTCACTAAATTACTCATTGTCATATTTTTAGCTACACTCATACCCGCAATTATTCCATCTTTTTTTCTATCCTCTGGAACCATAGCTATTCCTTTGCTTAAAGCATCATTTGGATTTTTTATGTCAATTTTTTTACCCTCAAAATATATTTCACCGCTCTTTTGACCTTGGAAACTTCCATATATGCTTGCAACCATTTCTGTTCTACCTGAACCTACTAAGCCTGAAATTCCAAGTATCTCCCCACGTCTTAAGGTAAAACTCGCATTTTTTACTCTTTTTATGTTCTTATTAAATGGATCTAAAACGTTAAAATTCTTTATCTCAAAAAATTCTTCGCCTATTTTATGTTCTTCTCTAGGAAATAGATTTTTCATTTCTCTTCCAACCATCATTTGTACTAGCTTATCTTGATCTATCTCACTAATAGGAACTTGTCCTATTGTTGAGCCATCTCTAATTACAGTAACATTGTCACATATTCTTGTAACCTCATTAAGTTTGTGAGAAATATAAATACATGTTACTCCATCTCTTCTTAAATCATCTAATATTCCCATTAACACTTCTACTTCACCTTCGCTTAAAGAGGCAGAAGGTTCGTCAAGAATCAATAGTTTTGCATTTTTAGATAGAGCTTTTGCAATTTCAACTAATTGCTGATGTCCAATTCCAAGATCCCCCGCTCTAGTAAGCGGATTAACATTCAGCTTAACCCTATTTAATAATTCATTTGTCTTATTTAACTGTTCACTAAAATTTACTAGTCCACGTGCGCCAATTTCATTTCCTAAAAAAATATTTTCTGCTATAGATAATTGTTTTATAAGTGCTAATTCCTGATGAATAATTGCAATACCAACGCTTTCAGAATCTTTTATACTTGTCTGATTTAATTCTTTTCCTTCAAAAATTATTTTTCCAGAGTAAGACCCAGCAGGATGCTCTCCGCTCAAAACTTTCATCAGTGTGGATTTTCCCGCTCCATTTTCACCACAAAGAGCATGGATTTCTCCTTTTTTAACTTTTAAAGTTACTCCATCTAATGCCTTTACTCCAAAGAATTCTTTGACTATATCTCTCATTTCTAAAATATACTCACTCATGAAATGCTTATCTCCTTTCTATATTGGAGCCTGAAATAATATCTTCAGACTCCAATATTCTTATTTATTTGCTTGGTCTTTTATCTTCTGGTACATTTTTATATACATCATCAAACTTTTGGAAACCATCTTTAATTACAGTATCTTTCATGTTATCTGCTGTAACTGCTATTGGAGTAAGTAATACTGAAGGGACATCTTTTTTACCATTGTTAGTTACAGTACCACCTGTTTCAACATCTTCACCTTTAGCCATCTTTACAGCCATTTCAGCTGCTTTAGCAGCAATATCTTTTATTGGTTTGTATATTGTCATTGTTTGAGTTCCTTCAACAACTCTTTGGCAACCAGCTAAATCTGCATCTTGTCCAGATATTGTGATTTTTCCTGCTAAGCTTTGTGCTTGTAATGCTTGGATAGCACCACCTGCTGTACTATCATTTGATGCAACTACAGCATCAATTTTGTTATTATTTGCTGTTAAAGCATTTTCCATTATCTTTAATGCTTCTTCTGCTGACCAATCTTTTACCCATTGATCACCTACTAGTTTTATATCTCCCTTATCTACATAAGGTTTTATTATGTTCATTTGTCCTTGTCTAAATAATTTTGCATTATTGTCTGTTGGAGATCCTCCCATCATGAAATAATTTCCTTTTGGAGTTTTATCCACGATAGCTTTAGCTTGTAATTCTCCAACCTTTACATTATCAAAAGATACATAGTAATCTAAGTCACTATTTGTAATCAATCTATCGTAAGCCAATACTTTTATTTTATTTTGGTGAGCTTCTTCCACAATTGGTGCTATTGATTCACCGTTATGTGGTATTACAACTAAGACATCTACCCCTTGAGATATAAGATTCTCTGCTTGTGACATTTGTGTTGGATCATCCCCATTTGCAGATTGGAAAACAACATCTGCTCCAAGTTTCTTAGCTTCTTCTTCAAAGATTTCCTTATCGTGCTGCCATCTTTCAAGTCTTAGGTCGTCCATACTTACACCAATTTTTATTTTCTTATTTCCATTGCTAGATGTTTGTGCATCTTTTTTTGCTCCACATCCTGTCAATGCTGAAAATATTAGTACCCCACTTAGTGCCAAACCCAATAATTTAATCATTTTTTTAGATTTCATCTTTTTCTCCCCTTTTTTTTAATATAGATCTCTTTTACAGTCTTAATTATATACGCTGTAGTAAACGTTTCAAATAGACTAGTTTGCTAATTTATAATCTTATATTGCTATCTTTTTACAGCAAATTTTTACTAGTAAATAATTCAAAACATAAAGAAAATCCAGACTAATCTCTAAATATAAGAAATAGTCTGGATTTTTTTATTACTGTGATATGTTATTGGTAATATATTGCTTTTTATAAATTAAAAAATTCCTGAATAATAAGTAACATATCTTTCACTAATTAATTTCAAAAAATCTTTTCTTCCATATTTCCTTTAAAATTTGCAGGACTAACTCCTTCATATTTCTTAAATACTTTGCTGAAATAATTAGGATCATTATATCCTACTTTGTAACAAACCTCTTTCACATTCATTTCTCCAGTTGAAAGTAATTCCTTTGCAACATCTATTCTGCATTTATTTACATATTCCGAAAAATTAATGCCTGTCACTTCTTTAAATGTCCTGCTAAAATAATAGACACTTAATCCAAAATTATTTGCTACCTTCTCTAACTCTAACTCTGTTTCAATATTTTCTCTAATAAATTGTTTTACACTTTCAAATAGTTTCATCTTTATTTTGTTTGAATTTTTATTTTTACCTAACTTTGTATCTCCTGATATTCCACCTGAAAAACTATCATTCATCAATTTTCCTTCTATGTCATCAATATAAATAATATTTACATTGTCTGAGTTGTATACTAAACATTTCATAGCTTGTCTATAAGATTCCACTATTTGCTCTACTGAATCAAATATTTCTCCAAGACCTGCTCTTATTGAAATATTAAATCTCTTTTTTATTTCTCTTCTCAAATTAAATGCAAGATCAATTTCTAAACTTTTAAAATCTTCAGTTTCTTCATTATCTATTTGTATAAAATACGTTAATTCTTCATAAAATACATAATTTCCTATGCATTTATATCTTCTATTAATATATTCCTTAACATATTCTCCTATCTTAATCCTAATTTGATCTCTTTCTACTCTGCTAATATCTTTATACGCATACTTATCTTTTATTGAAATAACCATTGCATAGCTATTCAAAAAACTCATATCTAAACATTGCAGATACATTCCATAATCAACGCCTTTAAGTTTATCATTGATTATTAGATCACTTAATTGATTTTCAAGCACAGGCAATAAAGTATATATTTTCTCTTTATCTTCAATTTCACTTTTTCTTTTCTCTTGTTCTTTTTTCACCCATTTAATTCCCACAGCAATTTTTTCTAAAATCTCCTCCTTGGTAAATGGCTTTAGAAGATATTCTTTCACATTTATTTTTACGGCTTCCAATGCAAAATCAAAATAATCATATGCTGTCAAAATTATGCTATATAAATTTGGTAAAGTTGCTGTCATTTCTTTCAATGCCTGTATTCCATCAATTCCTGGCATTTTTATATCAATAATAACTATATCTGGTCTGATGCTTTCAGATAGTTCAATTGCTTCTCTCCCATTTTTGGCTTCGTATATTTCTAACTCTCCTAAAAAATTCTCTTTTATTATATGTTTAACTGTCTCCCTATCATACTTTTCATCATCAGCAATTAATATTTTCATCATTATTCTCATCCCCCATTATAGGTATTTTCAAATAAACTTTAGTCCCTTTGCCTTCTTCACTTTCTACTTTAAACATATTATTCTTGTTATATAAATATCTAAGCCTCTTTTCCACTATATTTATTCCAAGGCCTGTTGTATGCCCTGTATGTTTTGCATCGTAATTATAATTATTAATCTTATCCAAAACTTCTTTAGAAATTCCAACACCATTATCTTCAATTAAAACATTACACTCACCATTTTCCTCATCAATATATATATTTATATATCCACCATCTTCTTTCCCTTCAATCCCATGTATAAATGCATTTTCTACTAATGGTTGTATTGTCATTCCGGGAACTTTAACTTTTTTCATATCCATATTTGTACTCAGATTAAATTTTACCCTATCATCAAACCTGCATTCCTGAATATAAATATAATCCTTTACAATATTTATTTCATCTTCCAATAGTGCATTTGTACTCATACTTCTTAAAGAATATCTTAAAATATTAGATACTGATTTAATTAATTTACTTGTAGTTATCGCATTTTCCATTATTGCTGTCGCATTTATGCAATTTAGGGTATTAAATAAGAAATGTGGGTTTATTTGAGACTGTAATACCTTTAAATCAAATTCTTTTAAAGCATTTTCATATTTTAGATTTTTCATCTCCTCCTCTTTTAACTTTTTTTCTAATACGATCTTCCCATTAAGCGAGCTAATAAGATTTTTTATATCTGTAATCATAGTATTAAATGTTTTTGTTAGAATATCTAACTCATAAATGTCAGTTTTGTTACCTTCATAATATTCAAATTGACCTTTTGATACTTTGTTTGATATTTCAACCATACCCTTTAATCCCTCAGATATATGTCTTATAAATGTTAATGCATAAACTACACATAAAGCTAAAATTAATATAAGATATGTAGCTAGTCCTATATATATTACGCTGCTATTTCTATTTAGTTCTTTATATGCTATGCTATTAGCCTCTAGGAAATTTTGCATTAAAGTCGATGCATATGCATCACAATATGATGCAATATTCTTGGCCGCTACAAAATCATCATAGTAAAAAATGTATCCCTCCTTATTTTCATAAGCAGATATTGTATTTTTAGAACTTTCTATATAAGAATCTAAAGTATTATCTAGATCTCTTAAAATATATTGATTTACATCATCAGAATTTTTCTTAAGCCTGCCAATTTTTTGTTTTGCAAGAATCACCTCATTATTATAGCTTTCTTTCTTACTTGGAGTTCCATTCAATATATATTGATTAAAATTATCTAAAGAGCTGTCAACATGCTGCTTAATTTCATTAGTAATGAGCATATTGTTAAGCATATTAACATACCCGTCCTCAATTTTTTTGCTCATCGCCAGTGATATAATATTGCATATACATATAGGAATAATTAAGCATATAACAAACATTATAAATTTACTATTTAAGCTTTTAGTTTTCAACTTTATCATCTCCTCGCTTATAGCTATCTACATTGCTCTTATTAATTACATTTACATCGATTAGTGATTTTGAAAACTTATTTGATTTTCCTTCAATTTTGTCCATAATAATATTAACTGCCCTATAACCCATTTCATTACTTTTCTGCACTATTGTTGCTGAAACTAATCCATTTCTAATATTGCTTAAAGTATCATCCAAATCATCAAAACATATAATTTTTACCCTATCTTTATAATTTAAATCTTTTACTGCTCTTGCAGCTCCTATCCCGTCAAGAGCCGAGGTACAAAATAAAGCATTTACGTTATCATTTCTATTTAATATTTTTCTTGTTATAATTTCTGCCTCAAGAAGCATTGCATCCGATGAATCTGTATCTACAATTTTCAAGTTCGAATTCGATTTTATATATTCTGTAAAGCCTTCTACCCTTTCTTTCTGATTCTTTACGTTTTTTCCTCCCATTACTATTGCTACATTTCCAGCCGTTCCTATTTGCTTGACCATTTCCTTCCCGGCAACTTGTCCAGCCAAAACATTATCTGTGCCAACATATGCTATTCTATTGCTATCTTCTTCATCTGAATCTATTGTGACTACTGGAATACCCTTTTCCATTGCGCTATTGATTTTCTTTTTATATTGTCCTTCTTCTTGAACATATGTTATTATGCCACTCACCTTAGCTGATGTAGCCATATCAAAAAGTTTTAGCCCATCTTCAGTGCTTGCAGTTGTAGGTCCTAAAAATTCAACCACTGCACCTCTTTCTTTAGCCGCTCTTTCCGCGCCAGCCTTTATATCAAGCCAATATGGATTAGTCTTTATATGTGAAATCAACACTATTTTAGGTTTTATCGGTTCTTTTTCTACTTTCTTGTCTCTTAATAAATTAATAAAATATAAATTACTCCCTAAAAAAAGAGCAATAAGTATAATGACCAAAACGCTCTTTAAGAATTTCATTACTAAGATCTCCTTTTTAATAAAATTAATGAAATAAATAATATTATAAAACCACTTTTAAAATGTCCTTTAATAATGTTATTCTATATTTGTTCTTTTTCTAAGTCAATATATTTTTGTATAGCTTTTCATAAGAGATAAAATAACAATATCATAAATAAACGTTTATTAAAATTATAAAATGGTTTCTTTAGTAAATTTTCAAATCTTTTATTGCTCACTTTTCACATTTGTAATTTTATGTAGAAAATATAAGATTCTTTAACTAAAGAGAATAAAATAGCTGTGAATGCTTAATTAGCTGAACTTTTACCACTCTATAATTCTCAGATCTATAAACATTTTTGAAGGCTAAACATTTATATTTTTCTAGCTAGAAAAATAATAGGGTTAGAAGTAACAAAGAAAGCCACTTTTAACCCTAGCATCATTTATAGATACAATTAATATTCTATTTATAATATAAGTACTATGCAAAATTAAATGTTAGATAATTTCATCCATTCCATAGTACTTATTACATTACTAAATTTTAAACTTTGAGCAATTAAAGTAGCTTTATGAAGATCTTTACTACTTATAGAACCCACTTCATTATTTACATCTATAGTTCCTGTAGCATCTGACAAGAAATCAACGTGGTAGCCTCTATGGAAAGCTTCCCTTGCTGTCGTGTCACAGCACATTTGAGTCATATATCCTGAAATAACTATCTCAGTTATATTTTCTTTTTTTAATATTTCTTCTAAATTTGTCTCATAAAAACTGCTTGGCTTAGTTTTCTCAACATATAATTGCTTGCATATTGCTCATTTCAATCCTCCCATATATTATTTAATACAAATTAGATTAACAGACATTAGTTATTTTTTATCTATCATTTTCTTATAAATACTAATCTTTTTATCCAAGTGTATTATATTTTCTTCAATTTTTCTTTTTTCAATATTTAACCTGTCCATTTGTTCTTCAAGTAATTCTAATCTTTCCTTAATTGTATCATCGCCATCATATCTCAATTTAGAATAGTATTGTATCTGCTTAATTGGCATATTTATTTCCTTTAATCGAATTATAAATTTTAGCCACTCAATATCTTTTTCAGAATATACCCTTTTATTAGCTTCATCTCTTTCAGGATAAATCAGACCAAGCTTTTCATAATATCTTAAAGTATCAATGCTCAAACCAATTTTTTCAGAAAACTCTCCTATATAATAATTCAAAATAATCACCTACCTCTTGACATGGAGTTAACTCCAGCATATACGATAATATTATCAAAAAATAGGAGGTATTACAATTATGGAAAATAGATATGAAAAAGGACTAAATAAACTCAATGAGGTTGATGGAAATGCTGGAACAGCTGTAATAGAATCACTTAAGGATATAGCTCCAGACCTCGGAAAATACATCATTGAATTTGCTTTTGGAGATATTTATACAAGGCCAACATTTGATTTAAAACAAAGGGAGCTTGTTACTTTATCTGCTCTTACTACACTAGGAGGATGTGAAAATCAATTAAAGGTTCATATTAATGGAGCACTAAACGTTGGGATATCTAAAGAGGAAATAATAGAAGTATTCTTACAATGTATTCCATATATCGGCTTTCCAAAGGTATTAAATGCTGTAGCGGTTGCAAAGGAGATTTTCAATAATTAATTTTATAATTGATTAAGAGCTTAGAATTTTTGTAATTTTAAGGCATATTAAAGAAAATAGCAAGTCCAAAATGCTATGATTATTTCTCATCAGGCAAGGAAGCAAATTAGTCTCATAGCAGGTCTCTATTAGGGTAATTTACTGACGCAGCATGGTAAAAAATAGGCTTGGCAGATGGACTTCTTATTTTTTGATTATGCCTAAATTCTAAAAAAATAAGTTTTATATTATTCTTTATATTGTTTTTAATATTAAATTTATCTACAGTAATAATCATCATATATAATAAATTTTTTGTTAATTGGCTTATAGCCCATCTCCATTAATGCATTTATACGTTCAGTTGCTATTGGAACTGCTTTCGTTAAGATATGCTTAACATCAAAAGCCTCATAAAAGAATTCTTTTGTGATATCTAATATATTTTTTATTATATTCTGGATTTCATACTCACTTTTCAGATCTATTCTTAAAATGCCATAGTGATTAAATTCATCTTCTGCTAACCTGTGAAACATTTCTATAGTCCCAATTTTTTCATTATTATCATTTAAAATTACTGTCCATCTTACAAATTGTTTATTTTCATACGACCATTTCCAAAAATCAATTGCTTGTCTCATTTTTTCAATTGTTTTGTAATTAAAATTATCTCCATGACAATTGTCAGAATTGAATAATGGCACTGCTTTTTCATCCGAATAGCATTTGAGCAACTCTTCTAAATCGTCCTCGCTTGTTTTTCTTAATGTAATTAATTTATTTTTATATTTAGGACACTCTTTGTAGACATCGTTATTCATAAATTAAATTCTCCTTATATTTTTAATTTCTCCTAAAACTAAGCAATGAATCCTGTTCATAAACATATTAGCAACAATATTACCATGGCTATTTTTGTTGAATTATCTTGTTTCAAAATTCATATGTATCTGTCCTTCTTAAGAATAAATTATATAAATACTCGTTATTTCAAGGTTTTATAGCAATACAAAAATTCTAGTTTTTATATTTTTTTGATCCTAAACATTGTTAAATACATATAAGTTAATTTATCTAAGCTTATTAATATAAATAATCTCTTGCTCCGTAGAGCTGAATAATTTAAAATTACAATTATTTAATACTTTAATAGAACCAAAATTCGTTTTCAAAGCTCTGGCTGTTATACCTTTACCCATTTGAAATTTACCCGCCCATCTTATTAATGTTTCTAAGGCCTCTGTCATAAATCTATTTCTTCTATAATTAGATGAGATGCTATACCCAACTTCTAAATAACCATTTGCATCAGGTACCCCTTTAAATCCAATAAATCCTATTCCTTTTTGATTTTCCTTATTAATAATTAGCCAGTATGTGTACCACTCATGGATATTTTCATCAATGTTTTTCATTTTAATTAATTTTTTTGATATTGCTAATTTAACAGAATCTAATAGTGATTCTAATTCAATTTGAGTTTCAATATTATCAAGTTCATTGTTATTTATACATTGTAATTCCTCAAAAGATAAAGGCTTCAAAAATAATCTTTCAGATTCTAAAAATTCCTTATTCACCCTAACACTCCCATCTTTTATTATTTAAACTCTTTTTCATGCATTTTGAAAAAGTCATAATATGTACGTACATTTTCCAATTCTGTCCATCGTTTTACATCAACAGGATTTTCATCTAGATCATATATTTTCGCGCCTTTCATAGCAAGTATAAATGGTGAGTGCGTTGATATAATAAACTGGCATCTTAAAAACCGTGCAGAGTCCTCAATAAAATTCATTAATTCCATTTGACGTTTTGGCGAAAGACTATTTTCAGGTTCATCCAATATATACAGTCCATTCTCATCAATTTTTTCAGTAAAATATATAAATGCACTTTCTCCATTTGAATATTCTCTGAAATTATCCATTAATCTATTTCTAACAAATTTTGATTGTGTTTTACTCCTAGCAGTATTTACTTTTTTTAATTGTTCATAATCTGCCATCGACTTCATTTGGAAGCGAGAATATTTAGACTCCAAATATTCTTCAAAAAGCTTTTCTCTCTTTATGTCAATTCCTTCATTTATACTACGAATATTTAGGATATAATCAAATACATCATCACTAGTAATAATCCTGCTATTTTCAGGAATATCTGTTTCAACATATATATCACACATATTGACATAGTCAGGAAAAAAATTAGATTTATTATAGATAGAATCACGGCTTACTCCTATTTTTTCTGCTATAATATTTAACGCTGTTGATTTTCCAGAACCATTTCCTCCATATAGAATAGTAACTGGTTCAAAATCAATTCTTCTAAGACCATGTTGTGACAATACCTTAAACGGATAAAACGAGTCATAACAGGTTCTTTTTACCCCCATGAAAAAGTTAAATTCCATATCCTCATTAGGGAATGTAAAATAATTTAAATAAACCATCTTTTTTCTCCTTCTCAGATAAATTGAAATTTATATTATATCCATTGTATAAAAGCAGTTTTATCATTTTGATTATATCCTGCTTTTTCATAGAAATTTAGCGTACTTTCTTTTTTGGATCCAGTTAATAACATTAATTTATAACATTTCTCTTTAAGTGCTATTTCTTTTGCGTAGTTCAAGCAAGCTGTTGCTAATCCTTTATTTCTATAATGTTTATCAGTCACTACATTTTCAATAAATGCATATGGTCGTTGATTGTGTGTCAAATTTGGTATTATGACACAAACACACGAAGACACTATCTTTCCTTCTTCCTCTGCAATAATAAGATGATGTTCTTTATCTTCCAAAATTCTATTCCATACTTCCATTATTTCTGGTGTTTTCTCTGGCATAGATTCATCATGAAGTTGCATATATAATTGCATTAATCCATTAAAATCTTCATTTATTATTTCCCTTATCATATCATCATCCCCCTCCGTACATTCTAAAATGAAATAGTCTTTATGTGGATTAATCCACCTTTACATTTTGGCTCTTGATATTATTTATAATCTTGGCGCCGCTATTTGTCCCAATGATAATACGATCACACATATTAATAAATAATCCTGTTTCTAACACTCCAGTTATTCTATTAACTTTATTATAAACATCACTAATGTTCATTGGCTTTCCTATATGCAAATCAACTATATAGTTACCATTATCAGTTACAAAAATCTCTTCTTCCTTCATTCTTATTTTGGGATTTAATGAATAATCCTGTAATTCTTTAATTACATGTTTGTATCCATATGGTAATATTTCAACTGGTAAAGGAAATTCTCCAATACCATCAACTAATTTACTTTCATCCATAATCCATATAACTTCATTGGCCAAACTAGCCACAATTTTTTCTCTAAATAAGGCTCCTCCTCCACCTTTAATGGCATTAAATTCATTATCTATTTCGTCTACGCCATCAATTGCTAAATCAATCCTGTCAACTTCATCAATTGATAATAAAGGAATCTTAAGTTCTCTTGCTAAACTCTCAGTACTTTTTGATGTTGCTACAGCTTTTATCTTGATTCCATTTTTGATCAATTCTCCAACTTTTTTAATCATATAATAAGCTGTTGAACCAGTTCCCAACCCTAATATCATTCCATCTTTTATATATTCTGTTGATTTTTCTCCTGCAACTCTTTTTTGATCCATACTTACCTCCAAAAATTTTATAATTCTATTCCTACTTTAAATTCTCTACCTGTATAAATTTGTTTTTTCTTTAATATTATTTATATAATATTTTTTCCAATACACATTTTTCAATATTCACGACTCATAAATATTGCTTTAAAATAGCTTAGATTCTTTTGACTTATATATTCCACATACATTCTTATCATTTAAATTATGGTCTCAGAGAATTTCATTTACAAACAATTATTAATTCCACCTATCATACAAATTATAATTTCGTTTCACTTTATGTAAATTATATCATTTCCTTACAATTATTTTCATTAAATATAAATAAATTTATCACTATCTAATAATACTTGTTTCTTTCATTATATTTATATTTAATTTTTCTCCTTACTCCCAACCATCATATTAATGCTGTACAATAATATAATTTTTAATTATCATCTTAAAACCCTATCATTCTCCATAATCCATTAATGTATTTGTCTGTAGCTTCCTACTTGATCCAATCTTACTTATCCTCTAACTCTATTTTTAGGTATGAAAAAAGAGCCAAGATTTACTCTCAGCTCTAGACTTCTTTCGTTAATTACTGTTTATACATATTCCCAAGCAATATAGCTATTCCTGCAAGGTTTAGAGTAAAAAAACTAATTTTTATGGGAATTGTTATGAGTTTAATAGAAATGCTTCATTTTTTATGGTTAGTTACAAATTCTCTAAAAAATCTTGCAGCATCTCAGCTGTGATTCCCCATATATTATAAGTTTCATATTTATAAAATAAAGATCTATAATTAGCTTCTCTAAATTTATAGTTTTCCCTATTAACAATTAAATCATATGGAAATTCTTTATCTCTCTCAATATTTATTTTATTATTATATACACGAGGCTTATTATCTAAAAGATAGGATAACGGTACATAAAACACATGATCAACCTCATCTTCACTTATCTTTATTTCATCAAGATCTTTAATAATTCCTACATACGGATGGATTATTATTCCATCATATCTTACTATAGTATCTAATTCATTTACTATATTAATACTTTTTACGCCAAGTTCTTCGGATATTTCTCTAAGTGCAGCTTCCTTAGGAGATTCATTTCCATCTATTTTCCCACCTGGAAAGCATATATCTCCTGGCTGGCTCCTTAATTTTTTAGACCTAACTTCAAATAATACATGTACTTCATTATTAATCTCAACTAGTGGAATAATTATAGCTGACCTTCTCATTCTTTTCCAGCCATTAATATATGGTTTCTCATCTTTCAACTTATTCATAATATATTCTAAATTCATATCCTATAATCTCCTCCTATCTAGTTATGTTATAAAAATATTATATCAAAATCATTATCTTAGCGATATGAAAATTATATTCTTCTAATAATTATTATAAACAAATTGTATATAATTAATTAAGCACATAAAATAAATAATAAGTCCAAAACTATCATGGAATGTTATTATCTACAGTATATCTACTTTTTTATATGGTATATATTTTTCATCAAATAATGAAGTAAGATTCCATTTAAAAATTTCATTTCAAAATATTTTTCAACTAATTTTCTATAATATAGAGTTATTTTAACGCTTGCCTCACTAGAAATTTAAATATGAATATACCGTTTCAATTCGTATAATAGTATTCCTCATAACATTATAAAAAAGCTGCTAAAAACAAAATTTGAATTTCATTCTTAACAGCTTGTAATCCTTGCTTTACTAAAAGTATATTAAAAAGCTAACTTTTCATATAACTCTTTGATTGTACTAAAGCTATATGTTGGTCTAAATTCTGTATCTTTCAAATCTTCCTTTGTTGCTTCTCCAGTGAATACTACAGCTGTATCAACACCACCATTAATACCGCAGGCAATGTCTGTATACAATCTATCTCCAATAACTAAAGTTTGCTCCTTTGTAAATCCAGTTTGTTCTAGACACATTTCCACTATCGTTTTATTAGGCTTTCCAATGTATAAAGGTTGTCTTTTAACTGCATTTTCAATCATTTCACATATTGATCCACAGTCTGGTACAAAACCAAAGCTAGTCGGACAAACAAGATCTGGATTAGTAGCTATATAATCAATATCTCTTGTTGATAGTAATTCACATATATCCTCTATCTTTTTATAATTTAATTCATTGTCAAAGCCTACTACTGCACAAACAATATCTTCATCTTTATCTTCTGTAATATTAAGCTCAAATCTTTTTAGTTCTTTAATAAATGATTTTGTTCCAAGAACAAATATTTTTTTATCTTTATATACTTCTTTTAGATATATTGCGGTTGCATAAGATGATGTTACAAAACTTGTTTTATCAACTTTAATTCCAAAGTCATCAAACCTCATAATATAATCTTCTATACTTTTTGTTGAATTATTTGTTATAAATATATATTTACCGCCTATACTTAAAACATAATCCATAAATTCTAATGTACCATCGATTAATGTTGTATCTAAAGCTATTGTACCATCAATATCTAATAAAAATAATTTTTTATCTTTTAGCATATTATCATTCTCCGTAAAATAAATTCGTTAATTCATTTGCATATTCTTCTAACATATTTTCAGTTTTTGCATATTGCAAAATCGTATATCTAGGTCTGATTTCAAGAGCATGAATTACACTCCTATGAAATAATTCTTTCTCAATTCCTAAAGTCTTTGGATTAGACTTAGCTCCAATAGAATTTAATAAATTTATTATTATTTCTGGCACAGGAGTCTCTATCCCAAACCTTTCTTCAATATTAAATTTTTTATACAACCATGCTGATATTACTGTGCCAACTCCAACTGAATTGCCATGCAAAGGATGTTCTAATTTTCTTGAAAGTTTATCAATTTCCCAATAATGAGAAAGATGGTGTTCTGCTCCTGATGCTGGTCTTGAATTTCCAGAAAGAGTCATTGCTATTCCTGATAGTATAAGTGCTTCTGATATATATTCTATTGCTTTAACCTCTCTCTTAACAGCTCCTTCTATATTTTCAAAACATTTATACATGGCATTCCTTACTAGCTTTTCTGTTGTATCACAAAAATATTCGTCATGAATCGTATTAGATAATCTCCAATCAGAAAGTGCTGTATATTTTCCTAGTATATCACCAAATCCAGCGCATATCATCTCAAATGGAGCATCTTTCATAATATTTGAATCAGCTATAATAGCATATGGATTAGTCCCTGGATATGTTACCTTTGCTCCATCAATAATTAGAGGTGATACTGTTGATGCATATCCATCCATTGATGGAGCTGTCCCCATTATAACATAAGGAATATGAGTTTTTGCACTTATTATTCTACATATATCATTAATACTTCCAGATCCCACAGCAACTATAAGCTCTGTTTCATTATTTACTTCAACCAATACTCGTCCAATTGCTTTTTCATCTGGAATTAAATCTCCATCACTAACTAATATAATATTATTTATCTTATAACCTGATTCAGTAAGTTCATTTTCTACACACTTGCCAAGTGCTTTATAAGTATTATTATCACTGACTAATAAGATTTCTTTTGGTAAAATTTCTTTTGCGACATCTAGAATTCTATTATATGCATTTTCTCCAACATAGATATGTTTTATGTCTATTCTATGTTTTTTGCCGCAGCTACAGTCAAATTCCATATCCGCCATTTCTTCTATTGTTTTAGTCAAAATTTCATTCAAAATTAAGTACCTCCTACGTTTATGCTTTTTGCTTTAGGTTCATTTAAAATTATATACTATATTCATCTGCATAAACAGCGTACAAGTTACTTAATTTTAAGCTTTATTGAACTAAATACATCTTCTTACCCACACTATCATTTCTCCTGGTGTTCTGTTAGCCCATAAATAATACGGAATCCATTTTAACTTCTTTTCATTAAATTCAATTTTATAGTCATATACATATAACTTATCTTTATCACAATCTTGCTCTTTAACTACTAATCCATCACTTTCAAGTACTATTGCGCCACCTAAGAAATGTTTGTCATATTCATAAGTAAATTTAGGATTACTGTTTAAATAAACTCTGTGCAGATCAGGTCCATTGTCTTCTTCCTCTAGGCAATAAACAACTGGTCCCCTCATTACAGCAACTTTTCCCATGTCTTCCCTTACATTTATATTTGCTCTAACTATTTCTACAGGCATCTTAAATAAAATGTTAATTTTATCAGCATCTTTCCATTTTCTATTTATATACGCATACCCATCGATTATACTGAAATTTATCTTTTCTTCATTAACTTTTATTTCATAATTTCTACACCATTCAGGAATTCTTAATGCAAATTCAAAGTCAGCTTCTTCCTTCATGTTTAAATTAATGTCTATAATCTCATCCCATGGGTAGTTTGTTTTAATATCAAATGCTACACTCTTTCCAGCGAAATTAGCTGATATTTCTCCTCCCATGTATAAATGCATAAATATTGTATTATCTCTTAATGTATATGCATAACTTCCTATAGAGGTCAAAAGTCTTGCTAGATTAGGCGGACAGCATGCACATCCAAACCATTTTTGGCGCTCAACTTTTACATGTGCTCTCAAATGATCTTTTTCAGAAGCCTCTGGAACTACCTCTAATGGATTTACATAGAAAAACTTAGTTCCATCAATTGACATTCCACTTATAATTCCGTTGTATAGGGCCTTCTCCATTATATCTGCATATTGTGATTTAGGTTCAATTTCAAGCATTCTTCTTGCAAAAAAAACTAATCCAATAGATGCACAAGTTTCAGCATAAATAGTATCATTAGGTAAATCATAATTATAAGTAAATGCTTCTCCATATTGCGATGATCCAATTCCACCTGTTATATACATTTGCTTTTTAGTCATATTACTCCATAAGCGCTTGCAAGCTTCTAGCAGCTCATCATCATTTGTTTCTCTTGCTACATCAGCCATTCCTGAATATAAATATACAGCTCTTACAGCATGCCCCTCTGCAACTTCCTGCTCTTTTACTGGTTTACCTGCTTGATAATATTGATATTTAAAGTAACTATCTTCCCACCAGAACTTATTATTATACTTTTTCCCCTCTTCTTCAAAATATAATGGTGATTTGCCTCTTTCATCTATAAAATATTTAGCTAAATTTAGATATTTTTTATCTTTTTTTATTTTATAGAGTTTAATTAAGGCCAATTCAATTACTTCATGACCTGGATATCCGTGCAATTTGCCATCTTCTGGCCCAAATATAGTATCCACATAGTCTACATATTTTACGATTGCATTTAATAATTTATCTTTTCCTGTTGCCTCATAATAAGCTACTGCCCCTTCAATTAAATGACCTAAACAATACAATTCATGATTATCACGTAAGTTTGTCCATCTTTTATCTAATCCGTTTATAATATAATAAGTATCTAGGTATCCATCTGGCTGCTGTGCCGCACAGACAATATCAATTGCTCCATCTGCAATTTTTTCAAGACCTTCATCCTTATTCCACATAAGAGAATATCCAACTGCTTCTATCCATTTTGCAAAATCACTATCTTGAAACACAAAACCTTTAAATTCACCTTCCATCATCCCAGCTGCAATCTTAAAATTTTGCATACAATAACTTGGCTCCGCTCCTTCTATTCTATCATTCAATGCTTCCCATTGATAAGGAATCACATGAGTTCTTGCTAACTCCATCATCTTCTTCCAAAAATTATCTTTTACAATTATATGATTTATTTGCAAAGGTTTACTAAAAGTATTTGAGTTCATTATTAATTCCTCCTAAATTTATTTTTATGGTGGTTAATTTATTATAATTATCAAAAACTATTTTATTCATTCCTCTAAAATACAAATGCCATTATTTAAGCATATGACTAGCTTTTATACATATAACTATAGTATATTTATTATATAGAAACAACTTTCATTTTAGTATAATAGGTGGTGAAATCCTATATGTTTTATTTTGTCTCTGATAACAAATATCCCCTTACTCATTGTTCTAGTGGAAAATTGATAAATAATGAAAATTTTATACATTCTAAAAGAAACCTCGATACTTTTGTTATTCTAATTGGTTGTGAGGGAACACTATACATTGCACAAGATGATAAAAGATATGAACTTACTCCAAATAAGTTTATTATATTATTTCCATTCCATACCCACTACGGTTATAAAAAATCTGAAGGAAATCTTTCTTACTATTGGTGTCATTTTAGAATTACTTCTGCTGAATATAAACTTTTAAACGCTGAACAAATTAATGATTATATATTCAATCTTGATAATGAATTAAAAAAAGCCTCTTCAGATGTTTATATTTTACCTGAATATGGTTCAATTTCTTCTGCTGCAAGAACAAGCCTTATTTTTCGTCAACTACTTGATCTATCAAACAAAAAAAGTTATTCAGAATATTTAACAAATTATGCATTAAGCCTGTTGGCAATGGAAATCTCTCAGGATTTTATGGATAATGTAATTCATAAAAACGAAAAATTATCTAATGCTAATTGCAAAATAAATGAAATTGCAAATTGGATAAATATAAATTATAATTCAAATTTAACTGCGCATAAGATCGCCGAAACATTTAACTACAATCAGGATTATCTTTCTTCGGCATTTAAAAAATATACTGGAACATCTCTTTTAAAATATATTAACAAAACAAGAATTTCTGCTTCTAAACAACTTCTATTAAATTCATCTTTCTCAATAAAAGAAATTGCTCTTCAGGTTGGATTTAATGATGATAAGCATTTTATGAAACTTTTTAAAAAATTTGAAGATGTCACACCAACTGAATATAAAAATGCATATTTTAGAAAAAACTTAAACAAAAAATAATTTCTTGTATTGTGACTTTATTTTAAAAATATTTAAAATGATTATTCACATCCAATTCATAAAAGGGTATAATAATCTTAACATAGTATATTATTATTTGATAATTTTATAACGAACTATAACTTAAGCACAATTTTTCTAAAATTAATATTTCAACATTAATTTCAATTCAACGAATATTAACAACACAGAGGAGATTATTATGATTCACATTACAAATCTAAAGGAAAGTTTGCCACTTTTCAAAGCTTTAAGTTCGGATGTAAGAATTAATATATTAGAGATTTTATCACAGTACAAGCAATTAAATATGAATGAGTTATCAGAGAAACTTGATTTAACTAATGGTGCAGTTACTATGCATATAAAAAAATTAGAAGAGTGCGGATTAATAAAAACAACTAATTTAACTGGAAAGCATGGATTACAAAAGATATGTTCTCTTCACGAGGATAAATTTGTAATTGATATTGGTAAACAAGATGTAGAAAATTCATATCATATAGATTTAAATATAGGTCACTATTCTAATTATGATATTGCTCCTACATGCGGCATTGCAACTAAGGATAGTATTATAGGAGAAGTAGACAATCCAAATTACTTTGCTGATCCTGAAAGAATTAATGCAGATATTCTTTGGTTCACTAAAGGAAGTATAGAATATAGAATTCCTAACTATTTAAAACCAAGTGAAGTATTCTCTGAATTGCAAATATCTATGGAAATAAGTTCAGAAGCCCCTGGAGTATGCAGTATATGGCCATCTGATATACATTTCTATTTAAATAATGTCAATGTTGGTAGATGGACCAGTCCTGGAGATTTTGGTGATAGTAAAGGTATTTTGACTCCATCTTGGTGGAATCCTCATTGGAATCAATACGGATTATTAAAACTTTTAACCATAAATTCTTTCGGAACTTTTATTGATGGAATAAAGATTTCAGATGTCACTCTAGAAGATTTAGAATTAAATTATAAAAGTGATATTCTTTTAAAGTTAGCTGTTCCAGAAGAAACAAAACATGTTGGCGGATTAACTATTTTCGGAAAAAACTTTGGCAATTACAATCAAGGCATAAGTGTAAGACTTGTTTATAATACATTAACTCAAGAATCTTGATGTTGATCATTATATCTAATTATATATATTAAAGTATATTGATTGAATTATATCTGTTTTTATAATAAATAAGAAGTGATATTTATAAGGCATAAATATCACTTCTTATTTTATTTATTCTTTCCTAAACGAATTACATTCCAAGACGCTTTTCCTAAAGATGAAGTTATAATTCCATCAACCAGATTGCTTCTATCTACAGATTTTGGAGTAACAGCTTCACCTGTTGGAGAATTCACTATTTTCATATTATCATGCTCTAACACAATATGTTCAATGATTTTAAGTCCTTCAAAACTTCTTACATCACAAGTTAATTCAATATCTTCCTCTAAATTACGATTAACTGCAAATATTGTAACTTCTTCTTTTTCTTCATTATATACAGCTATCGACTCAACGTCTTTTACGTCAGTAAAATCTATAGTATCATGTTTTGGTGAAGAAACTACTGGTTGAAGTGCAATTCCTCTACCGTATTTAGATGCATGCAAATATGGATAGTATATAGTCTGCTTCCAAGCTGGTCCATTTTCTTCTGTCATAATTGGTGCGATAACATTAACCAATTGCGCTAAGCATGCCATTTTAACTCTATCAGAATGTTTCATTAAAACAATTAACATTAATCCAACTAAAAGTGCATCTTCAAAATTATACATATCTTCTAAAAGTGCAGGTGCCTTTTGCCATGGATGATTCTTCATTATATCATCATCTTCATTATTAGAATGGAACCATACATTCCACTCATCGAAGCTTAAGTACATAGTTTTTTTACTACGTTTTTTTGCTTTTATATAATCACAAGTTGAAGTAACTGTTTTAATAAAGTGCTCCATATCATCACTTTGTGCTAAGAAGTTTGCAGTATCATTTAATCTATTACCATAATATTGATGAAGCGATACAAAATCTACGACATCGTAAGTATGATCAAGAGTTGATGCTTCCCATTCAGGGAAAGTAGGCATTGCTGTATTTGAACTTCCGCATGAAACTAATTCAATATCTGGATCTATTAATTTCATAGCTTTACCTGTTTCTAGAGCTAATCTTCCATACTCTTCGGAAGTTTTATGCCCTATCTGCCATGGTCCATCCATTTCATTTCCTAAACACCATGTTTTTATTTTATGTGGTTCCTTAACACCATGCTTTATTCTTAAATCACTATATTTCGTACCACCTTTATGATTACAATATTCTAAAAGATTGCAGGCATCTGCAATTCCTCTTGTTCCAAGATTTATTGCCATCATTATTTCAGATCCTACAGCATTAGTCCACTTTGAGAATTCGTTTAATCCAATTTCATTAGTTTCTAAACTTCTCCAAGCTAATTCTAGTCTCTTTGGCCTTTCTGCTATTGGTCCAACACTATCTTCCCAAACGAAATTTGATACAAAATTACCGCCTGGGTATCTTATAATAGGAACATCTAATTCTTTTACTAATTCCATTACATCGGTGCGGAAGCCATTTTCATCAGCTGACATATGGCCTGGCTGATAAATCCCTCCATATACTGCCCTTCCTAAATGTTCAATGAAAGAACCATAAATTCTTTTATCTATTTCGGATATTTTAAAGTCTTTGTCTACTACCATTTTTGCTTTTTTTGCCATTATAATTCATCTCCTTAAGTATTTAGTTTGGACTTTCTAGTCCTTAGTGAAAATCAAATCATATTAACCCTTTACAGCTCCAGCTGTCATACCTTCAACAAAATATTTTTGGAAGCATGCAAATAAAATAAATACTGGTATTACTGAAATGAAAGAACCTACAAATAATAAATTATAGTTGTTTCCATAAGGAGTTAATAATGTATTTAATCCTATTGGTAGAGTAAATTTTGCACCATCTTTCAACACTAACATTGGCCATAATAAGTTATTCCAACTAAACATTGCATTTAATATTGCCATTGCCGCGAAAGATGGCTTCATAATCGGTAGAATTAATCTGAAGAAAATACCATATTCCGATGCCCCATCTATCCTACCTGCCTCAACAAGGTCTCTTGGTATTCCTGAGAGGTATTGCCTAAAGAAAAATATAGTTGATGCACTTGCTATAGTCGGCAAAATAATTCCAATGTAGGTATTTGTTAAATGCATATCACTTATTTGGTTATATAAAGGTAACATTAAAATTTCAAAAGGTACCATCATAACGAATAAAACACATATAAATAGAAAATTCTTTCCCTTAAAATCGTACATTGCGAAACCATATGCAACAAATGCGCTGATAAATAATTGGCAGACTACTTGTACTATAGTTAAGAATAAACTATTAAAAAACCATGTAAATAAGCTATTTTTTTCTGTGAATAGAATTATATAATTTTTAAACGACATTTTAGCAGTATCTATTGATACATCCATACCATTTGCTATTACTAATGCACCATCCTTGAACGTAGAAACAAACAATGTATAAAAGGGAATTAGTAGTATTACAGCTATGACTGCAAAAAGCATAAAAATTAATATTCTTTTTGGCAAATTTTTTACATGACTCACTGCATTTTTTTGTGTATTTTTTTTATTATTCAAACTAATATTACTTTGCATACTAATCTCCTTTCTTAAATGTTCCATTTAGTTTTAATTGTACTAAATTAATAGCCATTCCTATAATAAACAATACTAATCCTACAGCAGATGCATAGCCCATTGCATTTTTTTCAATACCTTGTCTGTATAAATATCCTACAATTGTAAGACCTATATTATTAGGCGAGTTATTACCATTAAACACCATATAACTTTCTATAAACATTGCAAGACCTGCGTAAATAGATATTGTAAGCACATAAATTGTTGTCGGTTTAAGTTGAGGTATTGTTACATATCTAAACTTTTGCCATGTATTTGCTCCATCAATATCAGCTGATTCATATAATTCCGCAGGAATGTTTTTAAGTCCTGATAAGAAATATAACATATTAACACCAGTCCATCTCCAACATGCCAATACTAGCAATACTATAAATCCTGTAGTTCCATTTTTTAGCCATTTAAATGGATCCATTCCAAATAACGCAACAACCTGATTCATTAACGAAGTAGCTTGTTCTCCAAAGGCAAATCTAAATATTATACCTGCCACAGCAACAGATGTTAAAGCCGGTAAATATAATGCAGATTTAAAGAATTCTTTTCCAACCATTAGTTTGCTGTCTATTATACATGCAAGTATCATTGGAATTGGAATAAGCAATATCAATGTCCATATCATATATTTGAAGCTGTTCCATAACGCAACTAAGAAAACCTTATCCCCTAATAGTTTTGTATAATTTTCAAACCCAACAAATTTTCTTGATCCTGGTAATACATTCTCAAAGCTCATTATTACCGTATTTACCATTGGAGATATGAAAAAAAGTAAAAATACAAGAATAAATGGTAATATGAATACATATGGTGCTGCTTTTTTATTATATATAAATCTCTTTACCATTTCTTAACTTCCTCCTCCCACGCTTAAATAATACAGAGAAGCCATCTTTGTAACTCAATATGCTTATAAAAAGCTTCTCTGTGTGGATGTTTTTTAATTATTTCAATTCATTTTCTACTTGTTGCTGTGCTTCATCTAATGCTTGTTTTATATCTTTCTTATCTTCAAATATGCTATTTAATGTAACTGTATTTAAAACGTTGTTTATACTTGGAATAGCATCATTTGATTTAATTAATTGTATTTCATCTTTGATTTCATTTAATGTATCAAAAGGATTAGTTTTAAAGTATTTTACAAACTTATTTTCTGGATTATGAGTAATATCTTTTTTAGTCCATAAATCCGTATTGCATGGATCGAAGCCTAAATCTTCCCATATTGCTTGTTCACCTTCATCTGAAAGTTTTGCATATGCTAAGAATTCTTTAAGATTTTCTTTATTCTTAGCTGTTTTAGTTACAGCTGTACCTGTACCACCTAAACCTACAGAACGTGGTTGACCTTTTTCAAATACTGGAGCTGGAGCAATTGCCCATTTACCTGCTTGATCAGGCATGTATTGTAAGAATCTTGACATATACCAGAAAGCTTTTATTACAACTGCATAATCTCCATTATTTATTGCACCTTCAGCATCTGTTGTATCAGGTTGTCCACCTGGAATAGTAGCTATTGCATGAGCATCTTGTAAATCTCTTAAAGTAGTAAGCGCTTTAACCATTTGAGGGCTGTTTAATTGTGGCTTACCTTCAGCATCAGTAAAATCTGATTTTTGTTCTGCTAACATAAGACTTTCTTGCCATTGAGCACTTGTATCTGCTGTCCCAAAGTTTTTACCAGTTGCAGCATAATATTTAGCACCTGCTGCTTTAAAATCATCCCAGGTTACTATCGATTTATAATCAATCCCTGCCTTTTCTAATAATTCAGTATTGTAGTATGCAACACATGCTCCAACGTGTGTTGGTAGTCCGTAATTATGTCCATCTTTACTGTAAAGATCTATACGAGATTTAACCAACTTATCTTTATAAGGTGAGATAACATCATCAAGATTCTCTAATTGTGGGTCTCCTTTAAGAAAATTAGGGAATTTGCCAACTTCTATATCACATGCATCAGGAGCTCCTTGTCCGGACAAGAGTGCAGATTGCAATTTATTATGCATATCATCATAAGGAAGAACTGTAAAATTAATATTTAACTTCTTATCAGGATTTTTCTGATTCCATTTTTCTAACATCTTTTCATAAAACGTTTTATGCATCTCAATAAATGTCCACATTTCTAACTGATCTCCTGAAGCAGATGATGCTGAATCCTTTCCTCCACTTGAGCTAGTACTTGAACTACTTCCACCACATCCGATTAACATTGTTGCAGCAATAGATGTTATAGCAGCAATAGCCGCAAGTTTTTTTAATATTTTTACACTTTTCATATTTTTACCTCCCATTATTTTATTGGTACTGTCAAAGTTTTTTATCTAACTAAGGCAGCAACCCTTTAATTTTTCTTATTTTTTATATAAATAACTTGCCACCCCCAAAAAGTTAAGATATTTTATACTTGCAAAACAAAAACACTGAACTAAAAAAGGAGGCAAGCTATTACCATGATTAATAAGTTTCTTCTTGAAACTGTAATTTATCTTATTGAAATTATAAAGTATCTCATGACTTTGCTGGTTGGCAAAAACTTGCTTAAAAGCATTTCGGACGAACCTGTTAAGAAAGAATACCGAAAGCTTCAAGTAGATGATCAACCAATCTTTGATGTTCCCGAAAAACTTAACTATAAGCTTCTAATAGCTGAATATGAGTTTAAGCACGGCAAAGAATTTGCTCCTGTGAAACCTCGCAAAAACAAAGCGTTAGCTCCTAAGGATGTTATCTGTCCTAAGTGTGGTGCTCCACATACCTATCTTTACGATAATAACGGAGGCCGAGGACAATATCTTTGCAAAGTCTGTGATACCACATTCAATCCTAAAAATTACTATCAGAAATCCATAGTGTTAAGATGTCCTCACTGCAGTAAAACACTTGAAAGAATCAAGGCGCGTAAGGATTTCTACGTTTATAAGTGTAAGAATGATAATTGCTCTTTTTACCAAAATAATCTTAAATCAATGACAAAATCTGAAAAACAAGATTTTAAGAAGAATCCTGGTAAGTTCAAAGTTAGATACATATTTAGAGATTTCACTTTTGACTTTAAGCCACTTTCTAAAGAAAGTCCGGTAAAATCAAAGGTTTCTCTTCCAAACATTATGATTTCTTCTTACACCTTAGGACTCATTCTAACTTACTACGTTAACTACGGTTTATCTTCCAGAAAGACAGCTGCATTGCTTAAAGATATTCATGATATTAAAATATCTCATCAAGCAATTTTAAACTATGTTAATGCCGTTTCAATTGTAGTTAAGCCATTTATAGATAACTACGATTATAAACTTTCTGACTCTTTCTGCGGCGATGAAACCTACATAAAAGTTAACGGTAAGTGGAACTATATTTTCTTCTTTTTTGATGCTGTTAAAAAGATTATTCTATCTTACAGAGTATCACCACATAGAGATACCGAAACGGCTGTAAAAGCCATCGATGATGTTCTAAGTAAGTTAAAAGAAATACCTGAAGATCTTAATCTTATAACTGATGGTAACCCTATATATCTTCTTGCACAGCACTTCTTTGCAAGCCATAGTATAAAATTCGATGTTACTCAAGTTATAGGCTTAACCAATAAAGATGAAGTTTCAAAAGAATATAGGCCATTGAAGCAAATTATTGAACGTCTTAACCGAACCTTTAAAGGCAATTATAGAGCTACTACTGGCTTCGGAAGTCCTAACGGGTCGGTTGCATTTGTAACTATGTTTGTGGCATACTTTAACTTTCTAAGACCACATTCTGCCCTTGAAGGCAAAACTCCTGTAATCCTTGAAGAGTTAGAGTCAATGTCCAACATGCCTACTAGATGGTGCAAATTTATTGAACTATCTCAAGACTTTGTTCTAAATAACTGTACAATAACTGCCTAATGATCTAAAGCAGTTGGTGAAACGCACCCTTGACACGCCCACAAAGATAAATGGTAAAATATCTCAATAGGCGGGTCTATTAGTCATGTTCAAAATTATCATTCACCCGTCCTTAACTGCCTAAGACCATTTATCTTTAGGTGTGTCAAGGGCAACTAGCAAACATAATTTAACATTAAATGGTAGTTGGATTGATTTTTCATATATTTTTTACACTACCATTTTATTTGAAGTTAATATATTTAGTGAACACCATTTCATTTTTGTTAATTAAAAATATGTCCTTAAAAACAGTGATCAAAATAACTTTTATAAGCAAAGCCTGTACAAATACGCGCTTTATTTTAATCAATTTTAAAATATATCAATAAACTTGTATTTATTTTAAATTATTTTATGTATATATTTTTTTAGTTTATTTAGACTTTTTGTTAATTCATAGATATTTTGCCACTGGTAATCCTTTTCATACGCATTATTTTTAAGTTGCAACTTATTATCATAAATTTATTATATACTTATATGTATTAAAGTCAATACTTTCAAGTTATAATTCTTTAAATTATTTTAGATTTATTTAAAACATATTTTGACCTTTTTATACAAAACTTTAGATGGTTTATATTATAATGAACCTCCTAATGGTATGTAACTGTTTTTATAATGTTGGACTTTAAATTTTCAAATGATATACTATCTTTAAACTTATCTAAAATAAATACATCAATAATATGAGATAAATTTTATTTGAGGAGATTGATTAATATAAAACTATTAACTATCTTTCATTTCCAGCTTTACAGCTCGGATAGGCATAAAAAGATTTATTGTACAATGAGTAAAAAAACAAAGCATAACCAACTACTCAAATATAGCTGTTATGCTTTGTTTTTTATTTATTATAAATTAATTGTCAACTCAACCGGACAATGATCTGATCCTGTTACTTCCATATGAATTTTTGCATCTTCTAATTTATCCTTAAGACTTTCTGAAACCAAGAAATAATCTATTCTCCATCCAGCATTATTAGCTCTAGCATTAAATCTATATGACCACCATGAATACATTCCTTCTTTATCAGGATAGAAATATCTATATGTATCTATAAATCCTGCTTCTAACAGTTCAGTTATCTTAGATCTTTCCTCATCTGTAAATCCTGCATTTTTTCTATTAGATGTAGGATTTTTTAGATCTATTTCTTTATGTGCAACATTTAAATCTCCACAAATTATTACAGGTTTGTTTTTCTCAAGTTCTTTTAAATATTTTCTAAACACATCTTCCCATACCATTCTATAATCAAGTCTTTCTAATCCTTGCTTAGAATTAGGAGTATAAACATTTACTAAGTAAAAATTACCATACTCTAAAGTAAGCACCCTTCCCTCGTTATCATGTTCTTCTATTCCAATGCCTCTTTTTACGGTCAAAGGCTCCTCTTTTGTAAATACAGCAGTACCTGAATAGCCTTTCTTTTCAGCATAATTCCAGTAACTTGCATACCCATCTAGTTCTAAATCTATTTGACCTTCTTGAAGTTTACTTTCTTGTATGCAAAATATATCAGCATCTATTTCCTTAAAATATTCTAAAAAGCCTTTTTTTACGCAGGCTCTTAACCCATTTACATTCCATGAGATTAATTTTTTCAATTTCATCTCCTCCTTAAAATCTTAAATAATAATTATTATTATATAATATTTTAGAAATATTATCTATATATATCACAATTATCTTTCTACTTTCTATTAGATTTAATTGGACACTTTGGCATGTAGAGTTTTAAATGCAGACTTATTATTAGAGCATACATATTATATTAGTAAATAATTTATTAACATAACAAAAAAACCACATGCTTTTTATGCCTAGTGGTTTAATCTATTTATCAAAATATTACTTTTTCGATTATACTAATTAATGATAAACAACAATAAAGTTATTATGACTATGCTTATAGGTATACATAAAGAATTTACTACCCCCGCTAAGCCTTCATCACATTTACATCTAGCCGTAAAGACTGGTGCAAGAACAGGAACTGGACCAAATACCAAAATAACTAGTACATGCTTAATTTCTATTGAGAATGGTACACAAAAATAAATAATAACTGCAAATATTGCTGCAAACAAGTAACGTATACTTATAATAGAAGCAACTTTAACTAACTGCTCTTTGTGGAATTTGCATTCAAAAACCATTCCAATCATAAGCATGGACAAAAAAGCATTTCCTGCACTTAAATTTGAAGTTATTGTATATATCACCTGCGGCAACTTAATACCTGTAATTGTCACTATAAACATAAGCATATAAGTATCAAAAGGTACAGATGAGAACATTTTTCTAAGAAACGCTCTAATGCTTTGGTCATTTCCTTCACCAACAACACCTGATGCAAGTGCATATGTACCTCCTGTACACATAATCGAATTACCTATATCGAAGAGACTTGTTATCCCAACAGCATATGCTCCCATAAAACTCTGTACATATGGGAGGGTAAAACATCCTATATTATATCCAGCTAAATTTAACATATTAAAGGCTTTTTCTTTATTATCCTTATTTCTAGCTAAAACAAAACCAACGAAAGACATTATAATGTTTCCCAAAAATCCAAGCAAAATAATAAAAAGCATTGATGTATCCATTTTAAAATTTGCAAATCCAGTAATAAGTGCACATGGTAAAGTAATATTCATTATAATTTTAGTTATAATTTTATAGTCTTTAGGCCCAAAAACCCCTATCCTTTTGAAACTGTATCCTATCGCAATAATCAGTATAAAGCTAAATGCTTTTATTAAAATATCCCCCATTTTTACCCCTTTCTCTTAATTATATCGAAATAATAAAAATCCACATCTAGCACTCTAATACGTTAACTACCAAATCAGGACCAAAATGTAGAAATTCAACTTCAGCATGTATGCAAAGACATACTGAAAAATCAATAGCTTATTCTTAACTTCAATATATACTATCGATTAATTTAGTAAATTGCTACAACTCATGAACTAAATTTAAGATCTAACAAAAACATTTCATTCTTTTATTGCAGCAAATTTACAATACTATTTAATATTTTATCTTTTCTTGGCGGTTCTTTTTTTGCCATTTGACAAGTTTTTCTCTTTTGTTTTCTTACCTTTTTCTCTTCTATCAGAAATTCTATTATCCTTCAATCTGTCTGAAGTCTTTTTCCTATTAATTCCTTGGCTTTCATTACCTCTAGAAACGTTGGAATTATAACCTTTCACACTTTTATTCTTGTCTTTTATAAGACATTTCGGACCATTTCCTATCAAATCAGTTCTACCAGCTTGAGTTAATGCTTCATATACTAGTGTATAATACTTTGGATTCTTATATTGAAGCAGAGCCCTTTGCATAGCTTTTTCATGCTTAGTCTTTGGTACATAAACTTCTTTCATTGTCATTGGGTCTAATCCGGTATAATACATTGTTGTAGCCAATGTACCTGGTGTTGGATAAAAATCTTGTACCTGCTCTGGTTGATAGTTAATATCTCTTAGATACTCAGCAAGCTCAATTGCACATTCTAAAGTGCTTCCCGGATGAGATGACATTAAATATGGAATTATATATTGTTTTTTTCCAAGTTTCTTTGTTATTTTTTCAAACTTATTTACAAATTTATCATAAGTTTCACCAGCCGGTTTACCCATATATTTTAGTACATCTTTTGAAATATGTTCAGGTGCAACTTTTAATTTTCCACTTACATGATGTTCTACTAATTCTTTAAAAAACGTATCATCTTTATCAGCCATAATATAATCATACCTAAGACCTGAGCGCACGAATGCCTTTTTGACCTTTGGCACTTTCCTTATAGATCTTAACAAATCAAGGTATTCAGTATGATCTACATCCATATTTCTACAAACATCTGGAGATAAACACTCTTTATTTTTACATGCTCCAAAAGCTAACTGCTTAGAACAAGCTGGTTTTCTAAAGTTTGCAGTCGGTCCTCCTACATCATGAATATATCCCTTAAAATCCGGAAGTTTTGTAATATCTTCAACTTCTTGTAATATTGATTCTTTACTTCTACTTTGAACAACTCTTCCTTGATGAAAAGTTATAGCACAAAATTTACAATCTCCAAAACAGCCCCTTGAGCTTACTGTACTAAATTTAACTTCTTCAATTGCAGCTATTCCGCCTTTCCCCTCATAAACAGGATGGTAATCTCTCATATACGGAAGTCCATATACTTCATCTAATTCCTCTCTATTCAAAGGGGCTTCTGGAATATTTTGTACCACATATTTACTTCCATGCTTTTGTACGATAATATTACCTCGAACAGAATCCTGTTCTTCATATTCTACTTTGCTTGCTTCCGCATATTTATATTTATTTGTAGATACTTCCTTATACGAAGGAATTTCAATATAATCCTGCACATCTTCTAAACTTTCTGTAGCATAGCAAGTGCCTCTAATATAAGTTATATCCTTTGCTCGAACTTTATTCTTTAAACTTTCTGCAACGGCCACTATTTGTTTTTCACCCATACCATAAATTAACAAGTCAGCTGTACTATCAATTAATATTGATTTTCTTACTTTATCACTCCAATAATCGTAATGAGCAAATCTTCTAAGACTTGCTTCTATTCCTCCTATTACAATATCTATATCTTTATAAGCTTCTCTTATCTTATTGCAATAAACAATTGTTGCTCTATCAGGCCTAAGTCCCATTTGTCCACCTGGAGAATAAAAATCTTTTTCTCTTAATCTTTTACTTACAGTATAATGATTGACCATAGGATCCATGTTTCCACCATTAACTAGGAAAGCATATTTAGGCTTCCCAAATCTCTGAAAATCATAAATATTATCCCAATCTGGTTGTGGTATTATCCCAACTTTATATCCATTTGCTTCAAGTACTCTCGAAATAATTGCAGTACCAAAACTATGATGATCAATGTATGCATCAGCTGTAACAATTATGAAATCTAATTGCTCCCAACCTCTTTCTCTCATATCTTTTTTGCTTATGGGCAAAAACTTTCTTTCAGTTGTCATATCTTCACCTACTTATTCTTCTTATGGTTTAATTTTAAAAAATCATACACACCTTATTTTCTCTTTGCCTATTATAACATAAAGACACCAAATTCTAAATCCGTATTATGTTATTTATTAATTTCATGTCTTTTTAAACATTATTTCCAATTATTCTTGTATTAAAATGCTTTATTTAAACTATTCTCCCCCAGTATGTACACCTATAAGATCTTATTTACATAAATTTGTATAATGAAAATATGGCAGGTTAATATCCTTATAGATAATTTTATTTTTAAGTTTAATATGTAACAATTTTTAATTATGTTTAATATATTATTAATATAACAAATGATATAGATTAACAAAGGAGAAATGAACTATGAGCAGATGCTGTTATAACAGATGTTGCAATAATTGCTGTGGATACAATTACGGAAACTTTTATGGATACGGCAATTATGGCGGATATGGTGGTGGATATGGTTTTAATAATGCATGGGCATTATGGCCACTATTATTCTTATTATAAAACAACTAACTAATTTTATCCTGTAAGGCTATTTTTACACCTCGATATTACAAAAGAAAAGATTTCTATAATTGCTTATTTTAGAAATAATATAGAATATGAAATAAGACCTAAAGATATATTAATATCTTTTAGGTCTTATTTGTATGTTTATTAATTTTTAAATGAATGTATAGGTGCAGGAATTCTTCCACCTCTTTGAGCAAATAATTCTGATGATTTACCATTTACCTTCATTACAGGTGCTCTACCCAATAATCCACCGAACTCCACCATATCACCGATTTCACAACCTGGTGCTGGTATAATTCTAACTGCTGTAGTCTTATTATTTATTACTCCAATTGCAGCTTCATCAGCTATCATTCCTGCAATCGTAGATGCTGGAGTATCTCCAGGAATTGCAATCATATCAAGACCAACTGAGCATACACATGTCATTCCTTCTAATTTTTCTAAATTTAATGATCCGCTTATAACTGCATCAATCATACCTGCATCTTCAGATACTGGAATGAAAGCTCCACTTAGGCCTCCAACATGGCTACATGCCATAACTCCACCTTTTTTAACTGCATCGTTAAGCATAGCAAGTGCCGCAATTGTACCATGAGTTCCAACTTGTTCTAGTCCTATTTCTTCTAAAATTTCTGCAACCGAGTCACCAATGGCTGGTGTTGGAGCTAAAGATAAGTCAACTATACCAAAAGGTACATCTAATCTTCTAGATGCTTCGTTAGCAACTAATTCTCCCATCCTTGTAACTTTAAATGCAGTTTGCTTAATTGTTTCAGCAACAACATCAAAAGATGCTCCTCTTACTTTCTCAAGTGCTCTCTTAACAACTCCTGGTCCGCTTACACCAACATTTATGATTCTCTCAGCTTCTCCAACTCCGTGGAAAGCTCCTGCCATAAAAGGATTATCTTCTACTGCATTTGCAAATACAACTAACTTAGCGCAACCAAAGCCTTTTTGATCTTTTGTAAGTTCTGCAGTTCTCTTTATAACATCTGCCATATCTCTTACAGCGTTCATGTTTATTCCTGATTTTGTACATCCTACATTAACTGACGCACAAACTTTTTTTGTTACTGCTAAAGCTTCTGGGATTGAACTTATTAAAATCTTATCACCTTTTGTACAACCTTTTTGAACTAATGCTGAAAATCCACCTAAGAAATCTATTCCAAGAGTCTCTGCTGCTCTATCTAAAGTTCTTGCAAATTCAACATAGCTAGTTTCATTAGTAGCTCCAGCAATTATTGACATAGGAGTTATTGAAACTCTTTTATTTACTATTGGAATACCAAATTCTGTTTCTATTTGCCTTCCAACCTCTACTAAATGCTCTGCAGATTTTGTAATTTTATCATATATCTTAATTCTAGCTTTATCTCCATCTGGATCTATGCAATCAAGCAAGGATATTCCCATTGTTATAGTTCTAACATCAAGTTTTTCTTCCTCAATCATTTTTATCGTTTCAAGTATATTATTAGTATTCATAAGCCCCTCCTATTATAGTGAATGCATTGACTTAAATATTTCTTCTCTTTGAATCTTTACTTCTACCCCAAGTCTTTCACCCTCTGCTGTAAGTCCTGCACGAACTTCTTCAAAAGTCGCATTCATATCTTTGCAGTCTAATACCATTATCATGGTAAAAAAACCTTGCATTATAGTTTGATTAACATCTAATATATTGATACTATATTCTAACATTTTCTGACTAACCCCTGCTATAATACCAACTTTGTCCTGCCCAATTACTGTTAATATTGCTTTCATGCTTATCTACTCCATTCATAAGTTATTTTTAAGATCCTTATTAAAAATATTATCCAATTCTAATTGAATTGGATAATATCTAATAAGCATCTTTATTGCTCTCTTTATTCTATAATTTATATTATATTTTGTCAATTTTAAGAGAACGTTTTGTAAATATTTTTTCTTTTCGTTCGGATTTTTGTTATTCTTATTCAAAAGAAAATCTCACATTACTTTTTCAAGTTTTTTAATACCTTTAGAATGTCTTTAGGCTTATATGTATAATCTACACATATTCTGTTTAATTCTGCAGAATTATCATCTCTGTCAGCATATCCTCTTTCAGTGGTAAATCCCATTGAATAACCAACTTCACTAAAAGCTTTCTTAGTATCATCATTATATTTTCCTTCTGGATAAGCAATCGAAATTATAGGCTTATTAATTAAACTTTCTAACTTTTCCTTAGAATTTTTTAGTTCTTTTAATTGATCTTCATATGACATAGTCGGAAGATCAATATGAGAAATCGTGTGAGACTCTATATCAATTATTCCACTACTACTCAACTCTTTAACTTGGTCAGTAGTTAGATATCCATCTCTATCTAAATAACTTTGTATAACAAAAATTGTTGCATTCATATTAAACTCTTTTAAGATTGGAAATACATTAGTATAATTATCTCTATATCCATCATCAAATGTTAGAACAACACTTTTTTCTGGAATAGCCTTGCCCTTAAAAAGGTAATCATTAAGTTGAGCCATTGTTAATGTCGTATATCCATTATCTTTAATAGCTTGAAGTTGTGTTCTAAATTTATCCTTTGAAATAATAATAGGGCTTTTTACTGAAGGATCATCATTTATAGAATGAAAACAAATTACCGGCACGCCTCTATTATCATTTATTAACGGAACTTCCCCAAACTCTTTTTTCTCATCCTCTGATGGGTTTTCGATAACATCTTTTTTATCACTATTTTGACTAGCAGCCATATTAGCAAAAGAATTTATTCCTTTATTAATCCCAATAAAAGCAATTATCCCAATCACAACTAAAAGTGATACTATTTTAACTAATTTTATAAAATTACTTCTCCTGCTATTATTAAATCTTTTTCTATTCTTTTTTTCTTTCATAATATATCTCCTTATAATATAAAGCATAAATTTATCTTAAACTTTATTTTTTATAGTTACAAATTTAATTTTATTCATATATAATTTCTTTCATATTTAGCCTATATGTATCACAAAGTTCACCCGCTTTTACTTGTAACCTTCACTATTTTCAATATACTTCACAAAAATTACAATTTATAAATAAAAATTCATATAAATTATAGCACACAAGGCAACATTTATAAAATATGTATATATTAAATCCTAAAATATATTATTTTCAAATAACTTAAACCTATAAATAATAGATATTTCAATTATATTTCAATAATAAATTTACGCTTAATATTCCAGTACTCAAAAATTACTCACTTTAAAGATAAAGTACAAATTTCAATTACAGCACATGTTCCTATTTATTTTTATTCTTTTTAAAACACAAAAGTTATTCAATCAACCTTTTTTAAATCATCCGCAATTTTATCAGATTATAAATTACTAAAGCATAAAAAAATTAAGGTGAAATAGTAAATAAATCATAAAATTTACTATCTCACCTTAATTTTTATTTAGGCATATAAATGAAAATAACAAGTACAAAGTACCAGTCTTATTCTTCTTAGACACGTAAGTATATTGATCTAATAGCAAAATTACTATGACAACCTACTTACGCAGAATGCTGTAAAACATACTTAGCAGATGGACTTATTATTTTTCCGATCACGCCTTATCATTATTTTTAGCACTTATTTTCGTAGTACTTAAATGTTCAGCTGATATTCTCTCTGTGTTCTTAGATTTTTTATAATCATTTGAAAAATATATTATTAGACTCTCATCATTACTTTCTGCATTAACTTGATATGCTACATTTTGTACGTAACCATGGATGAAATCATCTTTGCTAAAAAACAAATTGATCTCTGTACCTACTTTGGTAATGACATTTATTATATCCTTCAAATCTTTAGATTCTTTTGTAAAAACAATATCATCACTTTCTACAAGACAAAACTCAACCTTCATAGCTTCCACCCCTTTCTGTTACTAAAATTATATAAATTAAGAATTATTATTTCAATATCTAAAATCTAGGGATTAGACTTATGAATAGCAATTAGCTTATGAAAGTAATATTATACTTACTTATCCGTTCTATAATTTAATATTTATGTATGTATATGTTGCAATTAAATTTCTACATTCTAGTTTTTAATCTAACACGTAATTTACCAGCGTTTTAAATATAAATTTATTATTGCAGCATATACATATCTTACAATTTTGTTTACTAAAAATATCTTAATTTGAAATATGAGCTATCTACACATACCTAAAATTATTTTAAACTAATGCTCTAGACATGCTAACTAATGCTTTAGTTGAATATTTTCTATTAAATTCACTTACTCTAATATTAAAGCCACTATACGGCATACTTTTCTGTTCTAAGACATCATCTCTTAACATTTTAGATAATCTAATATCAAGTTCAACTTGTCTAGTATCTTCTAAAACCCCTGTTCCCGAATTAATAATATATATATTAAGAGAGAAGCCCTCAGTTTCTGTAACTTCTTCTAATTCAACAGAATTTTTACACATATGTATAGAATACGGAACTTCTATCCATTGGTGATTACCGAATCTGAATAGCATGATAATAACATTATCTTCTTTGAAATATCCGTATTTCAGATCACCTTTTATAATAGCTTGTCTAGATTTTTCTGTAAATTTCGTAGTATAAATTAACAAATTGCACCCATTTTTATTTATATCGAAACTTATTCCTTCTGGATACCTTGTAATACCATCCTTAAATGGTTTCCCTACCTCAAATAATTCCACAAATTTCGCCCTCCTTTTTAATACACATTTAATTATACTTTATTTTATTAAAAAAATCAAAAAAAAGAAGTTAACTTAACTATGTGGTTAACAAAACTATGTTGCTTCTCATATATTAATAGGAAAGTTGAATTCCGTTGCCTTAACATATAATCTAATAAGAAGGTGAACTAATGAAAAAATTATTGTTTATAACTTGGAATATAACTTCTGGCTATGGAACAGAAAAATCTTTAGCAGATGTTTTAAATCTATTAGATAAGTATAAATATGATATAAGCATCTTGCCATTATTTAAAACCTCCAATGTTCATGTCTATAATAGTAATATTAAAATATTAGATGCGCTTATTGATTCAACAAAGGAGGGCTATAACGAAAAAGATTCCCTTGATTACTATTATAAATTACTTGTGTCTCCCTTACTTTTCAATAAACTAATTAATGAAAAATATGATTGTGTTATTGCTTGTAATCATAGTGCTCCATCTTACTTTGCCTCATATTTAAATTGTGCAACAAAAATAATTTGGATTAGAGGTGATATGCGTGAGCTTGACTATAATTGGCTAGATAAAAATTCGAATGAATATAGACAAATTAAACAAGAACACGAAATGCAGGCTTCAGTTTTAAAGCAATTTGATTCTATAGTAGTAATTTCAGATGTAGTAGAAAAATCTTTGTCCGAGCTTTTTGGTATAACCGAAAATGTTGTTAAAATTTCGAACTCTGTTAATAGAGAGAAAATCCACATCTTAAGTAACGAAAAAATTAGCATACCGGATAAAATGCTCTTTACATCTGTTGGTAGACTTGATTTCAACAAAAATCAAATTTTGCTATTAAAAGCTGCAAAAGAACTTAAGCTATATCGTGATGATTTTATGATTTATCTTTTAGGAGATGGGGATTACAAATTAATTCTTCAAAAATATATAGAAGACAATGAACTTACGGAAAATGTTAAACTAATAGGATATGTAGAAAACCCATATCCGTATATAAAAAACTCAACAGCAACAATCTTAACTTCTCTTAGCGAAGGTTTTTCTCTTGCTCTAGTTGAAAGCGTAATACTAAATACTCCTATTATTTCAACAGATGTTGGTGTAGCAAGGGAGCTGGTAGAAAAATACAAATGCGGCAATATCATTCACTTTGATGAAAAAGAATTATTTGGAATTTTACTTTGGTATTTGAACAATCCTTATAGATATAACAGAGTTTTCGATATTAACAATGATTATGATCTTATGACAGAAGTTAAAAAAACCGAATTAATAATCGATAACACTATTCAAAGGACAAGCAATGCAAAATATGTAAAACTTCCATACCCTGAAATCACAATAGATTATTCTGAAATTAATAAGTTAAAAATACCAAGCGATTATATATATGTGCTAAGAGTCATTCAGAATGGTGTACCTTATGAATATCTAATAAACAGAAAAAGTGGAAATGATAAACTTATTGTTTTTAACAATGGTGCTGTAGTCGGTGGAAATGTTAATGTCCCAATCTTCCAAAGGCATAGTTGGTCACAGATGTTGAAAACCTCCTCTATTTTCTGCATGGATCCTACACTTTATGTAAATGGATATTTACAAGTTGCTTGGGGCGTCGGAAAAAATGAAAATTATTATCTTGAAAATAGTAGTTTAATATTAAAACAAATCATTGCTAAAATGAATATTAAGCTCGAGAATACAGTTATCTACGGCACATCAGCAGGTGGTTACCTTTCAGTAATTATGGGGATATATCTTAGAGGATCATCAGTAGTTGTCGACAACTCACAATTTGACATCTCCAATTGGATTGTTAAGGAAGCATTCGAAACTGTTGTAACACTTTGCTTTGATGATGATGAACCTTTTGAAAAATATAACGATCGATTTAACGTAGTAGATGCTTTTGAAAAAAACAATTATGTTCCTAAGATATATATCCTCGCTAATTTATGCTCTCATGCAGACAATTCAACCCAGATAGTACCATTATTGAAACGTATGGAACGCATGAATAATATTGATAACTTTAATAATATTGAAATAATTTTACGCTATGAGCCAGAAAAAGGACATGATGGATTAAATCTTCCAGATATTACGAAATTCATATATAAAATTCTAGGAGAAGCTTGATATTCAAAGAGAACATTAAATAAGCAAAGAAAATTGTGTATAGAGCCATTTTCTTCGCTTATTCTTCATTAGAAAATTAACCTATATCGTTTTCTTTTAAGTAATACTTTCCTTGTCTCCAAACAAGTATGCCACTATTCACCATTTGATTTAAAGCTCCAACTAAGAAAATATTTATTTTAGTTAAGGTTCCATTTTTAAAATATACCTCTGGCTGAAATTTTTCATTAGTGTGTATTTCTTCAAATGTCAACCCATCATTTTTATTTTTAAACATTGTTAATATCTCTTTTTTACCGTCTAACATAAGTCTCCCTCCTTTATATATAATTAATTATATATAATCAAACGAAATATATAACCAATTATATGAAAAAGAGGAAATTATTTTTATACTTCATACGTAACATATAATAAAATTCTAAATATATATTAATGTATATGTAAATTTAAAAATTCAATTAAATCACCTTTAAGTTCGTCACTCTTGCCAAAGTTGGAACATCATCTTCTTCTCCGTCTATTACAACAACAGCACTATGTTCTCCCATCAACTTAATCACAGTACCTTTCTTACCTTTATTATCGTTTTCTAAAAATTCAACTCTATCATTTATTTTCATTAATAGTCCCTCCATATTTTTTATAATATTTTTTATAATATTAATTATATCATATTTTATGGTTCATATTGTTTAATTTATAAAGAATGTGATATACCCGAATTTAGTTTATACATTTCTCCTTAATTGATCCTAGGTTTATTAGAATATTAGACATACGTTCATTGTAGCAATATATGTTATTAACTGTTTTTAACATATAAACTAATATACATTTTTATATTAAAAAGGCACTCATACTTCTATGAATGCCTTTTTTGTATAGTTATTTTTTATAACCCTTGTTCGTAGCTTTCTATCATTCTTTTTACCATTTCTCCACCAACGCTACCATTTTGCCTTGAAGATAGGTTCCCTTTATCGATGTTTTCATAGTTTTGTAATCCGATTTCTGATGCAACCTCAGTTTTTAATCTGTTTAAACCTTGCTTTGCTTCAGGTACTAATGTTCTATTGCTTCCACTATTATTTGATGCCATTTGAATCTACCTCCTTTTATTTTAATTTTGTTTGGCAGTAATATATTAACCAATAACACAAAATATAATCTATAAAAATATTAACAAAAATAGTATTGATAGCTTGTATTAGTTAATATTACTTTACGTCCCTAAGTACTTAGTGGATTTACTTACATGTTATTCATTGATATATTCGCCTAAAGCAGCAATATTCTTGTATTAACGCTTTATTTACTATTATTTAATGTTTTTATTATAAACTCATTTAATATCTCATCAAATTTCTGTTCAATTTTTTTATTCCTGTCTACATGTGCCTTATAACCTCTAACTACTTTAAATACTACACCTATAACTATGAATAACAAAAAGAAATTAATTAGCAGTAAAATTAATAAATTATAGTCGAATTTCATATTGCCCTCCATAACGCATCCATATATTAGTCCTATAATATTATCAGACAATATAGATGTATATGAGTAATATTTAATTATATTCCTATCTAGCATATATTTTTTGCTAATTTATTTAACAAAAGCATTTATATTCTTGCTAGTACTCTTTGCTAATTCCAAATAAAAACATACATTTAAATTGGAGTTCTATATTCCATCTTTAATTGAATACTTAACTTTTTTAAAGAACAAAGTGGCTGTGCCACGCTCTCCATTAATCACATTTTTACAAGCTATATCACTATTAAAGGTTGATATAACTGGCTCAAAAAACAAAATTTTTATACTTTCATACACAATAAAAAAGGCACCACAATAAAAAGTAGCACCTTTCATAGAATTATCAATTATTCCTAAGCTTCTTTAACATTATAAAGATTGTATTTCTCGCTGTCCCTTCTATAATAATCGCAAGAAACCTTTGCAGTGCAATAAGCTGATGTACAAATTACGATTTCTTTTATAGCTTCTCTAGTAGCCTCCATTGCCTTTCTTTTATAAAAGCAGTTCGATTCACTTTTGCACCACGAACAACTTTCATCATTATACTCTTTTACTAAACCTTTAAATTCATCTTTAACCATTTAAACCTCTCCCTTATTTAGATTATTAATTTTATAAAGACATATTAAATTTCCTTATTATAGCTCTATAACTTGTCCTTCCGTTTCTACCTAAACACAACTTCTAGTGGTTAAATTTAAGTATATTATTCATTTCGGCGAGACATACGCATAAGTCTAGATTATAGCTGATTTATCTATATATGTATCCACATTAATATATTTATGAAAATTTCTTATACTTATGTCTATATATTTTGTTTTCCTCCATGCCAACCAAATGTAATAAACAAACTAATACTAGAGACGCTAAAGGATAGTAAGTAATATTAATATCACTTACTATCCCCCGTCAGTATTACTGAGCCCGTAAAAATTCCTCATAAGTTTCTATATTATCTTTTCTATTTGTATCCTTTAACCATTTATCATACCTCAAAATGGATTTTTCTACTGTTTCCAATCTTAATTTGCCTTTATTTTTTCTTGTAAATTCTGCATAATATATGTTTATTTTAATTATATTCCCCATTCATTCTCATCCCCTCTAATATTCTATAGAATACAATTAAGTTGGTAAAATTTGTGTAGCAAATTCTGAAGAAAAAATTTAAATTAAGTGTTAATTTTATAAGTATTTCACTTCTTATACTGTAAATGTTATCACAACATTCAAACTTTAAAAATGCTTTTTACTCTAAACGCACAAATCTGACTATAAAACAACAATATTTTTGCATTAATTCTTTTTGTTGTAAAAAAATCGCATTATTTATTCACATAACAAAAAGCACCTATAAGTTTAGGTGCTTAAAACTTTGATATTTATGTTAGTATGTTTAATACTATGCTTTTTATATAGCATATATGTAACCCTCTTATTTTGAGGGTTTGTGCAAATTTCTGTTTTATTCCCATTCAATAGTTAATATCTCGAGTTCTCCTTCTTTAAGCGAAACTTTATATCCATCAGTAATTAGCCATGTAGCCAAATCTGTAACCATGTTTTTTCGGAGCTCATCTCTTTTACTTATGGCAAAAACGGCTGAAACTTTATTAACCCCCGATTTTTTACCTTGCTCAATATTTCTCAATATTATGTTCTTATTTTCGTTTAATTTTTCTTCATATTCACTCACAATATTTCCTCCCTCCAACTCGACATATATATAATTCCCAAATTATTTTCTTATAGAAACTTTCCTTGACATATATTTATACCATTACAATTCTATGATATAGACCTCCAGATTATTCTATATTTTATGTTGTAATAATAAAAACTGTTCTAAATATAAACCATGTTTATATTCAGAACAGTCTTCTTTCTTAAATCTATTTATCACCAATTTCTGATGTCACATCTATTCCTCTATGCTCAACAGCTGTAGAAAACACTATTTGAGTTTCCGTATTTCCAAACTTTTGTAATTCTCCAATAAAGGCATCTAATTCTAAAGTTGTGTGATAAGCAACCTTTATTAACATTGAATACTTGCCTGTTACGCAATTGCACTCAAGTACATTTGGGCAATTTGATATGAAAGGATAAAACTCTGGTTTCTGCTTAGGCGTCATTTCTAAATTAATAAATGCCTTAATATTATATCCTAACTTTAGTGGATCAACGTGTGCAGAATATCCTGTTATAACACCTGCTTGTTCCAATTTTTCAATACGTGCTGATACTGCGGGAGTTGATAAAAACACTTCCTCTGCTAAATGCTTTAGTGGATAACGAGCATTTTCTTGTAGAAGTTCAATAATCTTAAAATCAATCTTGTCCATATACTATACCTCTGTCTCCTTATGAATTAATTATAATAGCAAAATTAAAGAATAAAAAAACATATCAAATAATCCTAATAGTTTCTGATTATTGATACGCCCCTTTGCGCTCTATTATTAAATTTTCAGCAATCTATTCTTATTGCATACTTATTCAAATTGCCTATCTGTTATATTTATATTTTAAGGTGATTATTAGAAATTTACAAGTACTTTTTGAGGTTTTGATTTAAAAAATTAACTTTGTATTTTAGTATAAACTATTACGCTACTTATATATTTCAAACTTTTCCTTATTTATTCACAATTTTTATACTATTTTATTGTCTTTATGAATTTTTTCTTATTATTAAGCAAAACATCATCTAAAATTTTAGCAACATTACGAATTTATAGATATAATTCAATACTTATGTTCGCATTTTGTTTAAAATTTCAGACTTAATAAAATTAAGCATTTTTATATCTACTATAATTTTATTTAAGTGCATTATGCTAATTTTTAGCTTTTATTCACAATTTTGTTTCTAATATTTACATTGATTTTAAAGCGTGATAATCTTCAGTCATAGAGATTAATAAAAAAATAACGGTAGATATATCTTGATTATAAATTTATCTTTTGTTGTTAGAAATTATTTTAAGTAATCTATTATTTTAAATTTTTGAAATGATTTAAGTTATGAAAGCGAGGAATTTTTAAATGAAAACACGTATGGAATCAGACTCAATAGGAACTATGGAGGTACCAGCCAGTGCATATTACGGCATTCAATCATTAAGAGCAAAAAACAACTTTCCTATTACTGAAAGGAAATTAAATAAGGAATTTATAATTAGTCTTGCTGAAGTAAAAAAAGCTGCTGCTATTACAAATAGAGATGCAAATTTCTTAACTTCAACGATTGCCAATGCTATAATAAATGCTTGCGATGAGATTATTTGTGGAAAATTACATGAAGAATTTATAGTAGATTCAATTCAAGGAGGTGCAGGAACTTCTGCTAACATGAATGCTAATGAAGTTATAGCTAATCGTGCAATTGAACTCCTTGGAGAAATTAAAGGCAGTTATAATGTTGTACACCCAAATGATCACGTAAATATGGCCCAATCTACTAATGATGTATTTCCTACAGCCGGAAAACTTACAGTTCTAAAAATGCTTCCAAAAACTATTGCAGAGCTTCAACGTTTATATAATACTCTTAAATTAAAATCCCTAGAATTTAATAATATAATTAAAATGGGACGTACTCAACTTCAAGATGCAGTTCCAATTAGACTAGGACAATCATTCAATGCTTTTGCATCGATGATAAAACGTGATATAGAACGCTTAAAAGAGGCTGAAAAAGATATGCTTGTTCTAAATATAGGGGGCACAGCTATTGGTACAGCAATAAATGTAAGCCCTGAATATTTTCATAATATAACTCCTAATTTAAGAAAAATTTGCGGTCTTAATTTAACTCAATCAAATGATTTAATTGATGCAACTCAAAATCTTGACTGTTTTGTAAGTGTATCAGGACTTCTAAAAACATGTGCAGTCAATTTGTCTAAAATGGCAAATGATTTAAGACTTCTATCTAGCGGTCCAAAAACAGGTTTTGCTGAAATCAATCTGCCTTCAATGCAAAATGGTTCTTCTATTATGCCTGGTAAAGTTAATCCTGTTATTTTAGAAGTAGTCTCACAAGTTGCATTTAACATTATAGGTAATGATTTAACAATAACTATGGCGGCAGAAGCTGGTCAATTAGAGCTTAATGCTTTTGAACCTGTTCTATTCTACAAATTATTTGAGTCAATAGAAACGCTTCAAAATGCTACTGCAACTTTAGTTGATAATTGTATTATAGGTATTACTGCTAATGAAGTAAGATGCAAAGAACTCTTAGACAATAGTGTTGGTATTGTAACAGCACTTTGCCCATACATTGGATACCAAAATTCTGCTGACATTGCAAAAGAGTCATTAAAATCAGGAATTTCTGTAAAGGAACTTGTTCTAGCTAAAGGTATATTAACTTCTGAGGAATTAGAACAAATTCTAGATCCAAATTTAATGACACAATTGAATTCTTCACTAACACTAGAATCAAAGGAAAAAATAAATCAAGCAATATAATTTTTAACTCTTGGTATAATTTTAAAAAATTTGGATTATACTATTATATGAACATGATCTTATGAATCGTGGTATTAACCAAAAAGAGATAGCACATCTTATATGCGCCATCTCTTTTTATATTATTATACATAAACATGACTGATTAAATCTTACTTAAACAATATTCATTGAATATATAAGTAATTGGATACTTTTTAAGTCCATCAAAAGCATCTCTACTTCTAAAATCAGAGGATTCCAAATAAAAAGATTCGCTAGAAGCACTTTCATCATCTTCCTCTTCGAAATTTCTAAAACAATAAAAATCATTTTCTTTATTTGTTTCAATAGAATATACACCCAGCATACACGAAAAATCAGATTCCATAGTATATTCATTAGGCAGTTTTTTCTTCATTTTATATAATAATTCTTGCAAATTATATCCTTCAACAGTATAAGATTTTCCATCTAGATCAAGTGAAAGCATATTATTATAAGAATTTCTATGCCTCTTAATGCATAATATAGATTCTCTCACACATTCCTCACAATCATATGTCATTATTAATGGAATTCTTACATCCATAACATATTCTATTAATTCATCATCCTTTAAATAGAAAAGTTGTTTATGCTCATTAGGTCTCTTAGTATAAAAATCGAAATCAAAATGATCATCATAAAAGACGCAATCTCTTATATTAAATTGAAGTCCCCCTTTTAGAAAGTATAGTTCTGCCTGCTCACAGCCAAAATTATCAGTATATATAGCAGAATATTTTACCTTGACCATATAATATTTAATATCCCTCCCCAATTTATTTTTCTCATATCCCATTATAATTTAAAATAAAAAATTTAAATTATAATAAAAAACCACCTTTCTATATTACCACATTTAACCACAAACAGCAAAGATTATTATCTATGTACCTTTAATTATAAATAAAATTTTTATTTTGAGGCTCGTAGAAAGATAGTTCATGTTTTTGAGCTAATTCCTTTATTAAATCGCTTACATAATCAACCTTGCTAAATACACAAGACATAATAATGTGTCCTTCTGATTTATCAAAAGTTACACTCCATGGGCATAAATCTAAATCCCCAATTTCCTCTTCACTTATATCATCGATTTCAGGATGCCTAGCTGTTAATTCTTCATAAAAATCTTGTATTTTTTGTGTAGGACCGATTAACGAAGTATCTCCTTCGCATAGTCGTTTATATAGAATTTCTGCATCCTCTTTACTTTTTACACTATTGCAGTGCCATACCGCACAATCCCAACTCACATTCTTCCCCCTTTGTAATAAGCTCCAATATCATTTTCACTAATTTGCTTTCATAATAATCTTCCACATAATTATTATAATGTATATCTTTAATTTTCAAAATAATAATTTACTAACAATAAAAAATTATTTTCAAAGTTATTAAATATGGTTTGTTGAATAACTAGTTTTTATATAACCTTTATAATATCCAAGATGATGATTGTCTAAAATTTCATATTTCTTCGTTATTGCAGTTACTCCCACCAATGCTTTATTTCCGCGATACTAACATCCCATACCTTAGCATTTCCAGTAACTATAATTTTAACGTCTTTTATTTCCGAATCAAAAAACGTCTTTAACTTCATCATACGGCTATCTTTGTCTTGATCAGTGAACTGAGTAAACTCTTCCCCATTAATCATAATCGTAACGGAACCCTTATATTCTTCTCCGTCTGGAATACCATAATTGGCATAGAGCCATAGATTTTTCTTGCCTAAATTAAATAAATACTCCTTATCTATTCCATCACTACTTCCAAACAGATTAAATTTAGGCTGTACTGCCTCATCTTCAACCGTAAAAGTTGAAAAACTATTAGTTATTGGCATGGTTGTATTAGCTTCATTTAATGCTTGGACAGGTCCTATTCTTTCATTAACATGTACACCATAATCGATTGTTTCAGAAACCACCATAACCCCGACGATTAGCATAAGAATAGATACTGCAGAAGCAACTAGTTTTTTAAACGTAATCTCAGAAGAAAATCCTACTCTATACCCTACAAATCCCATGATTGCACCTAATGTATTAGATATAATATCCATGATGTCAAATGTGCCCATAAAAGTTAAGGACTGCAACACTTCCAAAAAAGAAATCACTAATATGAACAATGTTAAAAACTTTCTAAAACGTATACGATACAACAATGGAATTACTATTCCAAAAGGTATAAAAGCAGCAATATTTCCAAAATCGTATAACCATGACATCGTTAGTTTCGGAAATCTTAGCGGAACCCCTTCTGGCACAAACATAAATGTATACTGATCATTATTGATTCTATGGTCTAGCCTACTAAATCCCAAGAACATGAAATACAATATTAAAATTGTATATAATAGAGTTCCCATAAGAATAAATCTACGTAATTTAGCATTCATAACCTCAGAATTCCCCATCAAAACTTCATTCCCCTTTGGAATTCTTTCTTGTTCGTTTTTCATTCTTAACATCTCCTTTCATCTTCAAAAATCACATCGGAATCAATAGTAACTTGGTTTAGCTCAAAATAGAACTTAATGCTCTTTTATTAAATGCTGCAATAACTAAATTACCTATTAAAAGCCCAATAACCATCGCTGCAAAAACATCTGATGGATAATGTACATACAAGTATAACCTTGAAAAGCCTATTAATGTACTTAGAGTTAATGCAAGTATCCCAGCTCTCTTATTCATATAATTAATTATAGTTGCTGGTGCAAATGAACACATAGTATGGCCTGACGGAAAAGAAAAATCTGTTGGCAGCTTCATATGAATCATATTTAATATTGGTTCAGCATTAAAAGGACGAGTTCTGGCTACCAAAGGTTTTAAACCTAAATTTCCTACAATAAAACATAATATCAAAGAGCATATGATCATAATACCATACTTCCTATATTTTTTTCCTACTATAAGTATTAAAGCAATAAACGTCCATATAGTAAGTTTGCTTCCAAGTATAGTTATTAGTGGCATAACCTTATCTAAAATGGGAGTCCTCATATGGATTTGTATAAATTCTAAAATATTATTATCTATGTTCTGAATCACTTCCATAAATTCCAATTCCTTTTCTCATTTATTTTTTTATAGTTTTTGCATTGCAATAGCGAGTTTACGTTTAAAATATTAATAAAAAAGAGACCAATTAATCTTAAAATGTAAAAACTTAAGTGCAATATATAGTTTATATTGATAATTGCTGTAAATTTTTCTAATACTACTGTATCATTAATTTAGCAGGATTTATATAGTTTCTTATATATACCAATGTTATTTACTCTTATTGATAGGAATTATCTTTATCCCTTATCTAGAAAATTTTACAAAAGTGATATATAATTATTTTATATGTAATTATACAATTATAAGAAAGAAGGTAACATTTAATGTATGAATTTAAAGAAGAATTTAAGACTGGAATTGATTTTATTGACGAACAGCACAAAGTTCTCTTCGAAATAGCAGACAAAGCTTACAATTTACTAAAAAATGATTTTACAACTGATAAATATGATGACATATTAGAGTTAGTAGATGAGCTACGTGATTATACCTCATTCCATTTTAAAGCAGAAGAAGAATATATGAAGAAAATTAACTATAAAAGAATGTTCACTCAAAAGATAGAACATGACGCTTTTATAAAAAGAATTAATGAAGTAGATTTTAGGAGTATTGATGAAAATCAGAATGAATCGATTTCTACTCTATTACAACTTTTAAATGATTGGTTAATTGAACATATCTTTGAAAACGATAAGTTGATAGGTCAATAAAGCTACAATTTAGCATTTTCTAGGACAAGCTTTTTTCTTTTTAGATATAAAATTATTATAAAAAATACTATCTCTCAATGTTTTTTACCAATACATTTTGAAATAGTATTTTTTCTTTTTTCAAGTTTTTACAGATTGGTAATTTCACTGTATATCTATAAGATAATTTATTTCAAATATCTATCCTTCCTCCCACGCCCCATCTGGTCCTAAATAATAGGTTCCAATATATATGTCCTTAACCATTACTCCAGAGGAATTTAAATAATATAAATTTCCATTATATCTAAGCCATCCTGTCACCATTTCTCCAGAACTATTTAGATAATACCAATTCCCTCTATTTTGAATCCATCCAGTCAGCATTTTTCCTGTAACTGTGTCTAGATAATACCACTTGCCTTCACTTTTAAGCCATCCGGTTTTTGCCATACCGTTTTCATCTAAATAATACCAATTATCTTTGTATTTATACCAACCAGTATTTTGTTCGGGACCACTATAATATCGCCAGCTATTGTTTACATATACCCATTCTCCATTTGCCTTTACATCATAAATTAATTGAAGTGCAAATACAATACTTAATAAAGTTCCTAACATTAATATATATTTAAAACTAATAGTTTTTATCATTTTCTTATCCTCTCCAAATCAAAAATCTATATTTACTATTATTTTTATTAACATAATTTATAAAATAGACTTAAAATTCCTAGAGAATAAAAAAATTCAATTACACTGCTGCATATATGGTTCAATTAAGTTTCTGCATTCTACTTCCAATAAATCATCTGGTTCATTAGAATCTAAAATCTAAGTCTATTATTACAATATAGACTTATAAAATTGTTTATATATTTACATAATTGGTATATTATAATATTATGTAAAAACAATGTTAAGGAGGCTTTATTATGTCAAATTTATTTAAACACTCCCTCGAAATTAAACCTAGACAATCGATGGTTGATATAACTTCTTATATAAGAGAAGATATTAAAAACAGTAATATTAGAAATGGAATCATAGTAGTTTATTGCCCTCATACTACCGCTGGAATAACTATAAATGAAAATGCAGATCCAGATGTAGTTAGCGATTTAATATATGGTTTTGAAAAAATTTACCCAACCACAGATCCGAATTATAAGCATTTTGAAGGGAATTCACATTCTCACCTAAAATCTTCAACAGTAGGTGCTTCACAAACTCTTATTTTAAATAATGGCAATCTAATTTTAGGACGATGGCAAAACGTATATTTCTGTGAGTTTGATGGTCCTAGAGATAGAATGTTTTATGTAAAAATAATAGAAGGCTAATCCTGGTTAAATTTTATATTTACATAAAAACTAAAGAGGAATGTAAACCTAAATACATTCCTCTTTAGCAACAAATCTAAAAAGATATTTTCTTTTATCTAGCATCATGTCCTGTATTCTCTATACAGCTTTTGATTTCTTCTACTGTTGCAGGAGCATTATATACTACTTCAACGCTTCCACGTGCAAGATCTACACAAACCTTATCTACACCTTGGATTTTTTCCAGTGCATTCTTAACTTGTGTTTTCATATTTTCATTTGCTAATCCATCAACATTATAATGTATTCTTTCCATATATACTATTCTCCTTTTTCTACAAAGTAACAAGTATAGTATGTTCAAAATCACACTATTATATCAATATTTTTTAAAGAAAATGAATTCTCATTTGTTCACTGGATACTCACAGAGTAAGCAACCATCATTAAATCATAGATGCTCACAGAGAAAGTTCTTCACCTATAAATTAAACAGCTATTCTGCAATTAAGAACTCTTCACTTATAGCCAAATACAAGATCGGGAGCATCACTTTTGAGCTGTCTGCTTAACCGATTCACATCAAATAATAGATTCGAGTTCACTACTTATAAAATCAAATCACCCAATGTTCTTTTTGGAACATGATGTACTTGGTTGTCATCTCTCCAATACTTCACATCTCCAGATTCATTTATATTTTCTATAACTACTTCTTCTTTAGGATAACCAAGAGCTACTACCAAAGCAATTTCAAATTTTTCATCTAAATTTAGTTCTTCTCTTAAATTCTTTCTATCTATATTTCCTATAATGCATCCGCCCAAATTATTTTCAACAGCTCCAAGTAACATACTTTGTACTGCTATGCCATCATCTTGTGATGCACCTTGGCCAAGACTTGTATCTTTTAGCACTACTATATAAGCACTTGGTTTTTCACCTTCTTTAGGACCATCCCAATCCTTATAGTAACCTGCCCAAAATATGCATTTACTTATTTTTTCATTTTGTTCTTTTTCATTTGATAAAATGTATTTTAACACTTGTTTATTAGCTCCTGATGGTGATAGTCTCGCTAAATCTACCAATTCTCTTAAAGTATTCATTTCAATACTCTTATCCTGATAAAACCTCCTATATGATCTATTTTTCAATACAAGCTCTTTTATCATTTTAACAACCCACCTATCTTAGTTTTTCTACCTCTCTTTGTATATCTTGCATTCTCATATCTGTAGATGCTATAAGCTCTGCACATTCCTTTAGGTCTTGTGTAATATGCAGTGGTCCATCTCCAGATGTCTTATAATATAATTTATGCTCAAGACTAGCCCAAAAGTCCATAGCTATCGTTCTAATTTGAACTTCAACTCTGACTGGCTCTACATGATCCGAAAAAAATATTGGAACCTCTATAACTAAATGAAGACTTCTATAGCCATTTGGCTTAGGACTGTTTATATAATCTTTTTCTTCAATTAGTGTTATATCATCCTGTCTTATTAGCATATTGGCAATATCATATATATCACCTACAAAAGAACAGATAACTCTAATTCCCGCAATATCATTTAAATTCTTTTTAGCAGATTCAATACTCATCTCGAACCCTTTACGTTTAAGTTTATCCATAATACTGCTTGGAGTCTTCACTCTGGATTTCATGTATTCAATCGGATTCCTCTTCCTCTTTATCTTAAGTTCATCATCTAAAATATCTAATTTAGTCTTAACTTCCTTTATTGCTGATCTATAAACAAGTAACGTTTCATTCATCTCTTCTATTCTTTCTTCAACTAATTCTGGTGATATAATGTTTTCTCTACTGTCCCAAAATATTTGATCATTTTCTTTTGATTGACCCATAAGCCTATTGTCCCCCTTAGTCTAAAAAAAGACTCTTCTTAACAAAATATATGTAATATATATTGCAATTCACAATGCACATTTCACAATTCACAATTACAGCTAAAATTCTTGTAATATTTTTTAGAATTATAATGAAGGACTGTTTTTACAATATATATATTCTATTTTTTTCTTGCTTTATTTCCTCATACTAACATAATTTTAATTGAATATTAGAAAAACTTCAAGCTACTATTATTTTATTAAATAAACTGTAGTCTTTTTTCTTCCAAATTCCTTGACTTGCTCATGGGTTGGAAGCCACACATCTATTATATAGGTGCCATCACTTTTAACTTTAACTGCGCCACCTCTATCTTCTGCATCAAAAATACCGTCATCTTTGTAATCTTTTAAATCCGGAATATATATTTTACTTCCTAACGGAATATTTTTAGGTACAGCTATAGTTCCAACTCTAGTATGGGTCTGCATTGCGGTTTCTGAGCCCCAGGCTTCTGAACATATAGCGCAATTGCAGTAGGCTGTTAATTCTGCTTTTATCGGCACTTTGGGTGCGGCAGTTAATACTTTTTCTATATTCTCATTTTTATTAGTAGTATTATCATTTGCATCAGAGGTATCCTTATCTTTTCTAGCTATTAAGCTGCTGTAATTTATTTCACCAAATGTTACTTTATAATAAGCTGCAAGCCCACCTAATACAATTGCTAAACATATGTATGTTACGCATACACATTTCTCTAATTTCGACAATAAATTTATTCTCCTTTATATAGATAATATATTTTTTTATTTTATTTTTAATTTATTTACAATATATACTATTATATAACACTTTTTCTTCAATTTAAAGTTAATTGGGTCATTATGTATTTATATCCAACACGATCAACATAAAGTATAACTTCAACTTCTTAATTTAGTAAAAATCACATAGCAACAAAATCCCATCCGACTGTGTAGCTTGAGATTTCACTGCAATATAAATTTCTAGAGAAGAAAAAAAGTGGCTGCGCCACGCTCATTCTTAATAATATTTTTACAAGCCAACATCCTCTTAACCATTGATATAACCAGCTTTCAAAATTCAAAATTCTTATATTTCCCTAGACAATAAAAAAACTTGGATTCATAATCTTAGAATTCCAAGTTTTTTTTACTAATGCTTTATTTAAATTTTTATATATTCAATTTAAAGATCTGACTTATTAGATAAATATACCTACATTTTTGCTAAAGCTTTAGAATCATCATCGCTAGAAATAATAAATATATTCGTAGCTTTTAGGATTAAAATATTTATAATCTCTGTAAATTATAACATAATTCCAAGCCATATATTCTCTATTTATATACTAAATATACAACTCTTCTATTATTACTTGAATTGATTACGATATAATCTATTTTACTAATATATCTGCCATTAACGGATAATGGTCAGAGGGATACTTCCCATTAACATTATATTTAATTATTTCAGCATTAACTACATCTATTTCCTCCGATACAAATATATAATCTATATGAAGCCCTTTTCCTGACCTTTTGAAATTTCCTATTGTAGATTCATTATATAACCCCATATTTACGTCTTGTACTGGTAATAATTTTTTACTTGATATTTTCCCCTCTTTAAGACTTTTAATCAACTTACTATTAGGTCTATCATTAAAATCCCCCATTAATATAACTGGAAGTTTTTCATCTTCTATGAATTCTAAAATCTTTTTTAAACCATACATTCTTGCCTTTGGAAGCAGATTATCTAAATGAGTATTACAAACCCTAACTCTTCTTCCATTATCCATTTGTAAAATAGCTGTTGTACAAATTCTTGGAAGATATGAGTACCATACGCGGCTTCCTATCTTATCTGGAGTTTCAGATAGCCAGAAAGTTTTATAATCTTCAATTAAATAATTTCTAGAGATTAATAAACTATTTCTTTCTGAAGAAACTTTTTTCCCTCTTGGAGCTCCAATAATATTATATCCTTCAATATTTTCTTTAATATCATTAAGCATATTATCTTTAATTTCCTGAACCCCTATTATATCGCATTTATACTCATTTATTACGTTATAAGCCAAGCTCCTTCTATTATTCCATCTATCATTAAAATCTATAGGAACATCGCGTCTTAAATTAAAGGTCATTACTCTCATTTAAATCCTCCTTCTAATTTGCTTTTTATCTTTCAAATTAGCCTATAAATATAATTATATTATACTCACTTAAGGAAGAAATCATATATTTTTATTTCCAAATTTCTTCTGAAATTTCTCTTACTAGCTTTATCTTATTCCATTGTTCTTCTTCTGTTAGAATATTTCCCTCCTCAGTAGAGGCAAAACCACATTGTGGACTTAAGCAAACTTGGTTAATATCTACGTATTTTGTTGCTTCTCTAATTCTTTCTTTAACTTCTTCTTTATTTTCTAATATTCCTGTCTTGGAACTTATTAACCCTAAAACTACTTGTTGATTTTTAATAAATCTTAATGGTGCAAAATCTCCTGCACGATCTGTATCATACTCTAGATAAAACCCATCTACATTTACAGTTCCAAAAAGAATTTCTGCCACTGGTTCATATCCACCAGACCCTGCCCATGTTGAATTATAATTTCCACGGCAAACATGCATTGTAATAACCAAATCTTCAGGATGGTCTTCAATTGCTAAGTTGTTTACCTTTGCGTATAGTTTAGCAATGTCATTTGTATCTACGCCTTCTTGTTGTCTAGCTTCCCAATATTTTTTATCACAAAGCATACCCCAAGTACAATCGTCAAGTTGAAGATTTCTGCAACCTTCGTTATAAAATGCTTTAATAGCTTTTTTGTAAGCATTTGCAATATCTAAAATTAACTCATCTATGTTTTTATAAATAGATTCTGTAATCTCCTTATTTTCACCACGTTGAAGTTCTGCAAGAAATTGTGCTGGTGCTGGAATCGTCTGTCTAGCCACTATATCATCTCCAGAGATACTTCTTAAAAATTTATAATGTTCAAGCATCGGATGATTACTAAAATCTATTTTTCCTGTTAATGTGGCTGTTTCTGCTCTAGTTTCTAACCCATTAAATTTATAGCCTGCTTCTAGTACACGTTTTTCTACTCCATCTAATCCCCACATAAAATCAAGATGCCACCATGAGCGCCTAAATTCTCCATCTGTTACTGCTTTAAGTCCAAGTTCCTTTTGTTTTTTCACTAATTTTATTATTTCTTCATCTTCTATTCTTCTTAATTCACTACTTAAAATTTCTTGATTTTGAAATTTAGCACGCGCCTCTTTAATTACCTCTGGTCGTAAAAAACTTCCTACAATATCAGCCCTAAATGGTGCAACACTTCTTTGTTTTGCATTTTTAAATTCTATACTCATTTTTTTAATCCCCCTTAATTGCCTTGCTTTATTCTTGAAATCAGTATAGCATGTTTAACCCCAAGTAAGGTAACTTCAAAAAACTATTACTGGCTATAATTTTTTCCTATAACAAACAAATTCACTTCCAAATTTCATTAGCTGTTTCAATAACAAGTTTAATTTTCTCCCATTGTTCTTCTTCGGTAATTATATTTCCTTCTTCTGTTGATGCAAAACCGCACTGTGGACTTAGACAAAGTTTATTAATATCTACATATTGAGAAGCTTCTGCAATACGATTTTTTAATTGCTCTTTACTTTCAAGACCTCCATGCTTTGTTGTTACAAGTCCCAATACAACAAACTGATCATTTATAAATCTTAGTGGCTTAAAATCTCCGCATCTTTCACTATCATATTCAAGAAAAAATCCATCCACCTTAGCATTAGAAAATAATTCTTCTGCAATAGGTTCATATCCACCTGATGCAAATCCTATTGAATGTAGATTTCCACGACAAACATGCAAAGTTATGATCATATCTTCTGGCTTTTCTTTGACGCTCTCATTTATCAATCTTACATAATTCTTCGAAAGAGCTTCTGGGTCAATTCCCTGACTCCTAAAATAACTTCTATGTCTTTCGCTACATAGGGTTCCCCATGCAGTATCATCAAACTGCAAATAACGACAGCCTGCATCGTAAAACTCCTTTATTGCAGATTTGTAAACACTAATAATGTCTTCCATCAGCTCTTCATCACTGCCATATACATTATTTTTATTGTGACTTTGAACAAAATGAAAGAGAGATGGTGATGGAATAGTAAATTTAGCAATATTTTGATCTTTAACAATGCTATTTAAATACTTAAAATGCTCTAACATTGGATGCTTATTAAATCTTATCTTGTCAACAATTTGAAAGCTTTCAGCTTTTGTTCTAGATCCTTGAACACTACCTCCTTGATTTAATGTTATTTTCTTTGTACCTTCTATTCCAACAAAAAAATCAAGATGCCACCATGATCTCCTAAACTCTCCATCAGTAACAGCTATTAACCCTATTTCTTTTTCCTTTTCTATGAGCTTTCTTATTTCTATGTCTTCAATATTTCTTAGCTCTTGAGCATTTATTTCTCCACTATTATATTGTTTCCGTGCAATCTTAATTTCATCAGTTCTAAGAAAACTTCCAACTATATCATATCGAAAAGGTGGACTATTTCTCTTTGTACCTATAATCTCATTACTCATATTTTCCTCCATTTAAACTGCTATAACAGATAATAATTTAAGTCGAAATAACTTGTTGAAATAATTTCGTTTAAAATCTCAATGTAGCGCGTTGTTATTTTATTAAGCTTAATATCCTTATGGGCTATCCATCCAACTGTGAAAATTTCATCACATTCTATTGGTATTGCTTTAAGTTTGCTTTCATCAAAATCAGAGTCTATAAATCCTGTTCCAATCGTATAACTATCTGTACTGGTTAATAAAGTTGAAAGTGTTGCTCTATCAATAACTTTAATGCTTTTAGGTACATTAGCCATATTCATCATTTCTTCTGAAAAATTAAATGAATTATTAATTCCCTGTTCAAATGTTACATAAGTAAATTCTAACATCTCATTAGTAGTAATACTTTCTTTAGTAGAAAGAGGATGATTATTACTGATGATTATATGTGGATTTGCATTAAAAAGTGGAGTAAATTTCAAATTACTATCACTAAAAATTCTATTCATAACTTTAGAGTTTACTTCATTAATATATAAAATTCCAACATCACTACGAAGAGTCTTTACATCATCTATTATTTCATATGTCTTTGTTTCTCTTAAATTAAACTCATACTGATTTGTTTCAATTTCTTTTAAGAGTCTTGTAAATGCATTTACAACAAAAGCATAATGCTGAGTTGACACAGAGAAATGCATAATCTTTTCTTTTCTTCCATGATAGCGGTCCTCAATAAATTCAGCTTGTTCACTTATTTGGCGGGCATACCCTAAGAATTCAATCCCATCTGAAGAAATACTAATTCCTCTATTTGTCCTCTCAAATATTACAATTCCTAGTTCACTTTCAAGTTCTCTTATTGAATTAGATAGACTTGGCTGGGATATAAATAATTTTTTAGCTGCCTCGTTTATTGACCCGCACCTTGCAATTTCAAGAGCATATTTTAATTGTTGCAAAGTCAATGTTTTCCCCCCTTTCAGCTAAAATCCTTTATTTGATATTATAATCTAGATTTTATCATTTATAAATAAAATAATGTTTTGGTACTCTTTCAGTAATTCTTTGGAATTGCTCATCCATATATGAATTCATACTCTGGCAAGCATCTTCCCAACTGATTGATTCATCTCCTTGTTTTCCTATTATGACTGCTTCATCAAATTCTTTTACTTTTTCCTTTATATCTGTAACATCAACAAGTATACCATCCATAAAGTAATTTACTACTGGGACCCTTTTTCCTGCAATTAAAACTTCTTTCCAACCTCTAGATATGCCATCTCCGTAACCTATTCCAACAACTGCAACAACACTATCTCTTTTAGCTATAAAGTTATCACCATATCCTCCAGATGCATTTGCTTTAACCTTATCCAATTTTATGATTTTACTTTTTACAGACATAATAGGACTTACTCCTTCAGGCAGCATTTTTTCATCTGGCTTATGCTCAAGCCCATATAATATCAGTCCACATCTTACCATATCATAATGTGATTCTGGATACATAAGTATTCCTGCTGATCCAGCTGCATGTGCAATTGGAGGTCTTAAATTCACTTCTTCAAGTTTCTTCAAAACCTTATTAAATTTCATCATTTGATCATACGTGAACTGCTCATTATATTCTGGATCTTTGAAATGAGTATATATACCTTTTATATTTATATGAGGATATTTTTCATTGATAATATGAATAAACCTTACGACTTCATCTGTTTCAATTCCATACCTATTCAAGCCTGTATTAACTTTTATATGCACGTCAACCATCTTATCTTTAGATACGGCCTCTTTATCTAACGCAGAAACAATCTTCTCATTATCTACCATTACGCTAATATTATGCTCTACAACCCATTGGCATTGAGATGGCATTAAAGGTGCCAATATTACCACTGGAATTTTAATTTTTCCTTTTCTTAAAGCAATAGCTTCAGTCAGCCTCACAACTCCAATTGCATCACATTTACATTTTTCCAGTTCCTGAGCTATAGGAACTAATCCATGTCCATATGCATCCCCTTTTACAACAGCCATAAATTTCACTCCTGGATTTAAGGTGCTTCTTAAAATATCTACGTTTTTTCTTAGCTGAGTCAAATTAATATCTATCCTGTTAAATTCTTGCAAACATGTTTCAGATGATTTTCCCTCTGCAATAACCACAAACTCTTTTTCAATAGTTTTCATATAAAATCCTCTCGATTATTTAAATTTTAAATAATATCTCAGATAAATCTATGGGCAAGGTGCCCCTTGAAAGCGCGAATTATATAACAGGCTATTTATCTTGATCTGAAGTGAACAAAAATGATAAAAGACAAATCTATTTGCCTGCTAAATTATTTGCGTATTTTCTTAAAAAGATAAATACGCAAAAAAATCCACACATATGAAAAGAGCGCTATGCACAATACGTAACTTATATAAATAGAGTGCTAAGCACAAACGGCACTTAACCATAGTTTACTGCGATTTTTTATTATAGATAATATTATAATCTAACACTTAAATATTATTCTTATAGCATTTAAACTATTGATTTAATAAAATATTGGAAAATCTACTTTACAGAGTATGTGTTTCTGCCACTTACAAGATTTATTTACTGATTTGACTGGATTATATTTTTCTGTACAAAAAAAGACCGCTTAGTTTTAAGCAGCCTTTCTATTAAATATGTTATTTATTTAATTGTTCTAATAATTCTTCTAAATTTATTCCATGAACTTTAACTGCATCTTCAATTGTTTCAGCTTGTGCAGATGGGCATCCAACACATCCCATTCCAAAGCTCATTAAAATTTGTGGTGCATTTTCCTTTATACGAATTACTTCTCCTATTGTTAAATCCTTAGTTATCATGTTGACATTCTCCTCTCATATATCTTAATGAATTATCTTTTAAGTTTTTATTGTTTATCTTTAATCTTATTATAATGTTTATTCCATATTACTTCCGTAACTGATGTTACAATAAAATTAATTTTTATATTTCTTTACTGAGTATTGAAGGTATCAACATAATTATCCTTATATCACTGATTTATAATTTTTTAAAGAAGAATATTCAATAGTTCTTCTGTATCCTTAACTATATATTCTGCTCTGGCTTGGGTTAGTTCAATAACATCTCCAAAACCATAAAGAACCCCCACTGATTTTATATTATTTTCTTTTGCGCCGATAATATCATGTTCTCTATCTCCTACCATGATAACCTTTGATAAGTCTGTAATATTAGCCTCTTGTAAAGCATATTTTATTACATCACCTTTATTTACTCTTGTTTCTTCAAAATCTGCTCCAGCTGCAAAATCAAAATACTTATCAATTTTAAAGTATTGTAAAATTTGTCTTGCATACACTTCTGGTTTTGATGTAGCAAGTACAATTTTTTTATTATTTTTCTTAAGTACCTCTAGAAGCTCTGGTATTCCATCATATAACTTATTTTCATAGATACCTTTTTCAGCAAAATATTCTCTGTATTTTACCAACCCAAGCTGTGCTTTTTCTTCATCGAAGTTATAATATTCTTTAAATGAATCCTTTAAAGGTGGTCCAATAAATTTGTTTAATTCTTTAAGATCATCAACTAAAATTCCAAAAGACTTTAACGCATATTGAACTGATTTAGTTATTCCTTCGCCAGAATCAGTAAGTGTTCCATCTAAATCAAATAATATATATTCAAAATTGTTATTCAAGTAAAAATTCCTCCTTGTTTATCACTCTTAAATCACTCCAATAAATTATAACATATTTAGAAAATTATACGACACCTGAATAATTTAATTAATAAAAATTATATATTAATATTTTTGTTTTAATTGGTAATACTATTTTTAAGGTTGTTTAATACCTAAAAAATACAATAATAGTTTATGGAGGAATTTTAAATGAAAAGATTTGTTTGTACTATTTGTGGTTATATCCATGAAGGTGACACACCACCAGACTTTTGTCCTATCTGTAAAGCAGGTGCTGACAAATTCAAGGAAATGACTGACTCATTAAATTTTGCTGATGAACATAGAATCGGTGTTGCTGGCGGTCTTAATGATGAATTATTAGAAGGTTTAAGAGCTAATTTCATAGGTGAATGTACTGAAGTCGGAATGTACTTAGCAATGTCCCGTCAAGCTGACCGTGAAGGTTATCCTGAAGTAGGTGAAGCATATAAAAGAATTGCTTATGAAGAAGCAGAACATGCTGCTAAATTCGCAGAACTTTTAGGGGAAGTTGTTGTTCCTGATACTAAATCTAATTTAAGTGCTAGAGTTGAAGCTGAATATGGTGCTTGCGAAGGTAAAAAGAAACTTGCAACCTTAGCTAAGGAGCATAATTTAGATGCTATACATGATACTGTTCATGAAATGTGTAAAGATGAAGCAAGACATGGTAAAGCATTTAAAGGCTTACTTGATAGATACTTTAGCAAATAATATTATAACTAGATTAAGATTTAACTTAAAGGAGTGTGTTTTTTGTGGAAAAAATTAATTGTGAAGTAACTAATTGTTCACATAACAATAGTGGAGTTTGCTATTCAAATAGAGTTGATATTGGTGGAATGTCTGCAAGTAGTGAAAGAGGAACTTGCTGCGGTTCATTTTTACAAGAATCTCATTATAGCGATTTAACTAATAATACTAATGCTCAAGGAAGATGCGATGCTCTAACTTGCAACGTTGAAACATGTAATCATAACTATAACAAACTTTGTAGCTTAGATTCTATACAAGTAGCAGGTAATGGAGCCCAATTATATACCGAAACTAAATGTGCTAGTTACGATTCTAGAGAATAATTAGAATATATGATTAAGTGTTCTGTATTCTAATATTCCTTACAATAAATATTCTGAAGAATATTTAAATATCTATTCTTCAGAATATGACTCTAAAATTATCTAATTAATATTTTATCTGTCAATTAAGATTATTTATAATCCATGAAACTTTGACTGCACCACCTTCATCTAAATGGTCCATGTCTACAAAATCTTTATCATCAAATACGCAAAACTCGTCAAGATCAATAAATCTTATTTCTCCACTAATTAAACTTAAAGCTGATGCATAAGATTCCTTATACTCTTTCAAAAGATATTTTTTATAAAATTTAGTTCCCGGAAATACAAGCAAGTAGACTTTAACATTTCTCTCATTGCAAAATGATACAAATGAATTCATAATATTGATATTTTCTTTATACGAATCTATATACTTAATAGCCTTATTGTGTGAATCAGCTCTCTCATATGCTGATTTTTCCTTTAAACTATCATCAAGTTCAAACCATTTAGCATCCTTTTTTTCTCCAAAGACTATTCTCGATTTAAATCTATCTCTTGTCCCAGCAAAATACCTTCCGCCAGATTCTTCAAAAAAATTATTTGAAAAGAAATCCAATATTTGTTCCACGTCAAAAATTTCATATTTAAATGAAATCCATGAATTATTACCAGGTAACTCCTTACAATTATGCTTATCCTTAAAAATTGGGTAGTATACGTCTGTCAAACGCATCAATTCACCACCTTGGCTAAGTGATAAATCATTATAAAATGAATAATAGCCAGTTCCAATAAATATCTTTTTAATACTATTGTTTTGACTAATTGCATATTTTCCAATTACAGATGCGTAATAAATGTCTTGTGATGCTAATGACAAGTTAACACACGGAAAATTTAATACACTCTCTTCAATTCCAAATAAGGCATATGATGAACCTACTGCAATCGCTTCATTATCAGGTTTTAGCGCTTTTTTCAAGGAATATTTTAAATGATAGAAATCATAATTCTTCATATATCTATCTAAGGAATAATCATAAAAATAATTATATAATTCTTCCCAAACAAGAGCATTTGTTAATTTGTTCATCACTTCATTAAAGTTACTATCTTTATTAGATATTACTAATAAATAATCATCCTTTAACTCCGAAATTGAATTAATCCCAATTATATTAATATTACTCTTTACAAATTTTCTTAGTAAATCTATTTGACTAAAACTTTTTATTATATAGCAAAGATTCACAATTATCATTCCCTTAATTGTTTTATTAATAAATTTACTACATAATATGAATATGTCACTCATTTATTGCAACATATTTTATAAACATTTCTCAAATAATTTTCTCTTCAGAATTATTACAAATACAGATTAACTAAGAAATCATTTCCTGCCTTTGTCTTGAAATACTTTTCTTTAATAATTTCAATTTGAGGAGTTTTTATTTCATCTTCATAAATATTAACTAAAAAATCGGCTTCTATTAATATTTGATAGTCAATACCATCAATTTTGCTATATGTATGATGATGCCCAATCAAATAGCATACTCTTTCAATAAATTCTTCACTAAAATTAAATTTTGAAAGCATTTCCTTTGCAACTGGAGGCCCTTCAAGCTCTTGATAATTTCCAGCAGAAGAATTATATTTTTCTTCACTAATTTTTATTCCTATATCATGCATTACTGCAGCTACTTCTAAAATTTCCTGAGTATTCTTATCTATATTTTCAATTTCCCCTATAGATTTAGCAAAAGAAAATACCTTTAAAAAGTGATTAACCCTTCTTGGATCTTTAGCATAGTATTTTATCATTTCATTTATTATAGTGCTAATCTTTTCATTCATAATTACATTTTAGTCTGCAGCATACTTTAATAGTATACCCAGAGCTAATTCACCTTCCTTCTTAATAATATATCTTATTTAATTATTATACTAATTCATAAGATATATTAATATAGCTTTTATATTAATTCCTAGACTTTTCCTTTATTCTATGGGCTTATAGCAGTAATAGCACATAGAATTGTTATAGGTATGTGGCCTGATTTTACTCAATTTCTTATTAGACTTATCTTCTAAAACCACCAGCCTCTTCGTTAAATATTAATATAACTAACTTTAACTTCATATTTTCTCTACCTATATAAGCTGCGCAGATAAAAGAGTATAAACTCACGTATTAACACTGAAAACTCCTATAAATTTCTGTAGAACAAAAGTGGCTGCGCCACACTCTTTCTTTATAACATTTTTTACAGACCAATATCCTTATAACCATTGGTATCACTGGCTTTCAAAATCAAAAAATTCTATACTTTCCTACGAAAATTAAATTCACAGCACTTTCTCTAAATTTGACAATAGGAAACTAAACTAGCCTATTTTAGGCTAGTCCAAGCCTTATATTAAATTATTTGTTTCTTTTACTTATTGATTTTTTCTATATTATAGCCTTTTGACTTTAGAATTTTTATCATACTTTCTTCTCTTTTTTCTCTAAGTTTATCTAAATAAATAGTACCATATTCTATATAGTTTTTTCTTTCCTTTAACAATTGATAGCATATTCTTAACATTAAACTTGCTAATGCTATTGTGGCTTTTTTCTTTCCCATTCTTTTCACCCATCGCTTATAGCATATTGATAATCTAGTATCCTTACTCATGCTTGCTGCCCAAGCACATTCACACATTACACTTTTTAATGCTTTATCTCCATTCATTGTTTTACTTCTTTTTTTTTACCTGCGCTTTCACAATTTCCAGGACTTAGGCCTGCCCATGATGTTAGATGCTTATCTGTTGGGAAATAACTCATATCAGTTCCAATCTCTGCTATTATTACTGATGCTGCATTCTTGTTTATACCTGGTATAGTATCTATTATCTCTACTTCTTCAAAATATGGCTCTATATATTCACCTATTTCTTTTTCTATATGGACTACTTGTTCTTCTAAAAACCTAATGTGATCATAGCTGTATTTTATCATTGTCAAATGATGGTTTCTTATTTTTCCGTTTACAGCCTCTTTTATTTCTCCTAGTTTCTTTCTTATACTTGCTTTACCTCTACCATTTGATATCTCAATTAAGTCTGTCATTCTAATTTCTTCTTGATTAATGATTTTATTTAATATTTTTCGTCCTGTATCTCCAAATATATCTGAAATATAACTTGAAATCTTTATATTACAATCCTCTAGAATTTTATGAATCCTATTCTTCTCTCTATTAAGTTCGTATAGTATTTTCTTCCTATATCTTGTTATATCTCTAAGATCTCTTATATGTGCATCTGGTACAAAACTCTTATTAATTAATCCACTTCTCAATAATTGAGCTATCCATTCTGCGTCTTTCACGTCGGTCTTTCTTCCTGGAAGATTCTTTATATGTCTAGCATTTGCAAGTATAATTTCAAAATCACCTGATTCTAATACATTCCAGACAGGCTTCCAGTATACGCCTGTGCTTTCCATTGCTACTTGCGTACAGCCTCTTTCTTCAATCCAATCTAAAAGTTTTAACAAATCTGTAGTCGTAGTATTAAATGTCTCTATTTCCTTTTCCGGTTTTTTCTTTAAATCACCCTTTAAAACACATACTACTACTGTTCTTTCGTGCACATCTATACCTGCACACCTTTCAATTATTGCTTCCATTCCTACCTTCTCCATAATAAATTCAGTGAGTTCAACAGTAATTACTTATCAAAAAAAAATTTCCTACACGTGCTCTAGACACAATACTTTGTGCTCAAAATTACCGTAGCCAGTTTCCTAAAAGGAGTTCTTGCTACCAGAAAGTACAACGGCTTACTTCCTCACCTTTCTATATTATTGACAAGGTTATCCATTTGTTAACAGAAACCACTTAATTTTCATTATACTTTGTGAAGGCTTTGCCTTCATGGGCGGTTCCTAGACAACAAAAAAGTAACAACCACCCATTTGCTGAGCAGTTGCTACTGTAATTTCTATATATTATATAATTTTAAAGTTCCTGATTTTCTATTGATAAACAATTTAAGAATTAGACTTATCAGATGAACATATTTAAAAAGTTGCTAAAACTTTATGTTCATATCCTAACTAGAAATCATAAATATTTTTGTGGAGAAAACATTTGAAAATGAGCTGTTAAAGGTTCTTAGCTGTAGGTTGTTCCATTTTAGCTTGTCAAACTGAAAGTTGGAGCATGCTAAAGTGGATACAACCTGCTGCTTAGAACCTTCAGCGACATTTTCATAGCTTTTCGGAATCAAAATATTTATGATTTAGGTAAGTTATCACATAAGTCTAGTTTTAAATTTAGATACCTATATATGATATACAATTGATTCAAATGGTCTTAAATTCAACTCTTTATTTAATACACTACTATCTTTATAATTTGATATTAATATTTTACTCTTAGCACTTTTATTTGCATATTCATCTGGAATCTCTACTTTTGCACTTTCCTAGACAACAAAAAAGTAACAACCACCCATTTGCTGAGCAGTTGCTACTGTAATTTCTATATATTATATAATTTTAAAGTTCCTGATTTTCTATTGATAAACAATTTAAGAATTAGACTTATCAGATGAACATATTTAAAAAGTTGCTAAAACTTTATGTTCATATCCTAACTAGAAATCATAAATATTTTTGTGGAGAAAACATTTGAAAATGAGCTGTTAAAGGTTCTTAGCTGTAGGTTGTTCCATTTTAGCTTGTCAAACTGAAAGTTGGAGCATGCTAAAGTGGATACAACCTGCTGCTTAGAACCTTCAGCGACATTTTCATAGCTTTTCGGAATCAAAATATTTATGATTTAGGTAAGTTATCACATAAGTCTAGTTTTAAATTTAGATACCTATATATGATATACAATTGATTCAAATGGTCTTAAATTCAACTCTTTATTTAATACACTACTATCTTTATAATTTGATATTAATATTTTACTCTTAGCACTTTTATTTGCATATTCATCTGGAATCTCTACTTTTGCACTTTCTCCATAAAAATTATTTATGACAAGTACTGTAGCGTCGCCTAAGTTTCTTACATATGAAAGCACTTTATTATTTTCTTCAAGAATAAACTTTATACTTCCATTTGAAATCACTTCATAATCTTTTCTCAACCTTATTAGCTTTTGATAATGATAGAAAATCGAATCTTCATCCTTTAATGCTTGTTCAACATTTATTCTTTTATATTCACTGCTAACAGGTATCCATGGTTCACCTTTAGTAAATCCAGCATTTTCACTATCATCCCATTGTACTGGAGTTCTAGAATTATCACGAGATTTTGCTTTTAAAATCTGTAATATCTCTTCTTCAGATTTTCCCTGCTCTTTTAAAATATTATAATAATTTATAGATTCTACATCTCTATACTTCTCTATCTTATCGAAATAAGGGTTTGTCATTCCAATCTCTTCACCTTGATACACATATGGAGTCCCCCTCATCATGTGTATTGTAGTTGCCAGCATTTTGGCACTTTCTTTTAAATATTCTTTATCATTTCCAAACCGAGAAACTATTCTAGGCTGATCATGATTACACCAAAACAGAGCATTCCACCCATTTTGAATTTCTTCTTGCCAAGTTTTAAATAACGCCTTCAACTTCATAAAGTCAAAATCCATAACAGTCCATTTATCGCCTTTATAGTAATCAACTTTTAAATGATGGAAATTAAATACCATTGATAATTCTTTTTCTTCTGGATTAGAATATCTTATACAATTCTCAAGAGAAGTTGATGACATTTCTCCTACAGTTACAATATTTTCATATTTTCCATAGGTATTTTCATTAAGCTCGTGGAGATAGTCATGAATTTTAGGACCATCTGTATAGAATCTTCTTCCATCACCTTCTGAATCACTTTCAAACTTTTCTGGTTTTGAAATTAAATTTATAACATCAAATCTTAATCCTTTGACACCTTTTTTAAGCCAAAAGTTAACAACACCATAAATCTCATTTCTAACTTCTTCATTATCCCAATTCAAATCTGCCTGAGTTCTATCATAAAGATGTAGGTAATACTCATCAAACTTTTCTACATATTCCCATGCATTCCCACCAAATTTAGATTCCCAATTTGTAGGTGGTTTATCTTTTTCTGATTCTTTAAATATATAGAAATCTTTATATTCTCTATCTCCGCTTATAGCTTTTTTGAACCATTCATGTTCTGTTGATGTATGATTAAGTACCATATCAAGCATTACATATATATCTCTTTTTTCTGCTTCTTGTACTAATTTTTCAAAATCTTCTAATGTACCAAAGCTTGGGTCAATATTATAGTAATCAGAGATATCATATCCGTTATCTACTTGAGGAGAAGGATAAAAAGGAGTAAGCCATATATAATCTATACCTAAATTTTTTAAATAATCTAATTTTTCTATTACTCCGTTTAAATCTCCAATTCCATCACCGTTTGTATCATAAAATGATTTAGGATATATTTGATAAATAGTACTTTTCTTAAAATCCTTCATAATTTCTTCCTTCCTATCCTAGCTTATTGCTTTCTTTTTTCCTACAATTACTGTAAGAACAAATGGTACTACTACTGCTACAAGCATTGCTAATGCAAATATCATCATGAATGCTGGTTTTATTGATAATATACCTGGAAGTCCTCCAACACCGATTGAGTTTGCCATTACGCCACTTCCAACTGAAATTATTGCTGCTATTGCTGATCCTGCCATTCCACAGAAGAATGGGAATCCATGCTTTAAGTTAACACCAAACATTGCCGGTTCAGTAACTCCAAGGTAAGCTGAAATACAAGCTGGTACATTAACTTCTTGAGCTTCTTGATTCTTTCTTTGTAAATATATCATAGCTAAAACTGCTGAACCTTGTGCGATATTAGATAATGCTATCATTGGCCAAAGTGATGTTCCTCCAAATTGTGCCATTAATTGAAGATCTATTGCATTTGTCATATGGTGAAGTCCTGTAATAACAAGTGGTGCATAAAGGAATCCAAAGATTGCTGCAAAAATCATACCAAATGAAGATGTAAGTCCACCATATACTACTTTTGAAATAGCTGCACCAATTGCCCAGCCTATAGGTCCTATAACAATATGAGCTATCAAAACAGCTGGTACTAAAGCAAAGAATGGTACAACTATCATTGATATTGATGCCGGACTTATCTTTCTTGCACCTCTTTCAAGAAATACTAATGCAAAACCTGCAAGTATAGCTGGTATAACTTGTGCTTGATATCCAATCATGTTTACATGTGCAAATCCAAAATCCCAGAATGGAATTTTATCAGCTGGTGTACCTGCAACTGCATATGCATTTAAAAGTTGTGGTGAAACTAATGTAATACCTAAAACTATACCAAGAATTTGGGTTGTCCCCATTTTCTTTGTAATTGACCATGTAATACCTACTGGTAAGAAGTGGAATATAGCTTCTCCAATTAACCATAAGAAACTGTTTGTCCCAGCCCAGAATTGAGATACTTCAACTAAAGATTTTGTTCCGCCTTCTAATAATTTCATATCTCCAATAATATTTCTAAACCCTAAAATCAAACCTCCAACGATGATAGCTGGAATAAGTGGTGAAAATATTTCTGCTATATTTGCCATAAGCTTTTGTATAAAAGTCATATTGTTTTTAGCAACATCTTTTACTGCATCTTTACTTACTCCATCTATTCCTGAAACTGCTATAAAGTCATTATAAAATGTTGATACTTCATTCCCAATTATAACTTGGAACTGTCCTGCTTGTGTAAATGTTCCTTTTACACTTTTTAATTTTTCAATTTCATTTACGCCAGCTTTACTTGGATCGTTTAATACAAATCTCATTCTAGTAACACAATGTGTAACTGCTGAGATGTTTTCTTTTCCACCAACTAGCTTTAATAGTTCTTTTGCATCATTTTGAAATTTCCCCATTATTAAAACCTCCAATTTGATTTTTATTACTTTAAAGAATAAGTTCATGAATATTAATACAATTTTGTTTTGTATTAGTCCAATTGAACAATTAATTAATAAATTTTATATTAAACCTAACATTTAAATGTTTACAATATCATCATAATCTATTTTAAACATATAGTCAATAATATTTTTAACATTTGTTTAAACAAATTTCTTGAAAATGTTTAGTATTCAGCATTTAAGCCATCTTATAGCATTGAACAAATTTAAAATATGTTTAAACATATTTTAAATTTGTTCAAATAACCTATTCAAATTTAAGATTTTCTATCATTTTAATAACTCTTAAATCAAGTTTAAATTTACAGATCTGCTAAAGTTTCAAATTCATATCTTCACTAGAAATCCTAAATATATTTTCATAGCTTTTCATAACCAAAATATTTATAATTTCGGTAAGTTACCATATAAATTCAGTTTTAAAATTGGTCATCTATATAGATAAACAATATATAACCTAGACTTATGCAATAATCCACCGAAAGTAAAAGCATTGTTATTTCACAGGACTATGAAAATTTTGCTGAAAGTGCTAAATTGCAGGTTGCACCACTAATGCTTGCTCCCAATTTCATTGTGACAAGCATCAATGGAACAACCTACAATTAAGACCTTTTAACAGCTCATTTTCAATGCCTGTTGCATAAAAATGTTTCTACTTTCTAGTATGATATTTATTGCAAAGTATAAATCGAATTCTTAAGTTGTTTATCTATATAGTGCAAATTTTTTAGGTGTTGGAGTGACTTACATTATCATACATTAATAAATTACACCAAGTAATTTATCACCTTATTATTTTAATTATTTAGTTAACTTATTAAAAAAAATAAAGTATAATATATTCATTGAAAACTATAAAAGTACAAATATTTTATATATGCTACAATAATAAATTTACATTTAAGATTTTAGTTAGATAAACGCTCAATTAAGTATAAAATGTAGAAATCCAATTGCAGCATATATACCCCAAGATAACTTAAGGGAGTGTTAACTTTGCCTAATGTAAAATTCAAAGATATATATCACATATTAAAAAGTAATATAGATAATGGTAAGTATGATAATTCTATGATGCTTCCTACGGAAATGGAACTAGTTGATAAATTTAAATGTAGTAGAAATACTGTTAGAAGAGCAATTAATGAATTGAGTAAAGATGGATATGTTAAAAGCGTTAAAGGTAAGGGCGTAATAATATTAGAAAGCAGAGAATCAATAGAACTTCCTATTGGTAATCTACTTGGCTTACAAGAATTACATACAAAAAAGAAATTCACTACTAGTGTTGTTCATTTTTCAAAAATAACTATAGATGAATCCTTATCAAGAATAACTGCTTTAAAATTAGATACTGAAGTATATCACCTTCATAGAATAAGATTTTATGATAATGAACCAATTATCCTTGATGTAAATTATTTTAGTGCTGATGTAGCAAAAGATTTGACTATAGAAATTGCTCAAAATTCCGTATATGAATATATTGAAAAAGATTTAAACACAAAAATTCTTGCTTCAAAAAAGATTATTGTTGTTGAACATGCAACAGAATTAGATAAAAGATTTTTAGATTTAGGTACATATGATTGTGTTGCTGTCGTAAAAACATATGCTTATACTGATTCGGGTAAACTTTTTGAATATACAGAATCTCGTCATAGACCTGATAAATTTGTATTTGTTGAATCATCATCTTTAAGAAAAAATATTTAATCATAGTATAATGACATTTTTTATTCTTTTATATTAATCTATTTAACCCTAGTAAAATAGATTAATATAAAAGTTATCTGCTGATTTAATTACATTATAATTTCCTAAATACAAAAAAACTTACTAATTAAATTTTTAGTAAGTTTTTTTGTATATGATATTTATTTAATGAAAATGAATTTATATTATTCTATAAAATTGCAAAGGTATGTATATTGCTTGTTTAATTCTTTTTGATACCATTCTGTTTTTATTAAACTTATATATGCATCAACTATCTTTTTCACTTGGCTTTCTTTTGTAATCTGCATGAATAATGCAAGAATAAAAAAAACTATAATTCCTATTGTAATTGCATTTTTTACATTATTAGTAAAATTGAATATAATTAATAGTACTGCACCAATAGCTCCTGTAGCTATTGAATAATATGTTACGTAATCTATTCTATCTTTAGTTTTTACTATTTTCGCCTTTAATGTATCAACGATATGTACATCCTTAAATAACAAATCCAACTTATCTCTATATAAATCCATGAATTTAGACAACATATAGTTATATCTTTCAACATTACTACTTTCTGAGATTCTCATGCACATAATTAATGGATAAGGGTACTCAGCCACACTTTTATATACATATTCATTTCTTCTTTCAAGACTAGGAATCTTTACACTTAATTCCCTATTTTCATCAAGAGTCAATTCATAATTGTCATTTACTAAACTTGTATAATTGTCTTTAATAATTTCTAATGATTTAGCCATTAATTTATTATTCTCATTCATTTTATTTAGCATGTCCAAAATCGTCATATTCTCTTCTCCCCTACTTTTTAAAATAAATGCTTCATCAGCTATATTATAGCATACTTTTCCAATGCATGAACATGAAGGATTGATTTTAAAACTTATTCCAATATGTTTTTGAGTACCCCTATAGCTAATGTCATACCTTCATGCTTTATTTTGCTTATAATAACCTCTGCACCTGCAAGATCAACAGAAGGCTCACAAACCCCAGTTATTCCAAGTGTTTTAAATACGAATTCACTTTTATCATATTTATCTTGAACTGTTTTTATTTCATCTTTGCTAAAAGTTTTGAATGGACAATTAATTCTTTCTGCTAATTCTATAATACCTTCTTCATTAGCTTTAATATCTACCGAAACAATACATGACACTGCTCTTATATCCAAATTATATTTTATTAAATTTGCATTTACAAAGTCATATAATTTTTCATAAGTTGTGCCTTTCCTACAACCGATACCTAAAACTATATCTTTTTTTATAAGTCTAAGTATCTTAGAATAATCAGTTTTTTCAAGTTCTTCATTATTACTACTTTTTAAACAATGAGTTATCCAAATACAATCCTCCCTTAGGTACTGTATTTTTTCGTATCCATTACTGATTTTAATTATATTATAATCATCTTTAATTCCAATTATTTTTTTATTAATTAGAAGAGCCGCCATATATTTAGCTTTTTTTAAATCTTCAATAATTAAATTATTTTCTTTAGCTAAAATATCTGGGGCAATCAGCCCTAAATTATCACTTGCAGTGGTTATAATAGGCATAGAATTTAATATTTCTGATACCTTATAAGTAAGCTCATTGCCTCCACCTAAATGTCCACTTAATATATTTATTGCATATTTACATGATAGATCAACTACTACAATTCCTGGATCCTTATCCTTGCCTTCAAGAAATGGAGCTATTGCTCTTACTGCAATTCCTGTTGAAGATATAAATATAATACCTTCTGAATTATTCATAGCTTCTTTCGTAATAGTCTTTAAACTGAAATCTTCACCATATGCAAAAGTGTTCATTTCTGACTTACAATTATTAATCTGATCTTGTGATGAATTATTTTCTTTTATATATAATCTTCCATTAAAGCTTTCTTTAAGCTTCAATGCTATCTCTTTTCCCCTAGGCGATGGACAAATTATACTTATATTTTTACTAAGTGAATTTATCGCCTCATTTTGGGACTTTTTAGATAGTTCTTCATTATTTAGATTCATTACTTGTATCCTCAGCGTCTCTGAACATATGCGAAAAGCTCTTATCATATAACAAGCTTTTTTCAAAATCGCTATCAATAAAATCTCCAACTAATATTTGTGCACATTTAGTAATATTATTTTCCTTAACTTTTTCTGCTATATCATCAAGAGTTCCCATAATTACTCTTTGATCAGGCCATGTAGCTCTTTCAACTACAGCTATTGAAACATTCTTTTTATACCCTTTTCTAAGTTTCTCAACAACTTTGTCTATCATTGAAATAGATAAAAATATAGCCATTGATGCTCCAATAGATGCCAATGTTTCAAGATCCTCATTTGCTGGAACAGGAGTTCTTCCCTCAATCCTAGTTAAAATTACAGTTTGTGATACTCCTGGTAAAGTAAATTCTCTATTTATAGCTGCAGCCGCACCTGTAAATGAACTTACACCTGGAACAACTTCATAAGGTATACTAACCCTGTCAAGTTCAACCATTTGCTCTCTTATAGCTCCGTAAATTGATGGATCACCTGTATGTAGCCTTACAACTAATTTCCCCATTTGTTCTTCCATTGTCATTATTTCCATTACATCTTCTAAAGTCATATTAGCAGAATTGTAGATTTGAACGTCTGGTCTGCAATATTCTAAATGTTCTTTTGAAACTAAAGAACCAGCATATATTACTACATCTGCTCTTTCTAATAAATCACGACCTCTAACTGTTATTAAATCAGCTGCTCCAGGACCTGCCCCTATAAAATAAATCATGCTTAAAACACTCCTTTTTTAATATTAAATTAACTAATATTTTATTATATTTATTCCCTGTTTGCTATTATTAAAGACATATAATCTCTAAGTTTTAGTATTTCTTCTCTTTCAGTTAAAACAGTCTCTCCCTCTCTGCCTACTCTACTTGCATAAACATAATCAAAGCCTTTTTCTTCTAATGTATTTATAACTTCTTCTTCATGCTTGTATACTTTCATTATTACAACAAACTTTTCATCTGTTATTTCCTTCACTTTAGTAGCTGGCATAACCACTAGCTTCTCGTCACCTACAACTAAAGTCCTATTAACTAAGCTCCCAGCCGCACAAAAAGACGTTATTCCAGGAATTGTTTGAACATCAAATCCACAATCTCTAACATGCTTTAACATATGACTATATGTACTGTAAATATACGGATCTCCAATAGTTAAAAATGCAACATCCTTTCCTTCTTTAAGCCTTGCTTCTATAAATTCATAAGCCTCCAATGCTTTTATTACTCTATCTTTCTTCCCCATTGGAAAATGCTTTACAATAACTTCGGTACCTGGTTTTATATATTCTCTAGCTGTTTCAAGCGCAATGCTTTCCCCACCTTCAGTAGCAGATGGTGCGACTACAACTTGACACCTTTCTATTGTTCTTACTGCCTTTACAGTTAAAAGTTCAGTATCCCCAGGTCCTACACCTATTCCGTATAATGTTGCCATTTTATAATTCCTCTCTTCCTAAGTAACTACATATGTATATATTATTATTTTAATTCTAGTTACTGATATCATATTATCTTTATTTATACACTTTTATTTATAACAACTATGTATTATTTTATCTTAAAAATCTTTATTAAATTATACTTAATTCCTTATACATTGAATTATATATATTGGATTATTAGCTATCATCATTAAAGTATCTTCACGGTTTTTACTTATATTAACTAATGAAATTTCAATTTTATAATCTAGTTTCTTCATTACCTCAATTGCTCTGTATGCATTGTCTAAGGTAATAAAATTCATAACTATCGTGCCTTTTTTTACTACGATTGCATTTACCTTAAGTAATATTTCCTCTAAATGCCCGCTGCTGCCTCCAATGAATATGGAATCAAATTTTAAACCTTGAAAAATCAAAGTATCCAGTACTCTACTTGCTTCTTTATTTAAAATCTTTACATTATCACATTCAAATTTTTCCACATTAGTTTCTGTAATTTCATATGCTTCATAATTTTTTTCTATTGCAAGCACCTTACCGTTTTTTGCAATTTTAGCAGCTTGAACTGTAATACTCCCTGTACCACTTCCAACATCTAGTACTAAAGAATTATCTGTTAAATTCATTTTCGCAATTGAAAGTATTCTTATGTCTTCCTTTGTCATTGGGCAGTTTCCTCTAATAAACTCGTCATCTTTTATAAAAACCATGAAAATTTCCTCCTCTATTTCAGGTATTAATCAAACGTCAACGTCACACAAAAATCATTATAAGTTCTATCGACTTGTTCTATCTACTATAAACACACTCAGTGAATCATATTTTTTATTCATAAATTCCTCTGGAGTCCCATTAGTTATAATCTCATCTTCATAGGATAAATTTTCTCCTATTGCAACTTTACATCTAACTTTTTCTTTATGCAAAATTTCACATAACATAGCAGGATTATTCTCTTTATCTGTAAGCCAAATGCTTAAGTCGTGATTATTAACTACAGTCAAAAAGTCTTCTTTCCTTCCATGTAAACTTCCTAGGTATGCATTATTCCATGACATATTTAATTTACATGTCAGATATTGAAAAGAACTTATTCCTGGTATTACTTGAAATTCTAAAGTTGCTTTACTTTTTATATAATTTGTTATCCCATAAAAAGTTGGATCACCAGATGCAACAATCGAAATAATCATACTTCTATTTTTCTCATCACATATATATTCGTTAATATCACTTAGCTTATTTATATATAATTTTTTATTATCTACAAACTCTAAGGAATCCAACGCTCTTTTAAAGCCTATTATTATATTAGATTTTTTTAATATTTCCAAGGCCTTAGGCATAATATAATCCCTGTGTCCAGGACCAAGCCCTACAATATAAATCATTTTTGTGTCCCCCTATGAAAGCTTAATTAACTTTTTAATATTAATCCCTAAAATATTTACATAATCCATAATCTAATGAACTATCCTAAAATTTATATTGAACCTTATTATTAATTATCCTTAATGGACTTCCATAATAAAATCGGATTTGATGCGCCATAATACATTACAGCGTCAACTTCTAACTCTCCATAAACATGCTCTTTGATTTTTTGAACTATTTTATTTCCAATGTTCTCATAGAGTTTGTCATATCCATCTCCAAGCATTTTAACTGCACCTTCACATGTCTTTTCCTCAAGCACTCTTTTCACAAGTGACATATCATATCCAAGAAGTGCAAGTTCTAATGCAATAACTTCAAGCCTCACTCCATTGACCTTACTGTGGGTATTAAAGCATCCATAAGCTATTTTACTCATCTTTCCTATATGTCCAACTATTATAATAGACTTAACTTTACATGAAACACAAGTCTCTAATGCAAATCCTATAAAATTTGAACATGTTACCACTTCTTCCTCTTTAAACCCAAGTTCCTTACAATAATTATCGCCTAAATTTCCAAAAGTTAAAACTAATCTTTCATTATTTATTGCTTTTTGGGTAATTTCTATCTTTATGGAAGCTTTAAGCGCATCTTCTGACATAGGATATACAATTCCTGTTGTCCCAAGAATAGAAATCCCACCTTCAATCCCAAGCCTAGGATTAAAAGTCTTTTTTGCTACTTTTTCTCCTTGAGGCACTGAAATTATCACTTCAACTCTTTCTCCAGGAGGTAACACTTTTAATACTTCTTCTTTTATCATCTTTCTAGGAACAGGGTTAATAGCCGCTTGTCCTTTAGGAATAAAAAGCCCATCCTTAGTGACAATTCCAACTCCTGTTCCTCCTTTAAGCACTACGCTTTCTAACTCATCTTCTTTTTCTGCCCTGCTATCTTCAACTAAAGCACTATCAAACTTTTGCAAGTCTTCATTTGGAACTGTTTTATTATCTGTTCGTTTAATCTTTTTAACCATTGCCTTTATTTCTATTCCATGAGTGTTATCAGGATCATCTCCACCATCTTTTAAAATAGTACACTCAACATAATCATCAAATTTTTCTATTAATTCTATAGGCATTGTTACATCAATTCCTTTAGGAGTTGCAATCTCTATTTCATTAAGATTTTTCTCTTTATTAAATAAGATAATTGTTGCTGCTTTTGCTGCCCCAGCACTACAAGAACCTGTTGTATATCCACATCTTAACCTTTTTCCATCTACATCAACGTACATTTCAAACATAAAAATCACCTCCTGACATCATTAACTTTTTAACTATCTTTAATCTAATAAATTTAATTATCTTGAAACCACCATGTACATAAGGGCATTAACTATTGCTGCTGCAACAGTGCTTCCACCTTTTCTTCCTTTAATTCTTATGTAAGGTATATTAAGCTCATCCATATTTTCCTTACTTTCTGCAGCTCCAACAAACCCTACTGGCGCCGCTATTATAAGCTTTGGTTTTGCCTTTCCTTCTTTTATTAACTCTTTAAGCCTAAAAAGTGCTGTTGGTGCATTACCAAAAACGAATATATCTACATTGTCCATGCAAGCTTTTTCAACCGCTGCCATGCTTCTAGTAATATTTTTTTCCTTTGCTTCTTTATGAACTATTTCTTCATTCACATAGCAGATAACTTCACTATTAGTTTTAGCTAAGGCCATTTTATTAATTCCGTTTAAGGCCATATTAGTATCCGTGTAGATCTTTGCACCTTGTTTAAAAATATCTTTTGCAGTTTCAATTGCTGTTTCACTTATTTCTACCAAATCTTTATATTCAAAGTCTGCAGTAGTGTGAATAGTTCTTTTAACTATAAGCAGTTCTTCTTCACTAAATGAATGCGCCCCCATCTCGTTACCAATAATCTCAAAACTTTTTTCTTCAATTCCCATAGGATTTTTTAAATATTCCATATATTTTTAGCGAGGGGTTTAACAAACACCTCACCAAACTCACCTCTTTCCAAGTTTAATAAATCCATTAATAATTTACTTTTCCATTTCATAAGCTATTTTATCGTCTATAATCTGGTCCTTTGTAAAATTATAGTTGCCTTCTTTTTTCCCATTTACTTCTCTTCCTGATAAATCAATACTATAGTTATTGGTATCATCAATAACATCAAGGCCGCATACTGCTATATCTCTATTTTTTAAACTTTCTCTAATTCTCAATACTTTGTCTACAAAAGCTTCTAAAGAAACTTTATCACTTTCCCATCTTATATCTATTTTTAGAGGATATGAATCTCCTGGTATAAAACTTGTGTACTTATCATAACTCTTACTATTTGCATTAGCTCCAGCATCTTCTAATACTGAAATTTGTTTTATCTTTATGCTAGGTTCATTTTCTTCAATTAAGCTTGTGACCATATTTTTAGCCTCAAGATTAACCTTGCTTTCAAAATAATTATCTTCACCACTCTCTTTATTAAGCATTGTCACTCTAAATGTTACTGGGGTATCTTCTTCAGCACTAACATTACATAAATACTTCCCAGATTTTGAATTATAGTAAGCTCTATTAATTTTATACTTTAAATCTGGGTACTTTTTGCTTAAATACGTCTGTGTAAACACTTCTGTTTCCTTGATCTTCCAAGGCAGGCCATTTATATTCATATAAATACAACCGCCAAAAGCTAAAACAATAATAATTATAATGCTTATACTGAGAAGTATACTACGTTTTCTCATTACGCTCCCCCCAACAAATCTACCATATTTTCTTATTGATATTACACCTTCTATAAAAAGTTAACCAACGCTTTTAATAATTTTTCATTTCCAAGAAAGTTTATATGGGCATATCCTCCTAATGTATTATTTTTAAAGTATCCACATTTCCACTTTAATACTTCCCCATTATATAAAGTTTTTTCTACTTCATATACATTGTCCTCATATAAATCTACCTTTGACTTATGAAACTCATGGGCATTAATTTCAAATTCATTATCTTCTATGCTCCTATTATCAAAGCATTTGTTGTCTATCTTAACCTTACAGTAACCAAAATTCTGAAGCTTATTAGTCATTGTGCTATCTCCATGGAAAAAACCAACCATTTCTGATCCATCTATTGATTCTGTAAGATACATAAGTCCACCGCATTCTGCATAACATCTCAAGCCTTCATCTAAGGCTTCTTTAATACTTTTTCTCATAGAATAATTGTTTTCCAATTCCTTTTTGAATACTTCTGGATATCCTCCACCTATATATAAGAAATCTAAGTTTTGTGGCAATTCTTTATCATTGATTGGACTAAAATAAACTACCTCACCCAAGTTTTCTAAAGCTTCCAAATTATCTTTATAATAGAAACTAAACGCCTTATCTAAAGCCACTCCTATTTTAAAATTTCTATTTTTAGATTCTTCTTTTAAACTTTCAAAACTTTTTTGTTTATCATCTTCTTTAAATGAATCATTAAGATCACCATCTGTACTTATTTTATACTCTTGAGTTGCATTTATAATTCCATCTATATCTACATACTTTTCCATTAAATTTGCACATAAATCTAATTTTTCTTCAAGATTAAGAATTTCCATACTCTGAACAAGCCCTAAATGCCTGCTGCTTAATGCTATTTCTGGCGTTTTAGGAATATATCCAAAAACTTTTATATTACAATTTTTTTCTATTGCATACTTTAATAAATTATAATATTTTTCACTTACAGAATTTAATACGACCCCAACAATATTAGCATCCTTATAATTTTTAAAACCGCTAATTTCAGCGCATATACTTGCACTTTGCCCCTTAGGAGACAGCACTAGCACTATTGGCATATTTCCTAAAAGTTTTGAGACATGATAAGTGGAACCTTTTTCACTTGCTCCAATTCCGTCATATAATCCCATAACACCTTCTATTATACCAATATTTCCAGAACCTTTTTGAAAACTTTTTTTCACACCTTCTTCGCCCATTAAGAAAGTATCAAGATTTCTTGAAGCTATCCCTGTGACTGCTTTATGAAATGCTGTATCTATATAATCCGGTCCTACCTTATAACCTTGTACATGAAAATTTCTACTTTTAAGTACTTTCATAAGCCCAAGAGTAAAAGTAGTTTTTCCTCCTCCGCTGCAATTGGAAGATATAATTATAGACCTCATATTATTTTCCTTTCTGTACTAAAAAGACTTTTAAACTCTACCTAACTACCTGCAAAGAATTTTGCAACTGTAAGACTAGATTATCTAAGTTTTTTAGTCCTTCCAGCATTTATATATTTATTCTCAATTGAGTCATAAATTCTATTTATATAAAGTCCATCAAATTTATCAACCTCTCCAAGTCCGTGCATATGTAACTTCACTTCAATTCCCTCTTTTTGAAGCCTAGTCTTTAACGAATGCTCTTCATCTGATGCCATATCATTCTTTACGTGATCACCTGCCACAAGTAATAAAGGAACAAGTTTTGTCTTATTTATTCCCTTTTTCTTTAGCTTCTTTACTACATTTTCAACTGTTGGATATCCTTCTACTGTTGCCACAAAAACATTCTCATAATCTTCATCTACCAAAACAGTTTGCAGCATTCCATAGACTGCATTAGATGGATGTTCTGTACCGTGGCCAAATAATATTACACTTTCTTCACCTTCGAAAACATCTTTAATACTTTCAATAAATAAAGAATAATCTTCTGGTAATCCATTCATTCCTTGATAAAAAAATATTGGTCTTCCAAGCTTAAGATCTTTAAAATCATTTTTCCTTTGCTCCACAACACCTTTGATGTAATCAAATTCTTCTCCTGGAATTATATGAAGCGGCTGCACTATAACTTCTTCAAATCCTCTAGATTTCAAATCTTCTAGGGCTTCTTCTGGTGTTAATATATCCAAATTATCCTTTGCCTTTAATTTCTTTATTATAAAATGAGCTGTAAAAGCTCTAAAAACTTCATAATCTTTGAATTCCTCTTTGATTTTATTTTCAATTTTTTCAATTGAATTCTTAAGCGCATCTAAATGGCTTGTTCCGAAACTAACTACTAAAATAGCTTTTCTCATGTATTTTCCTCCTAAAATTGTCTTAAAAAGACCTTAATTTAATAAATTTATAAATATTTCATAAGATTTATAATTTGGAATATATAAAAATCCTCTTTATCATTAGATAAGGAGGAAATACATAACAAATTAAGAATGTAGAATTTACTCTACTACATCCCGCTATTTGCAAGTTTTCTTCCCTCCGAAGAATAGCATTTTTATAAACTCCTAGGCAGGTCTCCTGACTTTGGCCTCATCCTAATTCTCTTCCTTCCCAAGAAAATTTCTCAGTGGATTTTTCAGTATACTATTTAAAAGCAGCTACTTTTTAATTAATGAGCACTTTTATATATACTTTAGAGATTAGTCTTCCATCACAGTAGCGGGGGCTGTAGTGGATTTTAACCACTTTCCCTTTTAATCATATACACTTAACCTTATATGAACCTAAAAATCATTTCTTATTGTATTTTAAATTATATAGGACTATTGTATTTTATTCAACTAAAATGAGGTCTATTATTGACAGTATTTACTTGTCAGCAATAAACCTCAAAATAATTTTAATATAATAAGGTAACCATAAAATTGTAGTCGTTAAATCTTTACTGGTAAATTAAAATCCTCATTCTTTCTTACAACTTTGTTTTATTAGTTGATTAGTATAGACTGTAGCTCCCGTTACCAGTATGCCTTGAATTACTGATTCTACGCTAGGGCCCATGATTCCAACAGCTCCTAATATTCCTAGAAATAATAATATCAGGGGAATATATTTATCGTTAATTTTTTCTGTATTTTTTATTACCATGCCAACAATATATAGAGCAGGAATCAAAATCAGAGCATTTTGTGTTATATACTGTGCAAAATCCATATACTTGTCCCTCCTTTAACTAAAAGATTTCTCTAACTTAAAATAATTTTAAATATGATATAATATTCTGCTTTATTATGTTATATGCGTTATGTTAAGTTTTGTTTCTGTATTAATAAAATTCATATCAAATTTTCACTTCTCTAGTTGCCATAAAAATAGAATTAATATCTGTTTTCTGCAAGTACCCCACTAATAATTATATTTAAATAAAAGTTCAGTATTCCACTTAATGAAATACTAACCACATTTAACATTTTCAAAGAAATAATTTACAACCATCAATATTACTGTATAATTTAAATATAACTTGTTAACCTAATATAAATAAAAAAAGCTAGAAGGGATTGATATAATAATGTCAGCATATATGATTACATATTTTTTAAGCGATACTCATGGCCATCATCACGAACACGGTGATGATTGTGGATGTGGAGAAGATCATTCTCATGAACATGGTGATGGCTGTGGATGCAGAGAAGATCATTCTCATGAACATGTACACAGTGGCACTAATATACCAGGAAAAATAAAATCTTTAGGTTCATGGGCTCAATTTATGCCTGAAGGATTCTTTGTAAAAACAGATACATTATCTGCACAAGAAATATTTGATGAAGTAAGCGCTGTTGCTAATGGAGGGGATATTATCTTTGTAACAAAGATTGATGCTGAAACTTCAGCATGCGCAAATCCCGCTGTATTAGAGTGGCTTTCAAAATAATAGTTTCAAGTAATATAACTTAAGCTTGTAGTATAAATTAAAAAAGAGGATTATCAAATTTTATTTTGACAATCCTCTTTTTGCCTTTAAAATTATTAGTTAACATAACTTTCAATTGATTTTCTGCATTCTAGCATTAATTAAGCATTTGGTTTACTTAAGCTTTAAATATAAATTTATTATAAAATATAGTAATTTATCATAAAAAATAATACCCATCAAAATTAAACTGTTCACAAACAATAAAATCTCAATGGATATCCCACAAAATATTAAAAAGGAGTCGTAATTCCGTATGATCAAAAAATCATACAAGAGGAGCGATGAGTATATTTTACAATATACACCTCTATTTAAATTACTAACTATATAATAGTTTAACAGATTTTCACCGAAAAACAAGTATGTTTTTTAAATATTTAGAAAATTATGATTTGTATAAAATGTAACAAATCATTTTTACATTTTAAGCACTCTTCTCTAACTCTTTCCTTTTTTACGGATATATTCAAAAAAGTTGTTGACATAATAAATAAATGGGTGTAGAATAATATTTGTTGTGAGGCCCATTGGTCAAGCGGTTAAGACGCCACCCTCTCACGGTGAAATCAGGAGTTCGATTCTCCTATGGGTCACCAAGTTAGAAAACATCAGCATTTAGAGTTCTAAATTGTTGGTGTTTTTTCTATTTTCCCGACTTTTTCCCGACTAAGTTTTTTATTATGTTTTACTATTATTTTTTTAAATTACCTGCAAATATTTTATAAATTAAATATATAATTTAATTTTTCAACTGCATCACTTTTTTGCTTTGGAATAACATGAGTATAAGTATTTGCAGTCATATCTATAGAACTATGTCCCAAAAGTTCTGAAACAGTTTTTAAAGCTACTTCGTTTTCAAATAACTTTGTTGCAAAAGTATGTCTTAATGCATGAAACTTTTTATGTGGTAATTTACATTTCTTTAATAAATGTTCCCATGCATGAGATAGATTTGTTACATCTATTAAGCTTCCAGAAGAGGTTGTAAAGACATGATCAGATACCTCATATGATTCTCCACATTTTAATCTATCTCTTCTTTGTTTTATCCTTATATCTTTAAATATTGACGTTAGATTATCAGGAAAAGATACTTCTCTTATTGACCCTCGAGTTTTTGGTACTTGAATTATTTGCTTTCTTTCCTTTGAACCATCACCTGCTATTATATACACTTTAGCTAAAGATTTATTAACCTTTACGATTTTATTCTTCAAATCAATGTCTTCCCAAGTTAATGCCAGAAGCTCCCCACGTCTTAATCCTGTTCCAAGTGATAATAGTATTAACTCCCTATACCTATTATCTTTTAAGTTGGATACTAAAATCTCTATTTCTTCATCACTAAAATGCTGAACTTCTTTTCTTGGCTTTTTTTCTCCAGGAATAACTATCTTTTTACCAAGACAAGGATTCTTGCTTAAATACCCTTCATCTACTGCATAATTAAAAAATTGTTTCAAGAGTTTATTTAAGTTTTCAATAAGATTTCTGCTTTTTCCAAGGTCTGATAAAACGTTATAATATCTTTGAACTTGGAGTGCTTTTAATTCTGATAATTTAATTGAATACAAAGGGCTGTCTTTTACATAATTCCTGTATAATCCCTCATACTTTTCAAACGTAGTAGGCTTTATTCTATCCGAAACCCTAATAGTCTCAAATAGCCAAGTATGTATTAACTCTCCTAGAAGAACTCTCTTCGTATCTATATTTAATCCATTTTTTATACCTTCCAGATACTCTCTCTTTTTCTCCTCAGCATCAGATTTGCTTTTACCATAAAACTCTTTAAGTATTCTTTTTCCCTTGCTATCTGTTCCTAAAACAGCACTTACTCTAAAATAATTAGTACCATTTTTCTTATAGTTAGTTTTTACTGCCATATTAATCACATCCCTTTTAAATATTCTCAAAAATATACTATTGCTCAAAATAAATTCTACATATTCACTGGATATAAATTTTTGAACTCAGCACAGAGAATAATCTTGTAATATGAAATATTAAAATGTTTATTAATACGGTTGTCTTTTATAGTACATTATTAATTATTTAATTTATCCTACAGATATATTTTCTCATATATTTGAGTAATATATTCTAAAACTCATGATAAAAACTACCAAAAGCACCATCAACACTTCAATTTTTATTAAATTTAAATCATTACACTTTTATAATTCAAAACAAATATAAATTAAATAAATAATTTATTCATACTACAACAATAGATCCACTATATAAACTTCTTATATCCCCTGCATGCTTATCCAATCATCAGTAATTTTATATTTGTAAAACATTTACAAATTAAATATATTATACTTATATTTTACTCAATATGCAACATATTTTACTTACTAAGTAATAAATAATTAATAAATATTGAAGTTATTATTATGCAAAACCAAACATCAGATGCCTTCATTAATTGGCACACTTATTTTATATATTAGGTATCTTTACATCTTTTCTGCCATATAAATAACATTAAAAATAAGTAAATCTCAACATATCTACATATTCTTTTCCAACCAACTGCACCATTTATTTTTCTGAATTGCTGTATTATTAGATTAAGATGCTTTATAGTACAACTCTTTTATTGTTTTGCATCAACACATCATTTTTACTACATCCCTTAATAATTAGTTCCCCAAAATTAATTCTATGAATTTATTTGCCAACACAAAAAAACTGATAATAATATTAAATTACCTAATATCTTTATCAGTATAGTTGTTGAATTTTACTGCTTGTGATAGCCGAGTTCTGTATTAGAAACAGCTTGTACTAAATCATATTTTTATTGTACTTTCACACACTAATGTTTAGCCATTTTAGAGCATTATTATATTTTATCATAATTTACTGTATTTTATTGTGTTTTTTCCCTTAAGGGAAAGTTGAGGGAATTATCACTTACACAAGGTATATTACTATATTTATTTATGTGCAAATTAAATTTATATTATTAAAGTACATAATTCTAAATATTACAACACACGCCTCATATTGAATCACAGTCTCAACGTGAGAAGTGTGTTGAATAGTTTTATTAAATTATAACTTAACATATTCTACTATATCTATTTGTCATTGAAAACAAATCAAACCTTAGATTAAAAATATCATATCTTTACATATTGTATTTTAAAATAATAAAGCATATCTTGGTGATGGTCGGAAGATGGGTAGAAATTTTAGTTCTTCCGACCATTTCTTAAGTTAGATAATATCAATTCTTTATATTATAACTATTATATAAAGAATACTTTAACCAAAACGCTTGTGCCTTAGAATAGTGTTTGATTTGTATGCATCAACTTTATTTTTTGATACTAGCTATAATTCGCCCTTCAACTTACTCCATTTATATGTATATTTGTATTTTTTTTGTGTATAATATATAGATAGCAAGTATCATCAGCGTGGCCATATGACATGCATTTCATTATTTCAATAGTTAGGTCATAATCTATGAAATAAAAATGACCAGTTGGGGCAGGACCAACATGATACTTGTTGTTATTTTAAATTAATTTTTTTATATTGCTCAATTAAAAATTCTTTTTGTTCATCAGCTGAAAAATACTTGTTAAGTAATTTTTGTCTTTTTCCTTGATCAATTTTTATATTATTTACCAATTCCTTTTTGATAATTGTTCTAATCATCCATCTCACATCTTTGTTTTTACTATTATCAAATACCTTTTCTGCTTTTCTAATAACTTCGTCTATGTCATTGCTATTTACTTTAACTAAAAGACTAAATAATTTATAATTTGAATTAGATAAATTATATTTTTCAAGAAATGGAATGCTTTTTTTACTAGTTGAAAGATATGCAAACCTATCATATATACTTAAAACTAAAATAAGTGCAATATTTTTTAGGATAATGTTTATATCTTCTTCTGTTAATTCCTCATCATTTTCATTTGTTGAATTATTTAAATTTGCAAACTCCCTTAATTCTGCTATTAGTTCATCATATTTATCGTCTATTGGTTTTAACATATTATATATTATTTTGTTAGGATATTCATATATACTCTGTACTAGTTTCTCTTTATTACTATTTGTTAAAATTATAGACAATGCTGGCAATGCTTTGCAGATCATTTCTGTATACTTTACTGCACGTATGATTTTATATTGTGGTTCATCTATTTTACTTTCATCATAATCATATATATTTACACATTCTAATATTTGATTTCCTTTTATATTTTCTTCATGTTTTTCTTCTCTTTTATCACTTTTTTCTTTATCTCCAGTTTTAGGAGGAGCTACTTTCCCTAAATCCGGTACTTTAGATAAAAATTCAATATTTCCATCATCTATATCCATTTCATTCCAGACACTCATTAAATCTTCTGCATATTTATGAATGAACATAATAATCTGTGGATTACTAGTTATATAAGATAAAAATAATATCACATTATCATTTATACCAAAACAAATATTCTTTAAAATACTTTTAATATCTTCCATTGTTCCAAATACATTAAATCTTCTATTTAAAGAACGTGCAATAAAAAATGCGAGTTGATTTTTGTTACAGAATCTAATTGCAAAACGTCCATTAGGTTGTTTTACTATTTTTGCCTTACAAGCAACATCAATTAACTCAGTTGGTTTTACCTCTCCTCCAAATTCTTTTTGAAATCTTTTTATAATAGTTTCTACTTCATCTAAACCTATTAATTCTTTTTTATTAAAATGCATATAATATGCAATTTCTTCAAGAAGTATAATCATTTCATCAATTTTTTCATTAGTTGTATTTTCTATTAAAGATGTAGTAATATTGGCTATAAATACTTGATTTAAAAACTGTTCTCCTTTCTGATCTTGATAATTTATATTTTGTAAAATAAATTGTGTATACTGAATTATAAAATCAGGATTTAAATCGAATAATTCTATATTATTTTTTATACTTTTATTAATAATACTATCAATATTGATTGTATTTTCAGTACTATTTTGTTGCGTTGCTTCACAGACTTTTTTAATTAATTCAGATCTCTTATTTAAATAAAAATTATCTATTTTTAATATGTAAAACTTTTCTTTATTATTAATCTCATTACGAACAGCATTTAAAACATCAACTTCTACTTGTTTTGACGTTGATATTATTATATATTCAAATTCTGTTCTAAACAAATCAATTAATTGTTTTTTTCTCCCATCACTTTTTATTAAATCAAAATCATCTATAATAGCAACTTTTTCAGTTTTACTTATTTGCTGATATTTAACATATTCAACATTTTTATCACTATATTGATCTTCAAAAACTCTTTTAACAATCTTATCAATTCTATTTCCATCCATATCAATAACCGAAAAGAATAATGGTATTTTTTTATTAATTAATGATATGTAAATATTCTTTAATACAGTAGTTTTTCCATAAATATCTCCACCTACAATATTAATGCTCTTTTTGTCATATAGTATTTTAAAGAAGTCATCCTCATTATTTATTTCCTTTGTAGTTACATATTCACTTTCATGCTCAACAATCATTTTAGGAAACACAAAATATTTTGTAAAATCATTTTCTCTTATTATCTTTCTTTTCTCATCTTGTTTAAAATTTTCTAAAAACTTCTCATTTGGAACTAGCTTCTTATTCTTCATATCAAGTTTTTCTTCTTCGTACAATTTATTACAATCAAACAAAGTATTTTTCTCATCCCACCAAAATTCATAAATATCAACAGCATTTAAGCACGTATCAAGAATCATCGCATTAAATTGGCATGCATCAGTAATATCATTATTATTAAATATTCCACCTGCACAAATAAATGTCTCACTTTTATTTCCAGAATTTATCCTATCTGTTTTCAAATCATGATCATGTCCAACAAATATAATTGATGAGTTATTGTGTAGTACATTCTCTAATTGCGTTTTACTTTCCCATTGAAACCATTCTGTACTATGATGCATAACTGTTATTGCTATATCTACATTTTCTTCCTTAAAAAGAGAGCTTAATTTTTCTTTCGGAAAATAGTGTAATTGCTTATCATCAGGTTTTAGTGTCGAAAATAAAGCAGTATTTATTAAATTAAATTGTATTTTATAATTTCCAAACCTTTGTACTGATTTATCTAATATCTTATCACTCAAAAAACATCTATTAGTTTTTGAATAATCAAAAAAATTTTCAAACATCTTTATTTCTAATTCTATATTTTCCTGAATTTTATTATCCTTATAGTATTTTTGAATATCTATTCCTGTCCTTGTAATTCCTTCAAAATCAGCATCATGATTTCCAGGTACTAATAACAACTTTATAAATTTATCTTTTAAATAAGACTCTTTTATTCTATGTAAAATACTTCCTAACAACCTCTTTATATTCTTATATTCATTCACCTTGCTCCTATTTGTTAAATCTCCTGAACAAATAATAACGCATTCATCAAAATTCTTAATCATCTCAAGCGCACTAATTATTCCATCAATCTTTTTAGGCTCTATATTAGCTTTATCTGTTATGTGAATATCGCTTAAATGTAAAAATAATATTTTCATATTTTACCTTCTGTCCCTTCTACTTTTCATTCCTATTTTAATGTTACTAATAAATTTACGCTTAATAATATATTAAGTCTATAATTCTAAACAAATCATATTTAGCAGCTATCTAAAATATTATACGTATATTTACCCAACAATCTTAGTAGCATTATCCTTAACCCCATTAACAATTTCAGCAATCTCTCTCTGTTTTTCAACATCAAATAATTTAACAAATTTATCTGGTTTATCAAAAGGTGCTCTTATTAGAGCTGCTACATTTTCTAGATATCCATTTTCAGCTATATAATCAATAATACTTTTTACAAATACTATCTGATTTTGATTAAGAGCTTGTTCATTAATAAACTTAGAAAATGCTTTAGTTGCAGCTTCATAGTCTAATTTTGCAACTTTTCTAACTAGTAAACCAAATGGAGTATTTCCAAATTGTTTTTCATAATCTTCCTTAGTACCAAGTTCACCTGTAAGTATATTCTCTAAAGACTTATAATCTGTAGAAGTCAACGGAATATTATTATGCAATTTATGAATAGCAATATTATTTTTATTTTCTTCTATATAGCGATTTACTTTAAGCTTATAATCTTCAAATTCATAAGCTGCATCCATTTCCTTGCATTCTGTTCTGCTTGTCTCAAAATCAGTTAAATTTGTATAGACTGGCTTTCTTCCGTCTCCATAATCTACAAATTTCATCAAGTCTCTTAGTTCAACTCTAATTTTTTCAAAATTAAGAATGTCGCTGCCATTCCAAAATTCATCATCTATTACTCTTTGCAATAATGGTATTTTAGCTTTAACTTGTGGAATTGTTGTTCTTGTGGTTAAGAGATTCGTAGCTTTCTTTATAACATCCTTCTTTATTCTATTAAAGACTTTTGTTCCTTCTATTTGAGAAACCATTAAGCCATACATTAAATTATCAAAATTAATTGCCTTATCATCAGTCTCATCTGTAACAACTAAATTAGAAATATTATCTATTAAGCTTTTCCTATCACTATCAGATAGAGAAGTAAAAGATTCTCTATTCTTATACTTTTCTACATATCTCAGTCTTAATTTTACATCTACTCTTTCTATACTAAGATTATTTATCTGACTTACAACATCATCTATTAAAGTAGTTCTTAAGTTTTGATAATCATCATCACAAAAAGCACTATCTTGCAGATTAAAGATTAATTTTACTTTCTTAGAAAATATACTTGCTACTGGTGATTGGCTTACACTAGGCTCTATACCATTTTTATTTTGTCTAAAAAATTCAAAATTTCCTAAGTAATCAAATATATAAAATTCTGTTTTATGCTCTCCTTGCCCAAACAAATCCTGTCTTAAACGAGTTCCTCTACCAAGCATTTGCCAAAACTTAGTTTTAGAATAAATTTTTTTAAAGTATATAATATTAACAATTTCAGGGACATCAATGCCTGTATCTAACATATCTACAGATACTGCAATATGAGGTTCTTTTTTGTGATCTTTAAATCTATCAATTATATCTTGAGCATAGTCATCATCACATATAACTCTTTGACAAAATCCTGCTGGTAACTTTGGATATAATTTGTCAAATCTCTCTACTATATAATCTGCGTGTTTTTTATTTTGAGCAAATATTATTGTTTTACCAATACGATTACCATTTGCTTCTTTTATTCCATTGGTCATTAAATCATTAATAACCATATCTACAGTACTTTGATTAAAAATAAATTTATTTATTTCAGGTGCTGGTATTTTATCAGGAATTTCTCCATCCTCATCAGTAAAATCCTCTTCATACCTATCTTTATCATCTTCTGATAGTTCATCATAATTAATGCCTTCTCCTAAAAATTTAGTTCCAACCTCAATATTATGATAAGGAACAAGTACTTTATCTTTGTTAACTGCTGTATCATAATCATAAGCATATGTCGGAACTCCTGGAGCTACTTCAAAGAAATCATAAGTATTAGAATGTACTTCTGTTTTAGGAGTAGCTGTTAATCCAACAATATAAGCATCAAAATACTCAAATATTGCTCTATATTTTTTAAATATGCTTCTGTGAGCTTCATCGATTATGATCAAATCAAAATGAGCAGGGGTAAATAATCTATTCCCATCTTCATTTTTCACAGTATCTATTGAATTTAACATAGTTGGATAAGTTGAAAATACAATTCTTGCATTTTTATCATCTTTGTTTGTTACTAAATTGCAAAGAGACATGTGTGGAAGATAATTTTTAAAATCATTTTTAGCTTGTCTTACTAAAGCTTTTCTATCAGCTAAAAATAATATATTAGTAACGTATCCTCCTCTTGACAATACATCAGTAAGACTGGAAGCAGTTCTTGTTTTTCCTGTACCGGTTGCCATTACTAATAGTGATTTTTGATGCCCCTCATCTATATTATTACAAACTGCACGTATAGCTTCTTTCTGATAATACCGATCTGTAGTCTTATCATCTATTTCAATCTTATCTAAGTTTTTTCTTAAATTTCTTCTATTGTATAATTTTTGCAAATCGTCCTTTGAAAATATTCCACTAACCTGTCTTTGAGGTGAAACACTATCATCCCAAATATAGGTTTCAAAACCATTAGTATTAAATATAATTGGCCTATGTCCTGTCATTTCCTCAATACAATTTGCATAAAGCCAGGCTTGATGTTTTCCTTTATTTGCATCTTTTGTTGTCCGCTTAGCTTCAATTATTGCAAGTGGTGTACCATCTTTTCCATATAAGACATAATCGACAAATCCATTTCCAGATCCCAGCTCTGAAGGCATACCCTTAACAGGAACTTCTCTCTCAACACAATCCCTATACGCGCCTTGTTTGAATTTCCAGCCTAATAATCTTAAATCTACATCAATGTATTTTTTTCGTGTTTCATATTCTGAAATATCTTCAGGTGTAAAATTACGTTCTTCCTTATGTATATCTTTATTCTTAGTTAATTGTCCGCTAATTTTAGAAATCTGTTCAAGAAGTTTATTAATCTTAGAATCTTTCTCTTCTAATATCTTCTCCATTTCATTTGTATCTTTTAATCTCAAATCGCCTACTGATTCACTTAATAAAGTTTCACTAAATTTTCTTTCTTCATAATCAGATCCATAACAATAATCTATCCACTGAACAAATTCAAATAAAAAAGATAAAGATAAAATTGCATCTCCTTTTGTAACAGCCTTATTTGTATGAATTCCAAGGTTACCTATATTAATTATGTAAGGAATTTTACTCCAAGTTTCTCTATTAACTGCAAATCGAAAAGTTGGTTCATGCACTAGAGATTGTAAATTATTTTTATAAGGCATCTTCATAGTATTATCAGCTGAATACACCCATCTTACAGCCAATTCTAATGCCTTTCTGCTACCTGCGACAGACATAGCAGGAGAATAATTCAGAACTTTTTCTGCTTCAATACATGCTGATGCAAAAAGCTTATATTCTTCAATTGATTCAAGGAATCCAAAATTAGTTGACATAAACATCCCCCTCATTTAGGCACATGAAATAAAATAGCAAAGGAATGTGCCTATTAACTAGTCAAAATACTTACTCATTAAACTGTTAAATAAATTCTCACTTTCACTTATCGCTTGTTTTTCTAGGTTCTTTTGTTCTTCTATCTTTGTTACTATTTGTGCAAATTTGTTTTGAAGTTCTATTGGTGGTAAAACAAAGATTATATCTCTAATAGCATCTTTAGTTATTGTTTTTGTTACAGCCCCTCTTACTTTATCATTTATATTTTTAGTACTATATTCTGTTGTTAAATAGTAATATGCGTAAATTTCATTTACATTATCAAATCTTAATAAAAATTGATTCATTGCCAATGATACTGGCCTATTAAGATATGGCATCAAATAAACCTTTCCTGCACTACCAATTTTATTGATTATAATTTCACCACCAAATACCTTTGATTTTTCAAGATGCTCATATGCATGCTTGGAAATGTATTTAACGTCATCTGAAAAATTTTCTTTTTCTAAATCTGTAGTGCGTATCATCAATGCATAATCTGGTGTATCTAATAATTTAACATTATCTCGTAAAGTTTTATAACTCCCATTTGAATGATAATCAGTCAAAACTGATAATGTATCTCCAAGCTTTAAAACCTTCCAATGCTTTTCATTTATATAAGGATCACCAAACATATCATAGAACGTTGTTTTAATTAAATTATCTAATTCTTCTAAGCGCTTCTTATGTAAATCAATTATTTCCGATACTTTATCCAATGTTTCCGTAATATGTTTTTGTATTTCTATAGTTGGCAATGGAATTAATATTTTTTTTAGCTTTACTATAGTTAATGCTTTATATGCACTACCATTTGTCATACTATCTTTTTGATATTTTATATTATATTTTAGAAAATAAGATAAATAATTTGAATCAATTCTTTCGTTTTTCTTTATCCAAATTAAATTTCCATCCTTAAAATAAAACTTATCTTCATTAGGTATTACCCATGTTTCCCCAATAGTTCCAACTGCAGTTATCAATATATCTTCTTTAACTGGAACTCCGAATTTTTTATTTATTTCTTTATATCTATCTTCTGAAATAAATAATTCAGTTGATATTTTATGACCTTTTGACAGTTCTACTACTTCTTTTGTTCTATAAAATGGAATTCCTTGTTCTATATATTCTTTTTCAAAAATACGTTTGCTTGATGTAATCTCACATATCCTACCTAACTCAACCATTTCCCACTTACTCATTATCCATCAACTCCCTTAACTCTTCCATCTTAGAGCTAATGTCCAAAGCAAGTTCGTCTAACCTAGTCATTATTTCTTCTGGAGCATCATACTCCACTTTTTCATACTCAATTTCCTTATAGCGATTGATAGATAGATCATAATCATTTTCTTCAATTTCAGCTTTATTCACTAAGAAACTTTGATCTATTTTCTTTCTATCCAATTCTTTTTCAAGGTTATGAAATCTTTCTATAATGTCACTTATATCTCCACCATCACCAAGGTTATTTCTCTTATCATCTAATGAGAATCCATCTGATTTCATATCATAGAACCATACCTTATCTGTTCCTCCTGCATTTGTTTTAGTAAATACTAATATTGCTGTTGAAACTCCTGCATAAGGCTTAAACACTCCACTTGGCATAGAAATAATTGCTTGTAACTGCTGGTTATCTACTATTTCTTTTCTTAACGCTTTATGAGCTTTTGTTGCACCAAACATTACCCCATCAGGAACTATGCAAGCACATCTTCCTCCAACTTTAAGCATACGAATAAACAATGCTAAAAATAATAATTCTGTTTTTTTAGTGTTACATGCTGATTTTAAATTATCATGAATTCCTTCTTCATCAACAGTTCCAGTAAAAGGTGGATTAGCTAAAATAATACTATATTCATCTTCTATATTATTACTCTTGGATACACTATCTGCATAATTAATATTAGGATTAGATATAGAATGCAGCATTAAGTTCATTGCTGATAAACGTAACATAGTTCTGTCTGTATCGAAGCCTGAAAACAGTTCTCCATTAAATTTTTCCCACTGCTCTGTAGTCATTTTAGTTTCATATTTCTCACGAATAAATTCTGCTGATGATATTAAAAATCCAGCTGTACCACAAGCAGGATCACATATTTTATCATCAGGTGTTGGTTCAAGTAGTCTAACCATAAGATCTCTAATATGCTTTGGTGTTCTAAACTGTCCATTTTGACCTGCTGTTGCAAGTTTTCCAAGCATGTATTCATATAAATCACCCTGCATATCAAGATTTTGTATGTCATGCTCATATAATTCATCTAATCCAGTTATAATCTTTTGAAGAACTTGAGGTGTTGGTATTAGAAACATAGCATCTTCCATATATCTTGAAAATGCTGACTCTTCATTATTATTCATTGCTTTTATGTACGGAAATACCTTTGAGCTTACAATATCATAAATTTCTCTAGAATCCTTATCCTTAAATTTACTCCATCGCATGGATTGACCTTCATCAGTTTGAGGAAAAATCTTAGTAATCCCTTCTTCTCCTAATAATTCTAAACTCTCATTTTCCATTTCTTTTTCATCAAGAGAACGAATGAACATAAGGTATGTTAATTGTTCAATTACTGTAAGAGGCTGTGTAATACCTCCAGCATAAATATCAAGCCATATTTTATCTATTTTATTTTTAATTTCTCCAGTTATCATTTTATCCTCCGTTACAATTTTGATTTTATATTAAGTATATTACTATATTTCATTGTATATCGACTTAATATAATATTACTATACATGTAATATTTTAGCAATTACCAAAAGCATTTTACATATGAAAGTGGCTATGAATCTTATTAAATTCCACTAATATTCATAGCTACTTTTATATCAGTATTTCATCAATCAAATATTAACTTATTATATCTCTGAATTTCAGCTAACTAATTCATTTTTATAAATTAACCCAAGCTCCACTCCCGCCAACTCTATAATTATCAGGCGTAACACAATCACAATACATCTTCCCTTGTTCATCAAAAGCATAACATCCACTATCTATACACTTCCACAAAGGCTTATCCTTACTCCCCCTAAGCATTTTGCAATCAGAATCTAAGTAGTACCAGGACTTATTATTAGTATCATAATACCAGGTATCTTGCAATGCATATCCTTTACCATCAAATATATACCACTCACCATCAATTTCTTTCCAACCATTATATGAGGTATAGTAATATTTATTTTCTATATCCGTGCAATACCACCAGCCAACATCATTACTATTCCAACCAAATTTCCATTCTCCATTGCTAGAACCATCGTCTCTAACTAATCCCTTAACAATAGCTCTTGCAATTACTTCCGGATTATATTTATTTGCATCATCACTATCAGCAAATAAACATTCAACTAAAATTGCAGGCATAATAGTTTCGTTAAGAACAATTAAGTTTCTTGTTTTTACTCCTCTATTAGGTAAGTTCAGAGTACTTGATAATTCATTGCATACTTTAGCAGCATATTGATTAGCTACTTCTGATTTTCCAAATGCTAATACTTCAGGGCCACTACCTCCTCCTGCATTAATATGAATCTCAACATAAAGTTTTATATCTTTTGTCTTTGCTATTTCATTAGCTTGATTTGCTCTTTCATAACAATCTTCACAGTTATAGCTATTGCTCTTATCAATCCTAAGTAAGTTAACACCGTGGCCTTTCTCCTGTAAATACTGTGCAACTAAAGCTCCAATTTCTCTTGTACAATTGCTCTCATCTAACTTATCAATAACTCCACATCCAACATTACCACTAGCGGTATGACCTGCAGCTATTATAAAATTGCTCATTTTACATCTCTCCCTATAATTCTTAATTTTTTAATTACTCATATACGTTATATGAATTTTAACCATATATACTATATGTAGAGGTAAATTTAACATTAGACACAATATATGTAAAATATTTAATTCATAACTCTTAGTTGCAGAAGGAGGCTTATATGGATTTTAATTATATTGAAGTTTTAGTTATCAAGTGTAAAAATAATGATGAAGAAGCAAAAGAAAAATTAGCTGAAGAATTCAGGACTTTAATTTATAATATTTCTAAAAGAACTTTCATTGATGGATATAACGCACATGATATTATGCAGGAATGTTACCAATCACTTTTTAAGTCTGTTTACATGTACAATTTAGAAAAGCATAGATTCGTTGCCTATGCTACTAATGCCATTAAAAATAATATGAGTGATTTAATCAAAAGAATTAAAACTAGAAGATCTACTGAAGGTAGTGATGCATTAAGTTTACATGATAATTTTGAAAGTAATCTTCCTTCAGAAGAAATCTCCACTGAAGTATCATTATGTGAAATGTGTGATTATGAAGATTTAAAATTAGCCCTTAAGAATTTAAATGAAGATGAGCTTGAACTCATAGATTATGTATTCTATAAAAATTATACTGTAAAAGAATATGCTTATTTTAAAAATATGTGCTACTCTACTGCTATCCTAAAAAAGAACACTATTCTAAAGAAAATATTAAACAATATATCGCATTATTATGAAAGCATCAAAGCGTAAAAACTCCAAGGCTAACCTAGGAGTTTTTATTTTATATAACTATATTAATCTATATCCACTTATTCAAAATTAAAATTATTAATAACATCTGTAGTCTTATCAATATAGTTTTGAGCTACTTGATCAATGCTATCACAAATATATTTAAGAGAACATCCTTCACATTTATTAAGTATTCCTTCAGTAATTAAAGAACATTGGAGTTCATCATTAAAAGTAGAATTCCTAATTGCTAAAGCAATCTGCTTTTTATCAAAAATCTCTCCTTCTTCTGAATTAAGTTTAATTTCATCTCTAATCATTTTTACAACACACTCCAATAATTTATTTACAGCTTTAAAATTTATGAGCTGCTATTATGGATATATGTTTTATACTGTAACATAACATTAAAATCATGATTAAATTTGTATATCTAATCTCCTAACCCGCATTTTACAAGCAAATTCTTATATTCTTAAGTTCTAATATTCTTAAATTCCATCATTCTTAAGTTCTTTTATTCTTAAATTCTAAAAAATATATATTCCTAAATTCTTTAGAATTTTAGAATCTCTAATAAATAACCATATATCCTTTACGAGGATACATAAAAATAAGGCTAAGGAGGGTATATAATTTATGGCTAGAAGAAAAACATCAAACGTTCCTAAAAATGATTTTGAATATGATGAAGGTGAAGTATATGGATTTACTAGCGAAACTCCTATAACTGGTGACTGCATATCTTCCTTCTCTTTTGATGATTCTGATACTAACATTATTCAAACTAGCTCTGATAGTAAATCTAATAATAATTCTATTCAAGAAGATCCTAAAAACAATGCTCAAACTAATACAGCTTCAACTAGTAACAGCAATTTTAAAAATAATATAACTAACTCCATAGAAATAAAAAATACTTTAAGCTCTACTAAAGAACTGTTTGATAATAGAAGAACTCCACTACCTAATGGTGCTGCTCCTGCCATTGATGGTGAAACTCCAAATATTAAAAGGAGCTATACCCTTAGAAATTCTACCATAAGAAAGATAAATGAATTAAAGAGCATCCATCCAGATATTAATGTATGTGTCAGTACCATAGTTGATGTTGCTATAAATTATTATTATAATCACATTGCAAACGAAGGCGGCACTCAATAATTTAGTTTATCTTATCTATTTTAATTTTAGATAATTATTTATTAGCTAAATATGAACTAATATATTTTATTTCATATATCTCTTATAGGAGGTGGTGAGTTTATGGAAGTAAATCAATTAATGGATCTTATTGTTAATAATGGCTTTCCCGTGGCAGTGTCTGCATATTTGCTAATACGCTTAGAGAAGCAAATTGTTAGCTTAGCAAGTTCAATTAATAAGTTAAATACCATAATATCAGCTAAACTTGGTGTTGCTATTGATACAGAGAGTCCTACTGATGATTCTCATAAAGTGGCATGAGTAAAAAGGCGATAAACATTGATTATTAGTAAAGTGGTCCCATTGTCAAGGACATTTATAAAAAAAGGCATTAGATTTTAAATCTAAATCATGTATTTTATCCGTAAGGAGGAGATGCAGAAAAGATGAGCCAACATTGAATCCTTTGGATTTGATGTTGGTTCATCTTAATAGCTAACTGTATCTTGTATTATTATGATAAATAGAAAATTTATAGAAAACTTAAATACTTTCAAGGAATCTATGTTAAGTGATGATATTCCCTCTTATGTTATTCGTTATTGCGAACAGCTTAATGAAGTGAAGTGGATATGGTTTTATGTACAAATGATGGAAGCTGTGATAATTACAGAAGAACTTGACTATCTGTTTTATGTGCTGAAATGGATTTTAAAAACCGATTTCCATGACCTCGCATATGAAATGTATTTCTATGACATGATCAATCCAGAGTGTAGTTCTGAATCACTGATTAAGGATGAATACCGGGCTATGTATAGCCAACGTTACCATACCCAGTTCATGGAAGACCTGTCTGTTCATCGTTGAGCGGATGCTTTCCAGTTATTATATATTCTGCATATTGATTTGGTGCCAGCTTCGCTAGTTTCCACTGATAACGTTCATTATTATAATAGTCCATATAATTATCAATTTCATTGCAAAGTTCATCGTAAGTACTGCATCTGTCTAGATGTATTTCATCTTTCATATGCCCAAAGAAAGATTCCTGCGGTGCGTTATCCCAGCAATTTCCCCTTCGTGACATAGACTGCCTCAGCTCTTTGTCTTTCAGCAACTGACGGAAAGAAATGCTGGTATAATGACAGCCTTGATCTGAATGAAGAATAGCATCCATTTGAAGGCTGTCTCCATGTTTATCAATTAAGTTATTAATAGTTTCTAACACAAAATCAACTTCAAGAGACTCGCTTACTACATATGACAGAACCTGTTTTGTATACGCATCTTTAATGACAGAAAGATAAGCTTTACAGCCATGGTTATAAAATAAATATGTGATATCTGTAAGAAGTATTTTCCCTGCACCATGTTCTACAAATTCACGTTTTACAAGGTTATCAGATATGGCATCTGTCTTAAGAGCTTTCGCCATTCTACGGTACGGATTGGCCTTCCTAATTGGACAAAAGAGATTGTATTTCTTCATTAGACGGCTAATCTTTTTCTGATTCATTCGCACGCCCATATGTAGCAGCCGCATATATATTCCACGTCTACCCTTATCATATCCACGATACTTATAGGCTTCTAATATTAGTGTAAAATCAGCTCTATCCTGTTCTTCCTTATTACATCGTTGCCCAAATGAATGAAGCCAGTTATAGTATCCGCTTCGCGACACGCGAGCCATTTTACATAGCCAACTTATATTTAATTCATTATTATCACGCTGAGTCATTTCTTGGATGAGTTTGAATTTTTCTTCTGGCGTTGATTCTGTTTGTTCTTCCATTCGGCTTGTTTGTCTAGAAATTCGATTTTTTTTAAAAATTCATTTTCTTGTTTTAAATATTTAATTTGATGTTCGAGTCTGGCAATTCGTTCAGCATCAGTTAAATCCTTTGCAACTGGACGACCTAAGTTACATTTTCTTATATCTTCAAAGCCATCTGAGCGAAATTCACATCTCTTCACCATTGCAACAAGAGCATCCTTACGTTTTTTACCTAAGAACTTATGATTAATTCCACATTCAGTCAATATTTGAGATGGTATTTTTCCGGCACGGTATTCTTTTGCAAACAGTTCTTTAAATTCAGTTGTATAAGTTATTGATTTATTACTAACTTTTTCGATATATGGATTATTTCGCAATTCTTCTTGTTGTTCTTCTGTAAAATGATTGACGCCCATAAACATCCCTCCAATTATACTGAAATTAATTGTAACAAAAAAAGACCCTGTAAAATAGAGTCAGTAAGAAATTTAGCTTTATAAGCCTTTTTTCTAACTGTCCATTCTATAGGATCCATTTTATAGTGTTTATCGCCTTTAAATTTATTTGTATTGGAACACCGAAACTAAGTAGTTTAATTTGAATTTAAATTATAAAATGATACACAAATTAAGAAAATTACGAATCAATCTTGACCACTTAATCTTCTACCCATCCTATCATATCTGGTTCAAGTGTAATATAGTGAGCCATCCAACAGTCTGAGTTTTCAGTACCAATTTCATGATTATTAATGCAAACAGTATTTATGCCATCTAAGCCATCAAGTCCACAACATCCGTTTAATCGAGATGCATCGGAGTGATGCTTTGAATTAATTAAATCATTTAAATTAATAATTATCCTACCTTTAGACCTGCTATCATATCTTCCATCTCCAACTATATAAAAACCAGAAGGAATATAATCTTCACCATCATTCTCATTTAGAAAATTCAAATTCTGTAGCTCTACCAAATGATTTGTTATTTCTATATTACATAATTTACATACCAGTTTCATATTTATACTCCTAAAAAATATTGTTCTTAATTCATCATACTTTACTATCAAGAAATAAAAAAAACACCTTAAATTCATTTCTTGCTTTCTTCAAGTGTATCTAAAATAATATCCAATTTTTCATTCATTTGTTTATTCTTTTTTATAAAGCTTTTAAATGCGTTTACCCCTTTATATATTACTATTATTATTAAAATTATTACCCCAAAATTGATCCAATTCATAATTAGAGTCATATAATTAATTTGCATAAGCTTTCTCCTAACCACATAAATTGTATACTTTTAATATAATTTTTTATAAGCCTAGAGTCTTTAACTATTTAATATCACTTTATATAATTATTATTATATTACAAGTATATTTATTTACAACTTTTCATATTATTGTATCAATATTATTATGTTACAAATTAAAATAATATAAGGAGTTAAGATGGACAGAATAAATCTATTACAGTTATTAGACAATTTTAAATTTAGCTATAGCTTCATTCAGTCCATTTTTTGTAATCTAATAACGTCGCTTCACTCCTAAGGAAGAGAAGTTCAAGCTATTTATAGATTACGCTATTTCTAGTACTTATATGTTATGTTAGTATATCCTGAACAGTTATAAAAATCTTATATATCTTGAACTTCTCATTATTTATTGTAGCCTGCGGCAGCAATGAATAAATATATTAGGAGCACTGTGTGCTCCTTGTGGCTACCGCCACTCCAAGTATTATTCTTATATATCTACATACATAAACTTTATTAGATATTATTTGTAACTGTATATTCATATAACTAAATTTTCTTATTACTGATGTAATATATGTAGTTAGTATTCCTATATACGCATTTTCTAAAGGACAAGGTCTTTTATCTCATAATCATTTTGGTGCCTTAACCACCACCCAAAAATGGACAGGTCATACAGCTACAGGCTTCTAACATTGTAAAAGTCTCCTCCTTACTCGGAGCCTTTTACAAAGTAATAATCTGTACGCATTAGACTAGTCCATTGTTTGGGTTCCCGGTGGGGCACTTCGGGATTGAGATTTTCATGAATAAATTAAAATGTATAATCATGTATATATATTCATTCTTTAAAGCATGTATAAGAATACTAATCCATCCCTCTGACTGGAACTTTTGTTTATAGTTCTTTTTTTAGTTCATTATAATTTATTTTTTCTGGTATATGAAAATGTGAAGATAATGTTTAGTTGGTCAGACAAGCTGACAAGAATTTTTTGGGGCTTAGACATGCCATCACAATAGCATGAGAAAGTAAGTAATGTGACGGCATGCCTATCTTGTACAGGCTTAAGTTTATTACTATAATGTTTGACTATATATTTTTTACGCTCTAAAAATCCAATCACTAAAAATAATAAGTTGTATTACTGGGAAATTATTTTTAATGATACGATTTTCAGATCTATTATCTACTTTTAATTATGTAGAGGTATTGGAAAAAGCCAGTCCAAGACCGCCCCCATTAATAAACTCTAGATTATATCTTTTATATAGCTTTTTTCATATAACATGGTACATTTATTTAAAATGTAGCTCAAGACACGCTTTGCTTTCGGTCTTGACCGACCTTTTAAATAAATAAGTAAAGTTAATATGAAAAATCTATGTGATATTATGGTGCTCCGTTGGACATGCTGTTTTTAATATATTTCTAATATTTATGAATAAGGCTTGCACTATTTTCTTTAATCATAGGTTTCTGGTGCTAAAGTGCTTGTCCTTATTATTGTTATATTTGTAGGGGATTTCTCCCCCTATGTACTTAGTATGGCAATTCCCCAAATGACAGGCTTTCTAATATATTTTCGTGTTCTGGTTCTGAACTTATTTGATTATTATATTCTTCCCTGACTTTTTCTAAAATATCATTTCTTTCAGTTTCGTAATCTACAAAACTGCTCTCCTCAATTCTGCCTCTAAATGACTTCCAAAATTCATAATCATCATTTGTAACACTAAATATTCCTTTTCTTCCTATGTTCTTGTTATAGCTTAATTTCAATCCATAAAGACTTAAAGGAGCACCATTATACTCAATAATTATTGATCCATCTTTTAGCCTGTAAGCTGTTTCAGAAAATCTGAACTTTTCATGTTCACTTAAATATCTGTACTCTGCGATTAGCGTTTTTGATTCATATTTTCTCTTTTCCACTTTTATGACCACCTTTTCTTTTTAGTTCCTCTCCTCCCATATTTTATTATGCCCACTTATAGAAATTTTAGACATTATTTATGTACAAAAAAAGCACCTTTTAGGTACTTTAATTATTTATATTTTATTCTCCAACGCATAGTTTCATATATCCTCTTATCGCCTTACTAACATCTTTTCCATTCCTGTGACAATATGCTTCAAAGTCTTCATATAACTTAATTTCACATTCCACATGAAGTTGCTTTGTTGGTAGTTTTACTTTTTTTATTTTATTTCTATTTTCCATTATTATTCCACTCCTTATCTTTAAAATATTCTAGCCAACAATTAAATTTCTTATACTTAAATAGCTAAAAAAATATACAAATAAGTACAAGTATCTACGAATATTCGTTCCCCTTTTAGGCAATAATTATAGTATAAGGTTAAGAGAGGATTTGAGAAAGATATGAGAAATTTCACATTTACAAAATGGCTTACTACTAAAGAAGCTTTTAATTCTTACGGACACTATAAAGATTGGCTTTCTATCTTATCAAAAGAAGAATCTAAAAGAACTGATTTATATTATCACGAAAAATATCAATACTTTATAAATTACCTACAGACTGAATGGGATTAGAGAAATACTCCTCTCTACCCCTCATTAAAAATATATATGAGAAGGATTGGATCTAATGACATTTACAAAATGGCTTATAAAAGAAAAAGGCTTTGAATCAAAAGCCCAATTTGATTCATTGGTAAATACACTACCATATGATGGCAGAAGAAAATTAATCATATACTATAAAATAGAATATGAACATTACCTTGATACAAGACCAATACAGCTTGAACTTGAAATAAAATAATCCTGGAGAGGTCCTCTCCAGGATTATTTTATTTCTTTTAATATTCCACAAACTACAGAATTAACTGCTAAAATTATAGGACAAGCTTATGTTGTTTTTTTAGCAAATACTTAAGCTCCATAGAAAATAAATATTGTACAGGGGTGAGCGCAGCGAATTTCCCCTTTACAATATTTATTTTCTATTGGTATAATTGCTCTCCCAAAAAACATTATTTTAGATAAGTTCCATTACTATAATCTTAAAATCCAACTTTTCTTTATTCAACGCTATATCCATTTATTGAAATTATTTTTATTAATGGAGTTTGTTTAAAATTTCCTTTTTGGTACTTCCATATACCATAAATTATCTAGCTCTATAGAGAACAAAGTGGCTGCGCATGCTCATTCCTAATCATATTTTTATAAGCCAACAGCCTCTTAACTATTGATATAATTGGTTTTAAAGACACAAAATCCCTAGATATTAAAAAAACACCCGAAGGTGCTCTTACTCATATATCTCAAAAATATTATCTACTAATTCTGTTCCTGTCCCTGTCAAATAAATAATCTCAATAATAACAAACACTAAATCTAAATAATTACCATCTGAATACCCTTCTTCGCAATGAGCAACTTTGTTCCGCATTTTCTCATAGTCATATAGCTTATTATACAAATAACCATATTTCTCAAAATCTACAACACATTCGTGTATTACATCTTTAAATTTCTCATCTATAATTCGCCTATTCATATTTTGATATCTTTCAATTTTATCACAGTATTTATCAAATACTTCAGCATTTCCTATTCTTGGCAGTAAGTTATAATACGCAGTTTCTAGATTTGCATATAGCATTTCTATATATTGGTCTAGTGCAGCAAAAGCAGAAAAAAAAGCCAATCTTTCATTTCCAATGTTGTACATAACATAACTTGTAAGCAAATATTCTACCCACATGGGATAATCATTGTCTATTGGTAATCCATATGCATTGCACTCTAATGTTCGTTCTGAAAACTCAATAATAGTCCAACCATCTATATTGGGTACATAATCAAAGTCACATTTAAAAAAGATTCCAGGTGCAAAATGATCTATTGTAATAATATCGCCTATCATATTACATTCTCTTGCAATATTTACAGGCTCATCAATAGAATCGGGTTGTATTACTATTTCAAAATCTTCAACTGAAGAAAGCAATTTCAAATTTTCAACTTCAAGATAATCACTAAAAGAAGCACTGTATGCTTCTTTAGGCAACTTTAC